>NC_015931.1:0-307211 GCF_000223395.1 Pyrolobus fumarii 1A | reverse complement strand
CTGGGCAAGCACCACCAGCCAGGTGTATCTCAACGCGACTCCCCTAGCCCCACTGCGTTTTTCGCTCCATCCTCCCCGGGTGGAGGGTATGAGGGAGGCACCCGCGCTCCTCCTCCTCGCGATACTCGGGTCTATCGCGGCGGCAACGCTCCTCGCCCTGAGGCCCCCGTCCCTACCCTCGCCGGGCGCCATGGCGCCTGTGGCGGCCGTGTCGACGGGCCAGGGCGAGGCGACTGTGGTGGCGGCCAACCCCTACGGGCAGAACCTCACCATCAACCTCTTCCTCGGCAATACGAGCCTGGGGGCCACGCTGGGGGCCGAGACAGGCCTAGCGGCCTGGATACCCGTAGAATCGGTGTATAGCTACACGGGTTGTATCCTACCCGGAGATACGATCGACCTGACGAGCGGCCGTAGGCTAGTGAGTCTAATGGTGTACGCTGGTGGTGAGCAGCTGAGGAGAGAGCTTGCAGAGTGCGGGGCAAGGCTCCTGTCGCTAGCCGACCTCGCGAGGCTCCTCAACGAGTCTGCCAGTGGGGCTGTGGTCAGGGTGTACAACTCAACCACGTTGCTTCTAGACGGGTTTGGGAGAGGCTCCTGGCGAGTCGATATAGACGCGGATTACGCGGTTTTCCGTGTGGAGGGGCTCGGCGGGCAGGTGGCGCAATCGCTCTGGTGCTGCATCGGGATATATTGCGGTGTTGAGAGGCGGCCTGGTGTAGCCTACCAAGCTTGCAACATCTGCTGGCATCCCAGGGTGTGCAGCGTCCCTGTTATTAACGGCTGGTATGTGGCCACGAGGCCCTTCTACATCGGCGTCTACTCGAGGTACCAGTATGCCGTGGTTGGCACGTCGACCACGATAGCCTTTGTTGAGAAGATGCTCTACAAGAACTATTACACTGGCACATCGAGGGTAAGATACACGGTGTACGCGTGGGCCTCGCTGGCGAGGAGCGAGGCGAAGAGCGCAACCATAGTGTGGTTGAACGCCACCGGCGTGACCAGCGTCAACATAAGCGGCGTGGTCTACAAGCTCTACGTCCCGGGGTGGGCGGAGAAGAGCGCAGTCATACGCGACGAGGTGAAGGGCATAACGCTGCATGTTATCGTGCGCGGCGAGCGTATGACCGTACACCCTCTGACCAGGTACCCCGCTGATTATGTCGCCGTTCTCCCCCCGTGGGTCTACCGCTACTACTGGTGGTACCCGAACATCACCGGGTATGTCAACTCCATCGTAGACCCCTACTGGCTAACCTACGGGTGGACTTACCCGTGGGTCCCGGCGGCCGAGGCCGTGCTCGTCACATTCCGGTACGTGGCGTTTAACAGCGGACCTGTCACCATCACAGCGCCGCCCGCCTCGGTCGTCTGCTGGTGGATCGACTATGACCGCGACGGTGTGCGTGACGCGGGCGAGGTGGCGTGCACCTGGACCCGGGACGGGAGGATCACCCTCAACCTCCCATCCATAGACGCTTACAACGCGAGCATCTGGGTCGCCTCGACGGCCTCGGGGGCCCAGAGCCTGGCGGTTCTTCCGGGCGGCGGCCTCGAGGCCACCGGCGTCGACGTGGAGGGCCTGGTGCTCAACGCGACGCTCCCCGGCGGCTCTCTAGAGGTGCAGCCGGGCACTGTGGTCTACGCGGAGGCCGCGTGCACCACGAGCTTGACGCTCGTCGACTCGGCTGGGCACAGGGTAGTCGCAGAGCCGGAGGGCAACGCCGTGAGGGTAACGGCTGGCTCTAGGAGCGAGACGCTGCCGTGCAGTGGCGGCTACCGCATCTACTGGCTCGCGGGCCTCGTAACGATCGAGACCGGCGAGGCCACAGCGTCGATACCCTACACGGCGCCAGTAGGCACAGTGAGGCTCGAGGCGGGCGGCGACGCCTGGATGGGGCTACTCCCCCAAGGGTAGAGAAGTATAACTATACCGTTATCTTGCGCTGGCATCTGGGAGTATGGTGAGCATGGTGAGTGGCAAGCCGAGGATCAGAGATATCGAGATGAGAATAAGGAAGCTCGAGGACGAGGTTAGGGCGACGCGTGAGAGGATCAGGACATTCGAGGAGAGGTATGGGATGTCCTCCGAGGAGTTCCTGGGGCGCTTTCTCCGCGGCGAGCTGGGCGACGAGCAGGACTTCATCGAGTGGTATGGTGAACTCGTCTTCCTCGAGATGGCGCGGAGGGAGCTTAGGGAGGTGAGAGGTCTTAGAGAGAGGCTTGCTCGCAGAGTATACGAGAGGAGTGATAGAGAAGCTGTGGAGGCTTAGCAAGCTGATAACATACTCGAGCATCACCATGGAGGTGAGGTCGCCGACTAGGCTCGTGTTGAGAGGGTTAATCAGGTTCGTGGATGGATCCAGGCTGCACTTCCTCGAGTATCTCGTCTCGCGGGGCGAGAGGGTCGAGAGGATAGCCTATCGCTTCCACTACGAGGATCCCCATGGTAACCTCAGATTCCGCTATGATAACGCCCCGCACCACCCAGAGCTACCAACCCACCCGCACCACAAGCACCTAAGCGATGGGAGTGTCGTACCGGCGGAAGAGCCCTCGCTACCAGCCATACTGGACGAGATACGCTCACTCCTCGCGGCGGAGCTCGGAGACGCCGAACCCTAGGACCCCTCCAGCCCGGATGCCAGCCACGTTATATGATACGGTTCTTTCTCCACACTTGTCCCGGGGCCGCGCGTTGGAGGTCGTGGAGGCTGTCTATGAGGGGGGTGTGTTGCGCCCCCTTAGGCGGGTGAACCTGAGGGACGGCGAGAGGGTCGTGATAGTGATCGTCCGGGGGTCTGGGGGGCTCGCCGAGGCTATACGCAGGTTGTCGCGCGAGTATAGCGGTGTGCGCGAGGATCCCCTGAAGAGCTTGACCGGGGGCCGGCGTTGATAGTCCTGGATACCTCCGTCTACGTGGATGCGCTGATACGCTTCGACGCCGAGAGGAGCAGGAGGAGCCTACGCGTGATCGACGTGGTGTCTAGGAGGAACCTCCCGGTGTACGCCCCGATGCTCCTTGTGGTCGAGCTTAGCGGCGTGCTGGCCAGGTACAGGCCGGAGAGAGCCGCGTCGCACGTCGCCGAGATAACGAGGTTCGTCAACCTCGTGGGCTACGACACTCTGCACGAGGAGGCCGTGGAGGTCGCGCTTAGAACCGGGTGTAGGGCCGCAGACGCGTTCTTCATAGCCTGCGCGAGGGTAACCGGGTCCATCCTCGCCACGTGCGACAGGATACAGGCTGTTAACGCGAGGAGGGCTGGCGTAGAAGCCTACTACCTGCTCGACGACGGCGAGTACCGGAGGCTAACAGCGAGGCTCGAAAGCGTCTAGACCAGCACCCCCGCACAACACCCGGCCCTCTCCTATACAGGCGTCCAACCGCGGTTAAGACTGGTGAACGAGTGCTCGGAGCTCGCCCGTGGAGGCCGAACATTCGTTCGCATGGTGTTACCCTGATGGCGCCACCGGGATACGGGCCCCGTCCATGGCTGCTACGCATGGAGTACATTCGCTCGCCCCTCTCCCTCCCCGGGCGAACTGGCGTACCGTGAGTGGCTACAACCGCGGTTGGAGCCGGCGCCCCGAGACCCTCCAGGCGTAGCCGGACTCCATAGACTCTTGTCTCGCTCCAACCGCGGTTGACTCGGCTCCGCGTATAGTACCCGTGGCGTGATAACGCCTCGACGATAGTCTACCCGTGCAACCGCGGTTGCACCCGCGCCGGGATGGTGTCCGTGTGGAGGGGCTCCCCGGGACCCGGCCACTGCGGGGCCCTGGGGGAGGGGTGGAGGGTGGCGGGTGGTGGCGTGGGGGAGGCTGCGGGGCCAGACGGTGCTGCCGGCCGTCGTCGCCCTCATGGCGATCATCCTCTTCGCCCAGGTGGCCGTCTACTCGATCCAGCTGCAGGGGCTCCAGGCGCAGCTGAGGATCGCCGAGGAGAAGCTTATCGCAGAGAGGCAGCTCCAGACCCAGTTCAAACTCGTCGACTACGAGTGGATCCCCGTCGACGAGTACAGGGCTAGGCTCAGGGTCACACTGCAGAACGTGGGGCGCTTCGGAGCCAAGATAGTCTACCTGGCGGTCGCCCTCGAGGATAACTCTCGATACCCGCCACTATGGCTCTGGAGCCAGGAGTGGAAGGCGCCAGGAGCACTCGGCGATATCCCACAGGAGCTGAGGGTGGAGGCCCCGGAGTGGAGCAGCGACGGCTACCCCGTCGTCAAGCCGGGAGGCTACATCACAATCGAGACAACCGAGCCGATAATCCTCCCAATGCTATACCACAACCCCAACACGACCATCGCGGTGTACGTAGCCACCATCCACGGGACACAAGTCCTCAGGATACTGGGCAAGCCGGGCTGCATAGAGGTAGACGCTTGGGTTGAGGGAACCCCTGCAAACATCCTAAGTGTTAGGATCGAGCGTGGCGCATCCCAGTGGCCAGCGGAGCTAGTCTCCAATGACCCAGGGTACCTGAAGCTGTGTGGCCTCGCACCCGGCGAGTACACGGTCAAGATCACGGCACAATCCGGCTCAACAACCGTCGACAGAACCTACAGGGTGACGCTCAGGGACGGCGAGGTCAAGACGATAGTCATAGACTATGGGAGGAGCCCGACACCACAGCCTAGTAAACCCGGTCCGAGCATAATCCTCTCGTTCGACGACGTCTCGACACTCCAGGGCTGGTGGGGATACGCCGCCGAGGGCATCGTGGCGTACTCTGGGAGCGTGGTGAAACCCTGGGTGGACAGGGATCACGGTCTGGGCTTAACCTGCAACGCGACTGCAGGGGCTTGCAACATCACCATACACCCGAGGGTTGTGGAGGGCCGCTACACGCTCCGCATCGACCTGTGGGTTAGGGACCCGTGTGCGGAGCTCGGCTGCCCCGCAGACCTGACGGCAAAGAAGGCGCTCACCGACGGCTCCTCAACAAACCACACCGAGACCCTCCTGCTCAACGCTACCCTGAGGCTGAGGATCTACCTAGGCGGCAAGCTGCTCTTCGATAATGACCTTGCCGACATCATCCCCGTGGAGAACCCTGAGCTGTTCACGGGCGCTACGAACGCAACGTTGCTCAGGTATGGCGGCTGTATCATGGCGGTGTCTGACGCTCTGCAACCGGGTCAGGTAGACGCGGATGCAGACGTAACCATCATATGCCGCGGTGTCAACCTCACTATCGATTCGCCGATAGTAGTGAGCCTATGGTATAACATCAGCAGAGCCAGGGCTGGAGCGGCGCCATTCAACCAGATTGACACTCTCTACGCGTTTAGCGTGTGGCGCGTGGAGCTCGTACCGGAGGCCGCGAAGCCAGCCGTGTGGACCGGCACACTATGGCCCGGCGATTTAATCAGGGTTGTAAAGATCAACGCGACGGACTATGAGGTTGTGAAGGAGGCGGAGGGTCTCATCTCGTACTACTGCTTCGAGAGCGAGCTGGAACCCTGCGCAGGCGAGGATCTCGGCCTCCAACTCTGGGGTAATTACACGCTGGTAACCTACGAGGACACGAACCTCGGCAATGCCCTGAAACTGTGGGTAGAGTGGCCAAGGGCAGGCCTAATCTTCAACGTGAGCTGCGACGGGGGCTGCGTAGTGTACGCGTACCTGATGGGCTTCTACGGCAGGGTACCCGGCGCCTGGGGCTCCGACGTACTAGCACAGACGATACCCTACGTGTATGTGGACGATGTGTTCAGGAGGAAGCTATGGGCACCGCTCACATGGAGGCTAATGAGGGAGGTGCTACCCCCAGGAGCTCACACCGTCAACATAACATTCTACATCGAGTCCCCGCCGACAGCGCCAACGGTACCGATACCAGCGTGGGTAGCGAAGCTCCTCGTGGCTAGCAACCCCTACGTGACGATAACAGGGGTGCCGATAGGCAGCCAGGTGTACATCTACGATGCTGCTACCGGAGCACTCCTATACCACGTGGTGGCGCTCAACGAGACGCTCAGGATCCCATACGAGGAGCTGGGCGTCTGGAGAACCCCGCTAACAGCCAGGATAGTGGTCATCCCGCCGTAGCGTTGAAAGCGTCGCTTGGGATCCTACACCCCACCCATGTTTTTACAACCCTGTATATCTCGGGCGGATATGCCTGCTTGCCTAGATGCACCCTCGCGCCTATCTTCGCAATCTCCCTCCAAAGGCTTGTCACATAACCCGTGTCGTCGAAGAGCCAGCAGATGATCCTCTTCCCACTCTCCGGGTTTACGGCAAGGAGCCCATAGCACCAACCGCGGTAGGCCACTGGTCTCTCTCTACAGAGGAGTGTAGACTCGTGTGGCGGGTTACCGGGGGTGTAGAGGAGGTAGACTGGCAAGCCTAGCATCCTCAGTGCCCTGAATGTCCACTCAGACCATTGCCAACATACACCGCCATTGATCAACCAGTTTGGCGGATATGGGTCGGTGTCGTCGCCGCCGTAGATGATCCAGTAGCTCGCCTTAACCGCCTCGTCGGGTGTGCAGACGCGCAGCTCCCACATGAACCTCGCCAACGACACTATGACGTGCCGCAGGTAGCTGTTGGGGTAGGTGTAGGCGGGATCCCCGTAAACCACTCTAAGCCTCGGAGCCTCGACGACAACATCGACCCCGCAGACGCGCCTCTCCACGCGAAACCAGCCAACGATACGCACGTCGTTAACACTCTCCTCGGCGAGCCTTGGAGAAACCCGAAGCTTAGCCACGTAAGACTCGACCCACTCTCTCCTCAGCAGCTTCTCGAACGCCTCGTGGTCCACCTTGACGACTATCCTGTGTGGCTCTAGTGTGTAGCTCTTTGCGTAGTATGCTGGTTTCAGGTAGTTTGTCACCCTGTAGGCGGTGTTGTTGATCTTCTCGAGGCAGTAGGCTATGCTCGTGGCGTAGACTGTGGCTGTGGGTCTCGCGCGGTAGTAGATCGTAGCGTTGGCGACGCTGCTCAGCTTTACTGTTCTCGTCGTGTAGACCCAGTCTGCCGTCCTCCACGAGACCCCTAGAGGGCCGTTATGAGGCCCAGGCTTGTAGGCTAGCAGGAGGCCGGACGGGCAAGGCGCGTCGTGAAACACGCCCTTGTAGAGCGGGGTTCTAACCAGCCTCCAGCCGCTCTCCTCAAGGTGTTTGATCTCCTCGAGGGTGATGGTGGTGCCGGGTTTCAGGTCTGGTGTCCAACCGCGGTTGGTCCCGGCGGCGTGCGTGTAGAGGAGGAGGGCGGCGAGGGCGAGGAGAGCCAGGAGTAGGAGCGCCGTGAGCCTCTTCACACTATCACCTCCAGAGGCCGAGGAGTGCTAGGATGAGCGCCGCCACCCCGATGGCGAGCAGGAGGATCCCCTGTATGAGTGTGAGCTTGGGGTAGGGGCTCGGGTCTCTCAACAGCCTCTCCCATATCCTCTCGGCGTCCCGGCTCATTATAGCAGCTTGCAGCACAGCTACCCCGGCGACACCCAGCCCCAGGAGTATGACGATCGTCTGTGCGATCACATCCTTCAGGAATTTTGCGAGCACGAGCATGGAGCCTAGGGCGACAAACCCCATGTTGAACGTCGACCTCGCCTTCTCCTCTAGGCTCTTTGCCCGCTCGAGGTACACCTGGGTTTTGTCGCGCCTCTCCTCGGCCAAGCCCCGCCACCGTGGGGTGTACGCCCTACGTGGTGGTTTAAAGCCTCTGCGGGTGTACACCCCTCGGGGCTGCTGCCTTGCGGTGCAGCGGCGAGAGGATTGTGAAGCTGACGCTCACCACGAAGACCTGGCGAGGAAGGAAGAGGAGGGACTCCTACGTGAAGGTCAGGGTCCCCCTCTATCTCGTCGAGAAGCTCGGGATAGTGGCTTACAGGGTGTGCCTAGACGAGGAGACTGGGAGGATCTTGCTAGAGCCTGTGTACGAGGATGCCGAGAGCGGGAAAGGAGGATAGGTCCAACCGCGGTTGGAGCCTAAGCTAACGGGTGTTGGGATCCGTGATGCTCCGCGCCCACTGCGGTTGACACGCCTCCCAGGCGGGGCCCCGGGTTGCTCGGTAGACAGGGCAACGTGTGGAGGTTCAGGGCTCTGGAGCTTCTCCCGCATCCCGAGATCGACCCGGAGCCTCTTGCCCTGGAGCATCTCTTGGCCAGGCTTCATCGTGGCTGCTTCGAGGTGGTGCACGACGGTAGGCATCTCCGCTTGTACCTGCTGGTTGCTGAGGGTGAGGCTGGTGGCGTGAAGAAGGCTCTGCAGGATCTCTTCGAGGGTAGGCTGGTTGTCGTCGAGGCTAGGCCCCCGGAGCCTCCGAGCAGGGGCTGGGTGGGTGTCGGGAGGCTTGAGAGGGGTTTCTACCACCCGCTCTTCAAGCACACCGAGAAGAAGCCCGTGAGCATAAACACAGCCGCATTGTGGATCGATGCTGTTGAGCCTGGTGTCTTCGTCCAGATATGCTGGGAGCACGAGCCTCGGGCAAAGAGCGTGATCGCAGAGTGGGTGTATAACAGGAGGCGTGGGGGTGGAGAGTCGACGGTCAAGATGGTTGTTAGGGAGCTGCTGGACCTGATAGACCCGTCGTACAGCCCGTATGACGAGTTGATGCGCCGCCAGCATTACATGATGCAGCGGCATCTGCTGCCCGTCGAGAACGAGGAGGTTAGGCAGGCTGAGGCTAAGCTCATGCACCGTCTCTACGCTGTCGCCGTCAGGGTGGTCGCAGATGATAAGGGTAAGGTGGAGCGTGTCTGCGAGGCCTTCCACCAGTTCCACTACAACAACATAGTCTGTAGGATCAAGAGGCTTGACGAGAAGATGCTCGAGAGGATTAGGAGAAGAGAGGTTGAGCATCTGGGCGTCTTCTTCAGGGACAAGAGGCTACCAGTCCTAACACCCAAGGAGCTTGCGGCTCTCGTCAACGTGCCGAGGCCCGTGCCGAGCCTCCCGGTTCGCCTCGGCATCGCTGTCTTAGAGCCGCCGCCCGAGATCGTGAAGATCGGGGAGCTTCCGGGGGAGCTTAGCTTCGATGACCTGAGGAGGCTTGTGGGCGGCAGGCGCGTCGTGCCGCTAGGCTTGTTCGAGGGCACCGCGTACGGCCTTCCTGTCTCCGAGTTCTCGCGTGCACACAAGGCCATCTTCGGGACTACCGGCGCCGGCAAGTCTAGCTACGCGCGTTACCTTATGCTCTCTCTGCTTGCGGCCGAGGGCTGCGGTAGAACCTCAATAGTATACATCGATCCTAACGGCGATGACGCGCTTAAGCTGGTTAAGAGCCTCCCGGAGGAGTGTGTCGATAGGCTCGTCTACATCGATCCGCGCACGGTCGAGTATTATGGCCGCGTGGTTAAGATCAACTTCCTCGAGTACCGGGAGCCCGCCGAGCGCGACAAGCTCCAGGAGACTTTCCTGGGGGCGGTTGCTGCATACTTTCAGAGGTTCTGGGGCCCGAGAACCGAGCACCTGATGAGGATGGCGGTTAAGCTTGTGTTGAGCGCGCCGCCAGGCTCCTACAGCCTTAGCGACGTGTACCGCGTGTTCGTCGATGAGGAGACTCGTGCAAGGTTCCTAGAGTACGTGGAGGATGATGAGGTGGCAGAGTTCTGGGAGGAGCAGTACCCCGCGCTCTTGAAGAAGGCGCCGGATGCGGTCCAGTCGGTTCTCAACAAGCTCGGGAAGTTCACCCTGGACCCGTTGATAAGGCCGTTCGTGGAGGCCAAACGCTCCACGGTTGACCTAGGCTGGGCCCTCGACAATGGCTACATTGTTGTCGTTAACATGGGTGCCCTGAAGGGTACTGAGAGCCTCAACTTCTTCGGCTCCCTGATACTCTCGAGGATCTTTGCGGCGGCCTACGCGCGCGGCGAGCGCGGCGAGGAGGATAGACCAACAGCATTCGTCTTTGTCGACGAGCTTCACAACTTCGTGTCGCCGGCGTTGGCGAGGCTCATAGCGCAGATGATGGCGGAGACCCGGAAGTTCCGCGTGTTCCTGGTCGCCATGACCCAGTATCCCAGGCAGCTCCCCGAGAGGCTGCGTGCCGCGCTCTACGAGCTGGCCAAGCACGTGTTCACCTTCCAGGTCGGCCTTGTCTCTGCCAGGGAGCTTAGGAAGCTATACGAGCCCTACGCCACCGACCACGACCTGATCAACCTCCCCGACTACACGTTCATAGCGCGCATAAGAGTCGGGAAGACGACGCTACGACCATTCACCCTCAGGGCGCCCTACATACCCGTGGAGCTGGGCAGAGGCAACCCCTACCTAGACGACCCGGTTGTCAGGTCTAGGATCGAGGAGAGCCTCGGGCGCCACGGCGCGCCGGTGTCGACAGAGAGGGTTAGCGTCGAGGCCCCGGTGTCGCCACTAGAATGGAGGATCCTTGTTCAGGTCGAGAAGAGCGGTTTGACCCTGGGTAGGCTTGCGGAGCAGCTTGGGCTGGTGAGGGCAGCTCAGGTCGTAGAGTCTCTCCGGCAGAGGGGGTTCCTCGAGCTTAAGGGAGAGCAGCTCATCCTAACCTCTAGGGGCGAGGAGCTACTAGACTTCTCGACGAGGCACGGCGGCGGGTGGCACCGCGAGGCCATCAGGTCTATCGCGGAGGAGCTCGCCGAGAGAGGCTACTATGTCGTGGTTGACAAGGCCGGTGGCGAGGATAGGCCGGATATCGTCGCCCTGAAGCCCCTGGACGACGAGCACTGGGGTGAGGCTCTCTGCGTCGAGGTGGTTAGCGACCCGGAGAGGCACATGACGCACGAGTATACCCTGAAGCTCCTCAAGCGCTGCGTCAGGGCAGGCTGCGGAAGGCTGGTGATCGTCGTCGACCGGGATCCTGGGGTCGTCGAGGAGAGACTGCGGGTGCTCCAACTGCGGTTGAACCGGGTTGCTGCAGCCCTAGGAGCCGACCCAGACCTCTTGGCTGAGCTTCTCGAGACGCTGGAGGTGAGAGTGGTTCCAACCGCGGTTGGAGCAGAGGGTGAAGAGGAGGAAGCCTCCAAGGTACAAGGAGAGAGTGTCGAAGCCAAAGCTGGAGGGAAGTCTATACTCGAGAAGATCCTGGATGAGCTGCCAAGGCTCCTCGAGGAGGGATCGGCCTTTAGGAAGAAGGAGTTTATCGCGCTGACGAGCGAGGCTGTCAAACACCTAGGCTACCAGAGCCTATCCCAGCTGTACAGCGAGCTAAGAAACAGCGGCATTGAGGCTGTCTACAAGACGGTGTGGTACCGGGGCAGGAGTGTTAGGGTCGTCGCGCTACCCGCCAAGCTCCTCGAGCAGCAGTAGACTATGCACCGTGAGGCCCTCACAATACGTTATTATGCTGCGAGGTGGTCGCGACCGAGGCCTCACGAGTCAACACCAGAATGAAAACAACGCGAGCACCTCACAGCACCATGCCGCCGGTCTCTCGTCTATCTCTTCTTGCTCTTCTTGGCCTCTGGTAGCGTGTAGGGGCAGTCGTCGGTAAGTGTCTCGTAGAGTAGCGCCCTGTTTAGCTCTTCGCGTAGCTTCCTGTATAGCTCTTTGAGCCTCTCGTGTAGGTGGCTCTTCCTGATCTTCTCGACTATCCTCTCTGCTATTTCTTCGGCCTTCTCGCGCGGCAGTAGAGGGTCGCCAACGACTGTTACATCCGTCGTTGTGCAGCTTGGCATGGTTCTGGTGAGTTCGTCTACGATGCGCTGCTTTAGAGCCCGGAGCCAGTCTTCTCCCCGCATGAACGCAGCGGCCTGAGGCGCTGCCACGTGGATTGCGCAGCGTACGGCCTCCTCGACAGCCGGGCCGGGCGGCTTCCCGGGGTCTATGCCAGCCTCCCTCAGCGCAGCTTCCACGAGATCTTCTATCTCCGCGTCGAGGCCCGAGCCGCAGACGTGGTCTAGGGGCCCGCAGAGGCTGCGGAGGGCCTCGTAGAGGCCCCGAGTAGCCTCGTGGTTCCCTAGATCCTCGTAGTAGGGTTGAAGGCCGTGGTCGATCATCAAGCGTCTTAGCATGCTGCAGACTGGGAGGTAGCAACCGGCCTCAAAACTCTCCCTAAAACGACTCTCGTGTAGTATCAGTTTAGCCAGTGGCACTATGAGCGCCTCGCGAAGCCTAGACCAGTGCCTATACCTCCGTTCCTCGAGAACCTTGAGGTACTCGGTGTACGGCGTGATGATTAACTGGGGTATGGTGAGAAGGAGCGTCAACGACAGTATAATCGTCTGCAGCACATCCACCAATACGCTCGTGCTGTGCAACGTGCCTTGCAGGATGAGTGCCGACACCAGCACTATAAGAGACGCATACGTTAGTATCATAAGCACCTTCTGAAGCCATTTTGACTCCCTCACAAGCCTTCGGGTAAACTCATAGAGTGTCTCCGAGCCCACGACAATATCACCTCCCCGCTATGATCCTGAGCAGAGCCTTCACGGTCTCCTCTAGGAGTTCGAGGCGTCTCTCGAACTCACGGAGCCTAGCCTCGTCGACACTGTGCCCGGGTCTGGCCCCGGTGCCGGCACACAGCCTGCCCTCGAGCCAATCCTCGACGAGCCGCTTGACAAGCTGGGGGATCGTCGTACCCCTCTCCCTCGCCAACCTCTCCAGCTCAGCGTAACGGGAGGGATCAAGGTAGAACTTGACCGGAGGCACGAAGACAGCCCCAGGTAGGGCACCAGAGACGGGCCCGTATAGGGGCTGCCTCCATTCCCAAGACGAGCTATAAGCGGACGAACCCTGCACCTAGCGCCAGGAACAATAACGGTTCCTATACGAGCCCGTTGAGGGTTTGTTATGATCCCGTCACCGGCCCGTATAGAGGCTGTCCGCAGCCCTTGAACTCCAACCGCGGCTGGAGGGAGTGAACAACCCCAAACGCTTAACAGACAAGACTCTAGCAAGACGTAAGCCGGGGTATCCCGCCCCGCCCGGGGCCAAGGCCGCTCTCATCGGTTCGCACCCTCCTCACGGGTTCGGCCGGTCCACGCTCTCTTCACAGAGCGGCCGAGGCTGCCCCGGGCGGGGGACTCGGGCCCCGGTGTACCCCCCGGTACACTGGTCCTACCCTCGCTCCCTATCGGCATGCAAGGCAAGTGATACCACAGTATCACTGGCAATTCTTTCCGCTCGTCTCTGAGGAAAGGGGATGATTAGCGTCCCCCACTGCCGTTGCCTGTCGCCCGAGGAGCCCTGTGTAGACGCATAACACGCTCGTAACACACACGTTTGCCCTGAATGCCTTGTGGCGAGACGCGGCACCGCACCTGCCCAACCGCGGTTGTACACGGTGAATGGAGCAGATACCATCGCCACATACACCCGGGTGTCACGAGGTCGCAAGGCTTGAGGAGCGAGTAGGCTCAAGCGTGTACTGCAACCGGGGGCCAGACACAACGGGTACACGCCGGTATGCGCTTCGAGGAGTACATCCGCAAGACCGCGCCGCTAAGCTACCGGGACTACATGAGGTACTGGGAGGGGTACCACAGCATCATAGAGTCTCTCGGGTTCGAGAGGCTCCCGTGCAACAAGTGGGTCCTGAAGCTCGCGTCAAAGTGGCTCTCGTGGGCGGCCAGCGAAGGGAGGATTAGCCTCGAGGAGGAGGCGCGGGCCCGTAGGCTCCTGGCGCTCAAGAGGCTCGCCTGCGGGAGGGTGATCGAGGGGAGGAGGGGCGAGGGCTGGGAGCGCTGTGAGGACTGGGGTAGAGTGGAGCTCGACGAGAAGGAGTGGGCGCAGACGTTACAACAAGCTGTCCTGTGGAGCGGAAGCCGCTTGAAACACCTGTGGCTCCTCCCGAGGTTCACGTCGAAGAGGCGGATCGCCGCGGGCCTAGCCGTCTACGACCTGAAGGCAACGATAGGCAGGAAGCGCGTCAACGTCATCATACTCCCGGTTGATCTCGAGGAGAGGTTGTTGCGTGTTGTCAAGGAGTATAGTTACGAATCGAGAAGAGAAATCAAAGGGACACCGGCAACCTGCCTGCGCAAGATCCACTATGAACTCTGCTTGGCGACGGCAAGTGGCGAGGAGGAGCTGCTATGCAGCTTTCTTCACGGACGTCACAGGCCTGTGTCAGTAAAGCACTACATGATGTACGTGGCGCACTCGGTGAGAAAGACCCTCGAGATGAAGCCTGGGATAGAGGCGTTGCTGAACGGCTCGACGATAGAGGAGGCGATAGAGAAGATCCTAGCCTCTAGGAGGGCCTCTACAGGCGTCGACAGGGCTCCGGTCGACAACCAGCACGAGCCTACCACCAACGTCTATGACGTTGAAGGAGAGGCAGTCGCCACGCCTCAGGCCAAGCAACTTGACAATATCAACGGGCAGGGTTACAACGTACTGCTCCTTGCCGCCAGGCTTTACCTTGACCTGAACCCTCGCATAACGCGTTAACACCACACGCGCGTTAAGCAATAATCGACACCCGGTGCCTAACGAGGCGCACTCCTACACCATAAACCCTCTTGAATGCCACCATGCAAGAACCCTCAATGAACCCTCAAAGAGGGTTCCCGAGACCACTCTCCAGACCGGTCACGAGAACCCTCAACCCATGAAGAGGCTCAACCGACCTGCTAAGCCGGTGGGGGCAACCCCGCGCGGGTTCAAATCCCGCCCCCGGCGCCATACATTCTTCTCAATCTATGTTGACGGTGTCGGCATGTTGATGAGTGTTCGTACTTATTATAGTTCGGTTTGACTTGCATGACTTATTCAGCCCTTGATGCTCCCGGAGAGGTTTCCGCCGGACACTGCACACTAGTGGGGGCCGGGTTAGTCGTTACACTCATCGCGGATTGCTCACTCTCGGCATCACTGACTTTTCTCATGGCAGCCTCGAGGCTTGAGAAGAGACTGGAACGGATAGGGCCTCTAGTGAGGGACGCTGTGATTGTCACCCTCGGAACATGATCGTCTTGGCCCTAGCAGCCGCCATGGCGAGAGGAGCTGGATGTTCTCGTAAGGACTCTCGCCGCGCCTGAGTTGCTAGAGCATAGTGGCAGTGCAGCGATGTTGCGTAGAGAGGGGCTCAAGAGGCTCGCGGCGATAGCGGGGTGGTTGGGTTGTACGTGTGTCCGTTCTGCGGGCGCAGCTACAAGCAACTATCCAGCCTCAAGAGGCACGTCAAGAGGATGCACGTGTTTCCAGCTTCTTGTTGTCGCCGTGGTTTTAACAACTGTTGGAGGCGTAAGCAGTGAATACTTGTGCACATTTCCTACAGTTTTTCCGATTTCTTAAAAGTTGCATAAGATACTATAATTAGCGTTCTTTATCTTCACTTCAAAGCTCAGAACCGAAAGTTACTCATGTATTAGATGTGCTGGGCAACGTTTCCTCACAGTCTAAAACTTCTACAATTTAAGTTTCTCTGGGGAGTGCCCGCATAGTGCACTAGGGTCTACTTTATAACAAGTATTAGGAGGCTAGCTTGCTGGTGACAATGTGTATCCGGAGCTCCAGTTTATTACCGGTCCTCTAGCAACCCTCTATGTCGTCTCCTACCTCTGCACGCATCTCGAGCATGTTGATCCACGCTTGTTGACTCTCGTGGAAAACCCGATCGCTATTTCAAGGTTCGCGTTTGAAGCCGAGCGTAGAGGAGCTTGGTGCAGTCTCGCAAAGTGCCTAGCGGGCCGAGAGTGTGATACTGGCACCTCGATGCATGCTCGTGTATTCCATAGCGTTGAGGCTGCGAGCTTCGACAGTATAGCCGATGTTGAAGGCTTGCAAGACGCGTGTAGGAGGATTCTTGCAGACACTTGGGGTAGATTCATACGCTTCTGTCAGGGCGCGTTTAGCGAGAAACCTCGCTTAAAGAGGTTAGCGGTTATACTTGCACCTTCTCTAACCCCGCGCCTCGACGCTAGCGTGGTATGCACCGACAACCAAACCCTATACATTGCAGCCCTTGTACACCCGACCGTAGAGCCGAGACAACTCGTAGACCTTGTCTACCACGAGGTTATGCACGAACTTCTACACGGCAAGGTCGATGAAGAACTAGAGGAGAAGATTATAGATGCTCTTGCCCCCGAGGGCGTACTATCCAAACACCTGGGCCTAACCGAGAGAGCGTTCTGCAGGGACGCGCTCTGCAAACTGTTAGAGCGTTACGTCGAAAACAGATTGTACGAAAAGGGTTAGCCTAATGGAGCTTATTGCGTGAACCGTGGAGGAACAATGTAACACGCGAAGCATACAACGTATTACCGGAGGCTGTGGAGCCACGCATTGCACTCAATCGCCTCTCGCCCTCGCCGGGTGCGCGACGAAGAGAGACAAACACACATCCTGGGGGCTGTTAGTGCAACGCTCACAGACAAGACTATAGGAGTACCATTGTTAGCCATACAGCCGCTCACACGGATCGCAACAACATAATTATGGTTTAGCACGGCTTAGCTACACTTTCACAAAAATCTTCGCAATCTCGAGCCTAAAGAGGCTGGGCTAACATGGCGAACACGCTATGTTATGCCCTCTTGGCCGGATTCTGCACTCGATATCTCTCCACTCTTGGCTCAATAACTAGACAGATTAGACAGCTTATTATTATCCTCAGGGCCTACTGCCAGGTAGACGATATCGGCTTCGACGCATCCAACGTTCTGAAGTACAACGTGCACCGCAAGAATAGCACTTGCCAACTCAGCGGGTCGCATGGTCTCCACGGAGCTAGAAGAGACATAGTCACTGGTCAGGATGGGATACAGGAGTACCATGCCCTCTGCAACACTGGGTATAGGATCACTAGCGATCAAACAGCCTCACAACCATAAAGACGAGGCAGCCTCTACCATCATACTTTACGCGACGCCGAGCGGAAGAATCAAGCTAAAGGCAGACAGAGGCGTGGGTGTCTACTGCCTGCCGGGTAGCCGCGGCCTCCTCGAGGTCTTGTAAGCCGTTATAACTATCCACTGATTGCACTCGACCCGGTACACCACGACGATGTACTTGTCGCCCATCCTCTTCCAGCATCTAAGTGCACCCCTGGACTCCTCGGTATAGTCTGGGTTTTGGATGCACACCTTCACCTCTTCGAGGCTGATACCCCTCTCCCTCAGCCTCTCCTCAGCGTGCCTGGTTAGGCGTATCCTCAAACTACACTCCCGCTATCAAGACTGGACATGCTATAATTACACCTGGTAATCAGTCCTGGCCTTGACGGTTAGCTCCTCTAGCCTCGAAAGGACGCGCCCAAGCCTCACGCTCGCCTCGAGAACCTCCACGCCAATCACCCTCCCCTCATCGTCAAGGTCAAGCAACACCCCGGGCTCAACCTCCATGGTCTCTGCCACCCTCCCCTCCCCGAGCCGAATGTATGCTGCGTCAGCCTCACGGTCATACTCCACCACGACCCTTAGCTTTGCACAAACTCTCTGCAACCACCTCCCCGTTATCTGGCGAGGACACCCAGCCCATCTATAGCTCCTCGGGGAGGAGGATAAGTCCAACAGCGAAGATAACCCGGCATTCATCACACTTAAACCCCTATAATAATACATGAGCGATGTCCTCCGCGAGGAAGCTGTGGGCAACTCGAAGAGACATGATCCACGAGTATACCCTAGAAGCTTCTAAGGTGGTGTATCCGGGCTGGTTGCATGAGGCTAGTGGTGGTCGTCGACCGCGATGATCACATAGTGTGCGAGAGGCTTGAGGTGCTCCAACCGCGGTTGAAGAGGGGGAGAAACACAAGAAGAGGAAGAGCAGAGAGAAGGTCAGGGCCACAGCCGGAGAGAAGTCGCTCCTCGAGAAGATCCGGGAGCAGCTACCTAAGTTGCTCGAGGGAGATGCTGCTTTCAGGAAGGATGAGTTTATCGCGTTAACAAGCGAGACTGCCAGACGCTTAGGCTACTAGAGCCTATCTCTATTGTACAGTAAGTTGAGGAGCAGCGGTGTAAAGGTGGCTTACAAGACGGTGTGGCACCTCGGTAAGAGCGTTAGGGTCGTCACGATACCAGCTGATCTCTCGAGCAGCACTAAGCATTACGCCGTGAGACCATCACAATGCGGTATTATGTGGGGAGAGGCTCGCAGCCAAAGCCTCACAAAGTCAAGTCAACACCAGAATGAAAACAACACGAGCACCTTACGACACCATACCACCGGTCTTTCCTTTATTTCCATTCTAATCCTCCCTGTTCGTCCTCTGGTATGGTCTAGATGTACTGTAAGGCCCAGTAACCGCCGCATAGCCTGCGGTGATGCCTCGGTGCAAGGGTAACCGGTCACCCGTCACCGGGGGACGATCGGGACAGCAAGGGTAACCATTCAAAACGAAATGTAAACACCGCGATGCGTTCACCGCGCCATGCCACCGGTCTCTTGTCTATCTCTTCGTATCTCTTTTTTGATCGGTTTGCTTGGTCTTTGCCCGGTAGGCGTAGGGTGGCGTGGGATTTGCATTCTGGACTTCTCTCGCTATGTCAATGTATAGGGTATTGTGTGGTTCCACGGGTGCTTCTATGAGGCTCTCTAGGGCGCCAGTGATTTTCTCGATGTGCTTCCAGACGCTCTTTTTGATCTCCCTGCCGGGGCCGAGTATGGCGACAAAGTGGTACTCTACAGTATAGCCTGCCGTGCGCAGCGGCTCGTGTAGCAGCTGTGCCGTTGATACGAGCTTCTCAACGAACGACGCCAGGTGGGCTAGCATCGTGCCGCCGGGTACGGTGCCCCGGGGGTTCTTTTCGCGTGAGAGGATGTACTTGACCTCGATTAGTCGTAGTCTGTTGCCTTCGACGACAAGGAGGTCGAAGAGGCGGTATGGAAGGAGGCTTTTCCCCTCCAGCTCTTTGCTTAGATCGTGGTTCTCTACCTCGAAGCGAGGCTCCAGCACACAGTATACGCTGGGCTCGTGGCACCCGACAGCAGCCCCGTATAGGATGAGCAGCGTGTGACGATCAGCCAGAAACTGTACGATATTCGAGTAGCCTACGGCCGATGCCACTGAGGCAACCAGGCGTCTAACGTCATCATCCTCGATGCATATGCGTGCGAAGAGGTCTTTCGCGCTACTTACACGAATGTCGCCTAGGCCTCTCAGCTCCTCACGCAGATCCAACAGCTTGTATGCCTTCTCAGCGGCGTCGAGAAGGCTACGGAGCCCGCCACCCCTCACGAGGCGAAGGAGCCACTCGTGCTGCGCTCTCGCCAGAAGCCGGGAGCAATAGTAATGCGTGCCCTCCAGCACCAGCTCTGCAACGTACAAGCCACGTCACCTAGACGCCTCCTCGAGATAGCCGCGGACGGCTGCCCGTATCTTCTCCTGGAGTTCCCCGGGGAGCTGCCCCGGTTCAGCGCGAGGCTCGAACCTCTTCCGGACATACTTGCGGTCTGCATCCCTCTCGGACAACTGGTGCTCTATGATGGCCCATGCATAGTCTGGGTCGACACCAACCGGAGCACGCGGAATATGGACATCGACCCTATACACGCCTAGGCCCCTCTCACTCAATTCCTCGAGGAACGGCTCGAGGTCGGGGCTGTAAGGCCCGTGACTGTACTCGATAAACTCCAGCCCGACATCGACGCCCATCTCGCGGAGCCTCGCCAACACCTTAGTAAGGTCATAGAGACTCGGTACCGGATCACGCAACCCCCGCTCCCTACGCGCCCGGAGAAGCTCCCACGCAACCGCCAACACGAGATCCTCACGTTTCACCATCAGCACATCACCTGGGCACACCTACCCATGGAGATCAAAACACCTTGTATTACCCTCATTAACCTGAAGCAAAACCGGGGCCACCTACCAGTCTCAATAGCACCTTCACCTTCTCCTCAAGGAGTTCCAAGCGCCTCTCCAACCGCTCTATCCTAGTCTCGTCGACGGAGAGTTCAGGCCTCACTGTTCCCGCATAGCCTGCCCTCAAGCCAATCCCCGACAAGTCTCTTCAAGAGCTGCGGTATCGCCACTCCACGCTCTCTGGCTAGCCTCTCGAGTTCGGCGTACCTAGAGAGATCTAGGTATAACCTCACCGACGGCGAACCCAGCCCCGTTTACATCCCCACTACGGGCCCGTATAGAGTCTACATCCGGGAGCATCTATGATACCCGGATACAAGCTGACTACGGGACCGATTCACAATCGTGAAGCTGGCTCGGACATGGGCCTTATACCAGTCTCATCTATGGCCCGTTCCCGGTCCTTCCTTGCATCCCATACCATACGGGCCCGTGGCCCAACCACGGTTGGATACCATGAACCGGGCGGATAGCGTCACTGCATACGCCCGAGTGTCACGGGGTCGCAGGGATAGAGACCCGGTTAGGCTCAAGCGCACACTGCAGCTGGCAGCCTACTGCAACGGGTACACGCCAGTATGCGCTTCGAGGAGTACATCCGTAGAACGGCGCCGCTCTCGGTACGCGACTACCTGAGATACTGGGAAAGGTACCGCAGCATCATAGAATCTCTCGGGTTGGAGAGGCTCCCCTGCAACAGGTGGATACTGAAGCTCGCATCCAAGTCGCTCTCGTGGGCCGCGGCGGAGGGCATGATCAGCCTCGAGGAGGAGACACGGACAAGGAGGGCCCCTTGCGCTCCAGCGCCTCTAGTGCAGGAGGACAGCCGAGGGAGGGAAGGGTAGGAGGGTTCGTGAGACCACCTCTCAGAACCTTCAAAACTTCATGAGAAGCCTCAAAGGCGTGTGAAGGGAGACAATCAGCCTGCATGCTAAGCTCGGCGTCATTTGGCGGCTATCATATTCTCTATGAGCTTGTCGACATCGTTTGCTGGCAGGGCGCCTCTTGCTTCTATGACGCCTGCCACTCTAAACCCGCATTTCTCCAGCTTCTCGGCTACGATTCTTTTCGCTACTGGGCCCCAGCCGTAGCTGGATATTATGCTTGTTACTTGACCGGCTGCGACCTTCTCGCATAGGAGGTCCACTAGTAGTCTTGTAATGGGGTGTATGTTGCCGTCGTATACTGGCACGCCGAGCACAAGTATTCTAGAGTCGATAGCGTCGCCTAGCACATCTCCTAGTGCTATCCCTTTCTCGTCGTTGGAGCCGTATATGTGCACCTCGAAGCCTGTCTCGGCTAGACGCTCGGCTGCGTAGAGTGCGGCTTTCTCGACAGCGCCGTACATCGTCGAGTATATTATGGTTGCTTTGCGCGGGTTTAGCCTCCTAGAGCCCCACGCCCTATACGCCTCGAGCACTTCCCCGATCCTCTTGCGGATCACTAGGCCGTGCCCCGGGGCGATGATAGAGAAGTTCCAGTTTTTGGCTTCAAGCTTCTCTAGGTTCTTCACGACCCAGTCTCTATAGGCGCCCACGATGTTAGCGAAGTACTTCCTCATGTACCTCTCGTATAGCGCCCACTCGGAGCTGCTCAATCCCGCATCGTCTATATGCGGCAGTACACCATAGACGCCAAAGACGTCGCAGGTGAAGAGTAGTCCTTCTTCCGGGTAGAAGGTTATGATGGTGTCCGGCCAGTGTAGCCAAGGCACGAGAGCCATCACCAGCTTACCATCGCCGACATCAACCACGGTATCATCTCTAACAGCCTCGTACTTCTCGAGGCGCACGCCATACTCCGATTCTATGATGCTCTTTGCTATGGGGTGCGCATACACTTTCGGTTTGCCGGCAGCCTCGTAGATTATTGGAAAAGCGCCACTATGGTCGGGTTCCGAGTGCTGCACTATAATCGCGTCTATATCTCTAGGATCAAGTATACCTCTTAAGGCTTCGAGGAATTCAAGCGCGTACCTAGACTTCACAGTGTCTATGAGAATCCTCTTCTCGCCGGTGTCGACCAGGTACGCGTTGTATGTTACTCCCTCCGGGATCTCCCAGATGCCCTCAAAGAACCTAGTTTCGACGTCATCCACGCGAATCTGGTATACGTTACCTGTTACCTTTGAGACTCGAATACGGGGCATACGTACACAACCATTGTCTAGCACCCTCCTAACACTTTAAACAAAAGCTACAAGCAAGCATGGCTGGTTGCCCCTATAATGCCGAGAGGCGGAAAACGAAAAACATCAAGAAGCTCTGGGCGCGTATCCGCAGTCTAGCTAACCGCTTGTGCTATGTAGGCGTGGTTGGGTTGGGGTTGCCCGTTCCTAAAGCCATACTGAGCATATCATGCTGTGGCTTCAACCTTACCTTCCTTACGCTCGTATACGGGGAGGAAGACAAGTGGCTAGGCCAATGTAACGGGTCTCATGTTTCGTTTTAGACGTCTCTAGACGCTTAGCCCCTGGCGAGGGCCTAAGTCCTAGCCTCGCATCCGTCGTCAAAGCATACCTTGAGGGCCGCAGTTAGCGCTTGCATGGATATACTTCCAACCTTAGGTTTCGCTGTTCTCGCCGGTAGTCGGCACCTCTATCTCCACGAGCTTGACGTCAATAGCATCTCTTAGCTCGGATTCGCACCACGCACTAAACATCTTCACAACCTCTTCTTTCAACTTCTCTATTGCCTCTTCTATAGACTCGCCCTGCGCCTGCGCACCGCTCATGGGCTCAACAGCGATATACCAGGTACCTGTTTCATCCCTCTCCTCGTATACCACAACTCCTACCTTAACGCGCCGCACGTCCCGACACCGTAGCCTCGCTCCACACTGGTGCTAGAATAGGCTAACGGTTTTGGTTAGACGTGTTAACCTACTGCGATGCCATCATAACACCGCGCTGTTAAGTTTTTAAATAACCCGACTTTGACGTAGTTAATGGTGGCCTGGCGTGGCCAAGTTTGGCGAGCTAATCTACACTGAGGATGTGGGTGGACCAGTGGCAGCCAAGAAGGAGACGCACATGCCTAGAATAGAGGCGCCGGATGCCGTCAAGAAGGGTGAGCCGTTCAAGGTGACTGTGAGGGTGGGTCCTCACCCCAATGAGGCGGCTCACTCGATAAGGCGTGTCGAGCTTTGGTTCGCTGAGGAGGGCCGCCCCTTCAACCCCATACACATCGCGACTGTGACGTTTGAGCCGGGGTATGGCGAGCCAGAGGTCACTATTACCATCAAGTTAGAGAAGAGCGGCACTCTCTACGCGCTAGCATACTGCAACCTGCACGGGATCTGGGAGGCCAGGAAGGACATCCGCGTAGAGTAACAGCAGCACAGCTTTGCACTAGCAAGGCTACGCCCACTCTCCCACATCATACAGAAATCGGCATGCGCTTGTTTTACAGTCTCGTCTTTTGCCCCTCTTTACCAATCATTTGGAATTACACTTGTCGCCCGCGATGATAGCATTATAGGGCGTTTGCCCCGGCTTACCCCGTTATGCTGGAGGAAATCCTGTTGTGGGCAGAAAGCTCATCAGGATTGAGCTATTGGGTGTCGAGTGCGCCTCTTGCGTTTATGCCGTTTCTTACGCCCTTAGGAAGCTTGAGGGGGTTGTGGAGGTTAGACCCTACCCGAGTAGCAGCATCGTTGACGTGTACATTGATGAAGAGTCGCGTGTCAGCATTAGAGACGTTGTTGATGCTGTTAGACGTGTGGGCTATGATGTAAGGCTAGAGTCGAGAGTCTTCATAGTCTCTGGCCTGTCTCCCGAACACGAAAGGCTCGTCGAAGAGCGTCTTAGGAGAGTTGACGGTGTCTACGATGTTGTCGCGTCCTCGACATCTTCGAGTGTGCTGATCGTGTATAATCCCCATCAGTTGAAGGTTGATGATGCTAAGAGGTTCTTAGAGGAGCTTGGCTTTCGCGTTGAGGGTGTTAGCTCCAAGCCTAGGGGTGCGAGCGGAGATACGATACCGTTGCGTGTAGCTCTGCTAGTGCTGGCTATGGGCGTTTTTGTTGAGGCTCTGAACTTCCTAGGCTTTAGGTTGATGTCTGCACTTGTGGGCTTGCCGTTGTCCCTTTTGGTGGTTCTGCTCCTTGCTAGACGGTTGTACGTTAAGGGTTTCCGTGCGTTACTGATTAGAGCCCCTACTATGGAGTCTCTTGTGGCTATCGCGACCGGCATAGCTATACTGTATAGTGCTGCCGTGCTGACATTATCCGTCATCGGCGGCATGGAGGTTCGCGAGACCTATTTCGGCGCAGCGTTGCTTGTACTCGGTTTTGTGCTTACGGGTATGAGTATTGAGTCTAAGGCTAGGCGTAGAGCGCTAGAGTCTCTGGAAAAGCGTGTTGAGGAGCTGCTGCCTGCAAGAGTGCTGGTGGAGGAGAAGGGCGCTGTAAGCGAGAAGCCTCTTGCCGAGGTTAGACCGGGCAGCATCGTTGTTGTGAGAGAGGGTGATAGGATTGGAGTTGATGGTGTCGTCGTGTCTGGAGAGGCGCTGGTTGATGAGTCGCTGGTCAGCGGCGAGTCTAAGCCTGTCTTGAAGAAGCCCGGCGACTGGGTTGTGGCTGGCTCGTTGGTTGTCGATGGCTTTCTAAGGGTTAGGGTTGTGAGAGTGGGTGACCAAACGCTCCTCAAACAAATTGCTTTACTCGCCGAGATGGCTAAGCTCGGTAAGCCGCGTGTACAGAGGATAGCTGATAGGTTTGCCTCGATGCTAACGTGGCTCTCGATAGCCACTTCCACGTCAGCCTTTGCCATCTGGCTCCTTTTAGGCGCGGGAATCGATGTGGCGTTGTCACGCGCCATAGCAGTACTGGTGGTTACTTGCCCATGCGCATTAGGAATAGCCGTTCCGCTGACGATGTCCGCTAGTATCCACAGGTTGCTGGAGGCCGGGATACTTGTAAGGAATAGCGAGGTTCTTGAGAAGGCGGTTAGGGTAGATACGCTAGTCTTTGATAAGACGGGTACTCTCACCGAGGGCAAGCTGGTGGTAGAGAGGGTCTACACACTGACCGACATAAGCGCCGACGAGATTATCAGGTTGGCGGCTATCGCTGAGAAGAGCGTCAACCACCCGATAGCTAAGGCTATCGTAGAGTATGCACGCGCTAGAGGACTTGATGTTAGTACCAACCCCAGCCGCGTGGATTACATCAAGGGTATGGGCGTAGTCGCAGATATCAATGGCCTAGTTGTTGCCATCGGCTCCGAGAAACTTGTCGAACAGATGATAGGCCCCGAGTCTCTAAGAGGAGTTGCCGACATTGTAGGCGGCTACGCCGGCACGAGAGTGTATGTGGTTGTTGGGGATAAGCTGGCTGGCGTGATACTCTTGAAGGATGAGGTGCGGAGAGATGCCATAGAGGCCATCAGTGTCCTGAAGGCTCGCGGCTATAGGATTGCAATACTGTCGGGAGACTCGCGTGAAGCTGTAGAGGAGATAGCTAGGGTACTAGGGGTCACAGAGTACTATTATCGTGTCGAGCCTATCGACAAAGCGAAGATAATCAGGAAGATGCAATCCTCGGGAAGAGTGGTAGCTATGGTGGGCGACGGGATTAATGACGCAATAGCCCTCTCCCAAGCAGATGTTGGCATCGCAGTACATAGAGGGACCGAGATAGCGAAGGAAGCGGGAGACGCGATCCTATTGAGAGACGACTTAACACTAATACCCAGGTTCTTGGAAGCGGCTAAGAAGGTCAACCGTGCCGCGAAAGTGGCGCTTCTATGGGCAACCGTCTACAACGCATCACTGATTCCAGTGGCTGCTGGTGTACTCGCACCATTTGGCATAACGCTTAGACCCGAGTATGCAGCACTAGCAATGTCGTTGAGCTCCTTGTCAGTCACTATGTGGAGCTTAAGAGTGAGGCACATGAAGGTGTAGAGTTTGGGGCGATCGGCACCATACAATAAACGTCTTGGGGTGCTCCGCGATACAATTGCGCTGATTACTAACAGAATTTGTTCCAGTTTTGCCGCCTATAGCACCGCCTTCCGCGTGTCTCGCGCGGCGCTACACCCTCGCTATGATTGTTTGATGTTGTTCTCGGCGTAAACTCTAGTTCTTTTCCCGGGGCTTAGCAACAAGGGACGGGCATAGTGAGTACTGCCATCGATCCCGTGTGTGGGATGAACGTTAACCCGGACAAGACTCCCTGGAAGACCATCTATAGGGGCAAGGTTTACTACTTCTGCAGCAAGCTTTGCCTAGAGGAGTTCAAGCGTGACCCAGAGTATTATCTGAGACACGGGCCTAAGGGCATGCCTGGACACAAGCCTGGAGAAGAGCATAGCCACTAGTTTCGCCCCATATAAGCCCCCTTCACTACTACGTGCTTTTCTCTCTATGAGCCATTATATAGGCGTGCAGCTCGCGCTCATCAAGCGTGTAGGGCGTTACTGGCCTACCAACGGGCATAATGTAGGCCGGATTGTGGCTCTCCGGTGCACCTATTATCTTCTTCACTTGCTCGTCTAAGAAGGCGCCTACAGCCACAGTGCCGAGGCCCAGTGCCGTGGCTTGCAGATAGATGTTCTGCCCTATGTGGCCGACTTCGATCCACACGTAGCGTATGCCTCGCTCTCCGTACCTCCTAGTCGTCCTCTCGAAGACCACCGTTACTACGATCGACACTGGGGCTTTCAGCACCCATTCTTGCTCCAACGCAGCCTTGTACAGCTCGTGTCTAAGTTCGCCCTTCTTCACTACGCATATTCTATGCGCGTGTGGATTATAGTGATATGATCCCGGTTCGAGGTAGCCTTCGTCTCCTATAGTCACCCCTTTCTCGCCTACAACGATGTAGATCTCGGCTGGATAGGTTGCACCTGCGCTAGGCGACGTTTTGAAGCCGTGTATGGTCTCGGTTATTCCGTACGCCGCCCATAGTAGCTGGGAGACCTCCTCTATGCTCAGGGGCTCGTCTAGATAATCGCGTATGGATCTGCGGTTTGCAAGGCTTCTCTCGAGGCTAACATCACCGTCTAGCCTAGGTGGTGGGAGGTCGATACAATCCTCGCCGACTCTCACTTCTGGGCCGCGTTTGTACGTCCGCTTCGCGTGTAGTATCAGTGCTAGTGGCGTTACGAGCGTAGCCATTATTGACGTTGTGATTAGTTGTAGGAATACTCGCCTGGATACCACTATGCCCTAGAGTGGTGATAGGTGTGCAAGCGTGGGTTAGGCTTATCGCTAGTACCACGGGTATACTCCTCTCGAGCATCGCGTTCCTCGCGCTACTGACCGGTATATGCTTGAGGCTCCCGGGCGCCACCTCCACCATTACTCTCGGTTTACTCGACTATGCCGCTTGCGCAGAGCTGCACCTCTCTACGCTACCTCCACTACTTGCCGTAATCGGCTATGTTCACGCCGCGGCAACCGCGGATATCATTGCACACTATGCATCCAGAGGCGGTGGACAAGCAGCAAGGCTATTAGCTAACGTGTATCGCATATTGGTCTACGCGCTGGGTGCCTTCATCACTAGCTACACCCTAATGCTCTCGTTGCTGCCTGGCTAGCCGCGCTACACTCTCGTATAATGTAACGCTTAGAGGCTCCTGCTGGTGTACTAGCCGTACTGGGGTTGGACCGGGGGACTGCGGCGTAAAGCCGCGTGGATGAACCTGTGTGGGTCCTTCCCCTCGGGCGGCCGCCTCTCGTCGCCCCGCATCTCGCATGACGCATGGTTTATAGTTGGTTGCTCGGGCGTACCTCTTTGCGCGCCGCGGGGAGGGGACATATCGTGTTGATCGAGGAGAGGCGGGATTTGGCTGCAGCAGTTGCCGGTGTTGTCACTGGCGCCGAGAGACGCGGGTTGAGGAGGAAGGATGTCCATTTACTTGTGTTCCTCGTGGCTTATGGCTTGGGTAAAGTTGGCGACTGGGGCTTCGAGGCTAGCGAGGAGGGTCCTCGTAGCAATCTAGTCGACAAGGTTATTGACGAGCTTTATGATGTCGGGGTTTTGACTCTTCGTTTCGAGAGGAGTCTAGGAGGCGAGCCTCTCTATGTGCTAGGTGAAGTTGAGAAGCTTCCTTGGCTCGAGTCTAGCAGCGAATTCCAGGTGGGCTTCGAGGCGTCGCGTAGCCTTGTAGAGGCTGCTAGGCTGAGCAGCGAGGAGCTGGAGGGCTTAGTATTCCTGCTTGCACCGGAGTTCTTCCTGGAGGAGGCTAGGAGGCGACTAGAAGGGCGAAGAGTAGAGCTTGCAGCAAGACTAGTCTATCGCGGCGCTATGAAGATTGACACTGCCGCCAGCCTTGCTGGCGTGGACAAGAGTATACTAGAGGAGCGGGTCAAGGAGCTGCGGAAGCGCGACGAACTATCATGGCTAGAGGCTGGTGAGGGTGGAGGCGGCAGCTAGGAGAGTTCGCATCGTGCTCCTGGAGTCTCCCCTGGAGCTCGTGCCTCGGGAGATACGCAACCACCCTCAGGTTGTTAGGTACGCGAGGCGCTTTGGCATAGACCCTGGCGAGGCTCTACTCGACAAGACATACCATTACTACGCTATGGCTTCTCTACCCCAGAAGTGGAAGAGGGGACGCCCGGATATAGTGCACGTATCTCTGCTTCTACTCCAAGACTCGGTGCTGAACCTCACCGGCCACCTCGAGGTATACATCCATGTCCTCGATGGGAGGGTTTTCCGCGTAGAGCCCGAGACTAGGATCCCCAAGCATCTGGACCGATTCAAGGGGCTTATGGCCCAATTGCTTATTCACAACCGCGTACCGCCTACAGGCAAGCCGCTGATACACCTCTATGCGTCCACGCTACGCGAGTTCGTCGACAAGATGGGCGGGTTGATACTACTGTGGGAGCGTGGCAAGCCCGCAACACCAGCCGACATTGTACGCGAGGCTCTGGAGACCGGGTGGCCCATCGGTATAGGCATGTTCCCTCGCGGCGACTTCAAGAAAAGCACGCTGAGAAAGGCCTCGAGGACATACAGTATCTATGGCGGTGTGCCGCTCAAAGCCTGGACTGTCATACACGAGTTGCTGTGCGCAGCAGAGGAGATTACGGGTGCGCGCCGCGCATGCTGCCCTATACGCGAGGAAGACGAGAGTGAAAATGCTGAGTAGGCTCCTACCTTAGGATGACCGCCGCTATTACAGCCAGAAGTAGCCATGCTAGAAGGAACTCTAGAGGCCTGTACACCTCTATTACGAGCCGGTGTCTCGATTCACGCTCCTCGTAGGTGACCCTAGCCCAGCCTACTAGCGCCGCTACACCGAGAGCCGCTACACCACCGGCTATGAGCGGAGCAAGTATGATGATCAACACTTTTGCCACCAGGAGCGCCGCTACTAGAACTAACACGCCGAGCACTATGAGCGCTAGCGCCTCAATGGCCGACTCTATCCCGGGCTCCTTTGGCTGCATGGCGCTGCCCCGAGTTGTCTTCTTCTAACCCGCTACTAGACCTTAAGATGATGGGGGATGGCGAGGCAACCGGCTGTGCCGAGACAGTGACGAGACGGGACCTCTACCGACCCCTCCACAACCTCCTGACATAATAGGCTATGGTGAACGCAGCAGTCCAGGCCATCAACGCTACTACGAAGAGCACTGGCGGCGAGACACCAGCACCCCTTTCACCACCCTCCGTCTCCATAGTTACTATGTTACTTGTCGCCGTCCTTTCCATTCCCGTCGTTACATTGCGCCCGGCTG
This sequence comes from Pyrolobus fumarii 1A, assembly GCF_000223395.1. Taxonomy (GTDB): domain Archaea; phylum Thermoproteota; class Thermoprotei_A; order Sulfolobales; family Pyrodictiaceae; genus Pyrolobus; species Pyrolobus fumarii. The sequence continues at coordinate 277,823 of NC_015931.1, read as the reverse complement.
CTGCCTCGCTACCCGTGTTTCCTCGCTCCTCTGTCGTCGATACCCTGCTTGTAGATGCGACACCGTATGTTTTAACGGTCGTGTTGCTCTCGCGGGCGGTGACCTGGACTACTGGTATGGGTATGGTTGCGTGCAGCGCCCCCTTACCGGCTTCGAGTATAACTAGCCCGTTGCCTTTGACTAGGTACGTGCCTGGTGCCATCCTTTTAACGAGGCTAGCATTGCGGAAGGTTACTGTATCGAAGCCTGTTACCGTCACGATGACGCCGCCGGGCGTGTAGGTTACGTGCACGGCTGGCGCTACAACACTCGTGGTGAAAATCTTGCGTAGCAACTCTGATATCCTGTTTAGGTCCTCGTCCCCAGTCACTATACCGGTGTAGATCCTCCACGGCACCAGGCTTACCTCTACGCGGCCAGCCGCCCTCAGTACTAGCTCGGCGTGGTCAAGCCCACCGGGTATCCACGCTACTAGCGAGCCGTTGATGTACACGCCTATAGGCTCGTCCCCAAGCACGCGTATAAGGTCTAAGCCCGTGGCCTTCACCCTGATCTTCTCGAGTCCGGCCGGTTCAGCGCTAATACCAGCTGCGAGGAGCACGTACCGTGCTAACGTGTGCCCATCCCGGATTATCAGGTAGTGCAGTGCTGGTCCGGCTTTGATCCTCACTGTTATCTTGCAAGCTCCGTTTTCTTCGCGCACGATTATCGGTTCGTGCACGGTTTCCACAAGTATGTAGCTGTAGTAGTTGCGTATGGCGAGGATCCTCGCGTCGTCGGGGCACTCTGGTACTCTCACTGTGAGTGTAGAGCCCGGCGGGGCAACCGCTAGAGGCGCCTCGCCGGTTGATATGCTCGCGTAGGGCGGGTAGACTATGCTAGCCGGTATGGTCTCATTGTAGGGTATTGTGGGGGCTGGCGGTGTTGACGGTTTACCTCTCGAGGATGGTGCTGGCAGGGCGGGGTCGCCTAGAAGCACAAACTCTACCATCGTTAGTTCCGCGATGTCCTCGGAGCCGGTGGCGGTGTAGGCTATCGCTATGCCGCGTGTTAGGCTAGAGTACGCCGCTAGCGCCTTGACTACCGCCTCGCCTATCGTTCTGGACTCTGTCAGCATGACCGCGAGCATGGATGTTAAGCGTATTGCGCCTGCTGTCGAGACTTCTATACTGCCGCTCGGCTCTAGCTTGACTTCTGTGATAGCCGCTATGGCTAGCCTGCTAGAGCCATAGTATGCAACTGCGTACCCCTTCTCGAGGAGCGCTACACCTACGCTGGGAGGGTTGAACGGCGGCTCGACAACATCGACGTCCCAGTAGGCGGAGAGGCACGCCGGCGTAACGATGACACCCGGCTCGCGCGTATTGCTGGGCAACACTCTCGGTGCAAGCACGAGGTCTACCTTCGCCCCCCAGAGCCCCGAGGGGAACACATCGAGTAACACATCGCCTACGCCGTGAGAGACTATGTAGTAGAGGCCGTAGGAGCCTAGCTTGCTCTGCACGGCTAACGGCCTATACCCTCCAAGTGTCAACGTGAGATACTCTACGTCACTGAGGCTAGGAGCTGTCTGCGATGCTTCAAGTACACCGACCTCACCCATCATCAGCGTTGACTGGAACGGCGCGCCACCCGCATAGAGTGCAGTGTCGCGCTTGCCCCACTCCAACCACTTTCTTGCACTATCCAGGTACCCTTCTAGCAGGCTACGATCAGTGAACGGTAGCCTCCCTACCGCGACTTCCGGGTTCCAATCATAATCCGGATCCATGTACCAGTAGTCACTCGGCACGTAGGCTCCACACGATATACCAACGCTCTCGAGGAGAGGACTACGGTAGTATATCGGTGGGGAGACAGAGGCACCACCCACTATGAGCACGTAGCGGAGCCCCTCGTCAAGCAGCCTACGCTCTAGAGACACAAGGCAGAGCGCTAGCGTCGCGTTATACCCGCGGCCACACTGTCTCTCGAGATCCCCTGGGTCCACGAAACCTGGAGGCGGCTCCGCCGGGTGTTTACACTGCGCCGCGATATCCTTCCACGTCAGTATCTCGACCCGGAGGTCTGGATGGAGCTTGGCAATGCCCTCGCCAAACCATCTCAGCGTCTCGTTAGGTATTATGACGAGCATCAACTCCTTGCTATTATCCCCGCCGAGTCCCGAGGCGCTAACGGCCTTCGACGCGGATGCAGAGCCTTGTAGTTGTGGCGTGGTGCTCCACGCGAGCACTCCCCATGGCGTCGCGATAGGCTCGACTAGTTTACTGCCGGGCGTGTACACCGCAATACTGCTCAGCACGCGTTGTATCCTAGGGTCTGGTATCGTAGACTTCAACACTACACTCTTAACCTGCAACGCCACAATCTCCTTCTTCAATTGTTCTACGTCGCTGGTGTTCGTCTCGTAAAGCCAAAGCCCATTGAACTTTCCTAATATTGAGGCGTGTGCCGTCACCATCGTCAAACATAACGTTAGGAGCAGCGCTATTAGGGCTGGAGCTAGTCTACGTCTCAAGGCTTTGCTGCACCCACAGTGACCCACCATTGACGGAGGGATAAGGAAACCAACTGCCACACCACGACAATGTTAAGACCGCGTAACGTGCAGTCCGGCAACACATGGCTGGAGGCGTAGGGCAGGTGGTTACAATGCACGATGTACTATTGTTTATGCTGTTTACGCTTCTGGCTCACTTGGCTCACCACTCCCCTGCGGCATCAATGCCCGCTTTACATTTAGAGCTAGACGTGAACAACGCCACTCTGTCCGTCCTCGTCTATAGCGATGGTAGCGCGCAGTACGTCTATCACCTAGATGCTATCCTGAAGGGCCTCGAGAATATCACGGGAGGGTTACGCCTACTTTACGAGTCAAAGACCGTCGCTGAACCAGATTCGCTAGAGCACAGCTCCCTACTCAACATCACGATACCCGCAATACTACTCAACACGTCTGCCGGCAACGCGAGCAGCGAGAAGAGTGGCTCGACAGTCCTCGATGTGAGGGGCGAGTTTAGGCTAGGACCGGGGCTCACCACAACCGGTAACGGCACTCTAGTCTTAAACGACACGAGCCTGCGCCTCAACTATGACATCCTGCTCAACGAGACTGTCGCGGTTCTAAAGGCGAGCCTGGAGCCCAGCAACACCAACCCCGATGCCTTCAAGAGAGCCGTGGACGCTATATGCGAGAGCTTGAAGAACATTACTGGCGAGCTGGAGTGGCTTACACTCCGCGAGTGCAGCGTTAGCAGCGGCCAGGCGCGCGTGTCTCTAGAGGCTAGTGTGAATAACATGCTTTCTGATTTCATGATGCGCGGGCTCTCCAGTACCGACGTGGCGAACCTTCTCAAGCTACTCGAAGGCGAGTATAACGTCACGGGTAGCTACTCTCTAAGATTAGCCACGAGGAGCACCAATAGTCATATACGTGTTGAGCTGGCGGCAGGCCTCAACGCCACTGGCGATATAGACGCTCTCATGCTCGACTATGCTAGGGCGAAAACCGCTATCACGAAAATCACTATAATACTACTATCCGTCTTTGGAGGGGCTCTCGGAGCACAAGTACCCGCCACCACAGCCATGTTCATCTCCACGCCGCTACTGGCAGGAAAACCGCCCTACACTAGCCTCACACGCGTAGCCATAGAAGGCACGGACGACGCTATCAGGGTGACGATAGATTACAGGAGCCCCAGGCTTATCTACGCGTATCCAAGTGGAGACCCGGTAGCCGATGCTAAGAAGACACTAGGCCAGCTTGCAAGGAGCTTCCGAGAGCTAAGAACAACCCTAGATATACTCTCTATGCTGGTTGATGGGGCGAGTAAGGCCCTGCCAGAGACGGTTATACTCAAACCCGGCGATGAGAGGGTGCGTGTAAAGCCCTCGGTCACTCCGCTCGAAGAGCTAGACAAGGCCCAAATAGAGGTGGTTGCCGCTGGCGAGAGCAGCACCTCTACCACTGCGAAACCCAGCGCCACAGGCAAGCCGACCCACACTAGCACCGCAAGCACTACCGTACCGGCGGAAGAGGCTGGCGGAGGCCTAGACGTCAAAACCATCATATTGGTTGCCGCATTGGCCGCAATAGCTGGGTTTGTAACCAGCTTGCTAATCACGAGGAGGCGATAGGCTCAGAGTACTGGATGAGCCGAGCCTCTTTACCCCTCCACGCCCTCCTGCCCAAACCCGGGGGCATCTAAAGGTGCTTCTCTTCGCATACGGGACGCTGATGTACGGCATGCCCAGCCACGGGTTAATGGCAGGTGCGCGTTTCGCCGGCCGCGGGTGGGTCAAAGGACAGCTATTCCTCTGCGATGGATACCCGCTCCTCGTGCTCGAAGGCGATGGGCGGGTATGGGGCGAGTTATACCACGTACCGGCTTACAGCATCGCACGCATAGACCATTACGAGGGTGCCGACTTACCCGATAGTCCTTGGAGGCGAGTGACGACACACGTGTATATAGATGGTGTCGAGCTACGTGCAACCGTTTACGCCTCGCCTAGCGTCAAGTTCGCTAGAAACGCCTGCGACGAGATTACGGAGCTCCAGACTAGCGACTACCGCGATGTCGTCAAGCTCGGCCCCCCAAGGTGGCTAGTCGCCCTCCCCATGGAGACCTACGCGCCACCCGGCATCATACTTGGAAGCGAGCAGGGAGTCGCCAATGGCGCCTCATGGCTCGGCTCGTGCTTCGCGCCAGACGGCTCCGAGGAGGTAACCGTGTATGACGTGCTAGTATCGCACAATGAGCTTATGGAGTGGATTAGGAGTCTTGGATGCAGCTTCGGCGGGCTCAGGGTTAAGACTGGCGACGTAGAAGTCTACCCGGTGGCACCCGTCCATAGGCAAGAGTAGAGCAACAACACATTGATATGGTTATAGTGCTGCCTGGGGCTCGGCGCTAACCTCCTTCCGCACCGCTCGGCTGTTTGCAGGGGCGGCGGCGCTGTCTGCCTCACAGCCCTTGTAGGCCTGGTATGAGTGTGAGCCCCTCTAGGCTTTACCTGTAGGAGTGTGCATCGCGTGGAGCTATTGTGTTGGTTTTAGGGCTGGGTGTGGTTGGGGTAGTGGCGTTAGGGGCTGTGCTAGGCGAGGGCGCCAGCATTGACGAGGATATCGTTTGTCACGCGGTGCTTAGAGGATGACGAGGTTTACTCACTGTTAAGGCCCTATGTCGCTGAGTGGTTTCGTCGGCGTTACGGCTCGTTTACTCTACCTCAACGCTGTGCCATCCCGTTGATAAAGCGTGGAGAGAATGTGCTGGTATCTTCGCCGACTGGTACTGGTAAGACTCTCGCCGTCTTCCTGGGTATTATCGACGAGCTTTTCCGTCTTGGGGAGGAGGGTAGGCTTCAGGACCAGATATACGCTGTGTACGTCTCGCCTCTACGCGCGCTTAACAATGACATGAGGCGTAACCTGCTCGAGCCTCTCCATGGTATTAGGCAGGTCGCGTCGGAGATGGGTATACAGCTCCCTGAGGTACGCGTCGCCGTGAGAACTAGTGATACGAGTCCATCCGAGAAGCAGGAGATGGTACGCAGGCCACCCCACATACTTATAACGACGCCAGAGAGCCTCACCATAGCTCTCGTAGCGCCCAAGTTCCGTGAGAGACTCGCAACTACAAGGTGGATCGTCATAGACGAGATTCACGAGCTCGCATCTAGCAAGAGGGGGTCGCTACTAAGCCTTACTCTTGAGCGTCTCGAAGAGCTTGTTGGTGGCCGCCTTCAGAGGATAGGGTTGAGTGCGACAATAGCGCCGCTCGAGGAGGTTGCCAAGTTCCTCGTAGGTTTTGATGATAATGGTGAGCCACGCTCCTGTAAGATAGTTGATGCTCGTTTCGCCAAGCCCATTGACATTCGCGTTCTGTGCCCCGTGAGGGACCTGATAAACACTCCCGCCGAGGAGGTCAACGAGGCCATCTATAGACTCCTTGCCAGGCTCGTGATGGAGCATAGGACCACTCTAGTCTTCACAAACACGAGGAGTGCGACAGAGCGTGTGGTGTACAAGCTTAGGAAACTGCTGGCAGCGGAGGGCATCGCCGACATGGACGAGATAGAGGCACACCATAGCAGCCTTTCTAGGGACTTGAGGCTGGAGGTTGAGGAGAAGCTGAAGCGCGGAGAGCTAAAGGTCGTAGTCTCCTCTACTAGCCTCGAACTTGGCATAGACATCGGTTATATCGATCTCGTGGTGCTACTCAGTAGCCCGAAAAGCGTCTCCAGGTTGCTACAGAGAGTTGGGCGAGCTGGCCACCATATAAGGCAGGTGAGCAAGGGCAGGATAATTGTGGTTGACCGCGATGATCTCGTCGAGTGTACTGTGTTGGCTAAGGCTGCCATGGAGAGGAAGATAGACCGTGTGCATATACCGCGGAACCCGCTTGACATACTGGCGCAGCACCTGGTTGGCATGGCTCTTGAGAGGAGGTGGAAGATAGAGGAGGCTTACAAGTTAGTCCGGAGGAGCTACTCCTTCCACACGCTAGATTACCGCGACTTTATCAACACGCTGCGCTATCTTGCGGGGCTCTACCCGGATACCCTCGAGGAGATGAAGGTATACGCGAAGATATGGCTTGACGAGGAGAAGGGCGAGTTCGGAAAGAAGCGTAGCACACGAGCCATCTACGCGCCTAATGTCGGTGCTATCCCCGATGAGGCGAAGATACACGTCTATACGCGTGATGGCCGCTATGTGGGTGACCTAGAGGAGGCCTTTGTACAGATACTCTCGCCTGGCGACATCTTCGTACTGGGTGGTAGGACTTACAGGTTCATACGGAGCGAGGGTGCCAGGGTCATAGTTGAGCCCGTGGAGGGCGTGAAGCCAACGGTGCCAGTCTGGTTCTCCGAGATGCTACCCTTGGCTTTCGACTCTGCGCTTCTCGTCGGCGAGTTTAGGAGGAAGATAGCAGAGGCCATCATGAACGGCGTTAGCCGCGAGGAGATTGTAGACTGGCTTGTACGCGAATACCTCCTAGAGAGACACGCAGCCGAGAACATCTACGAGTATATCAGGGAGCAGGTCGAGTTTACCGGCGGGAAAGTGCCAAACGACCGTATGATACTAGTCGAGCTGTTCATAGACGATGAGAGTGAGACAAGCAACGTCATCTTCCACTCTCTCTTCGGGCGCCGTGTCAACGACGCGCTCTCCAGGGCCTATGCATACTACCTTGCCGAGTGGCTCGCTAAGCCAGTTAGGATAACGGTGTCTGACAACGGCTTTATGCTGACAGTGGACGGCACCGACGCTATAGACATGGACCTCGTTGTTAAACTATCGCGCGCGGTGAAGAGCAGGGAGCTTAGAGATATTCTAAAGAGGGTCTTGAGGAACACCGAGCTGCTAAAGAGGCGTTTCCGTCACTGTGCTGAGCGCGCGTTGATGATACTGCGGAGGTACCGCGGTAGGGAGCGCAGCGTTCACCGTATGCAGATCAACGCTCAGGCTCTACTACAAGCTGTAGAGCAGCTTGGAGACTTTCCGGTGTTAAAGGAGGCTTATCGCGAGATACTGGAGGATTACATGGACGTTGCTAATGCCGAGCAGGTTCTACGGTGGGTCGAGGAGGGGCGCGTGAAGCTCGACTACTTCGGCCCTACTAGGGTGCCTAGCCCATTCGCTCACCACCTAGTGGTCAAGGGATATAGTGATGTTGTGTTGATGGAGGATAGGAGGAGGCTGTTGGCTGAGCTTCACCGCCGTGTTATGGAGCTGCTCGCTGCGAGGAGGGGCAACTCTCGTAGTGGGGAAGAGGGTGAAGCGGTGGCATGAGGAGTGTCGAGCTTAGACTATGGGCTGAGGATGAGGCTAGGGCCACACCCGGCTACAGTCTCGTCGATACTATGAAGACGTATAGTTTTGGCTGGATGTATTGGGGTGCCTCCTGCGGCTTACTCGAGGTTTGCAATTGTATCATAGAGGCGTGTGAAACTGGAAAGTCACGTGTACTGTTACGCGCGTTCTGCCCCTCTGAGCCCCCGTGCGACCCTTTGAAAGACGCCATTGATGTTCTGGGGCTGCATGAGGACCTATCTGAGTACTGGGGCTTGGCGCGTGGCGACCCTCTAGTTGGTGGCGTAGCTGATGTGATGCCTGGTTTGCGGCTGCGTCGCGCCTCGCCATGGTATGCTTTTCTCGTTGCTGTTTGCCAGCAGAACGCTAGCTTTAGACAAGGTTGGGGCATGTTATACAAGCTCCACCTGCTTGCATCCGTGCGTGCCAGGCTGCCCGATGGTCGGGTCTATCTTATGGTGCCGAGACCCGGCGATCTTGACGAGAGTGTTTTACGCGAAGCAAGGTTAGGGTATCGTTACCGCACGGTACTAGAGGTTGCTAGGAACCCGCCGGCTACGTGCAAGGATGTTGACGATTTGCGTGGTGTGAGGGGTGTTGGCCCCTATACCCACGCACTGGTTAGGCTAATTGCGTGCCGCGACTACTCTGTATTACCGCTTGACCGTTGGCTGGAGGCCCTAGCATCTAAGGCTTACACTGTGCCTAAGAGCGGTGTCAGAGCCGCCCTACAAGCTAAGTTTGGAAGATGGGTTGGATTAGCCGCTCTACACACGACTATAGGCTTCGACGCACAGCCTCTTCGAAAGGCTTTGGAGAGGCTCGAGAAGGGGCTGAACAAGCCTGGCTTAGCCGAGCCGAGCCCAGTATCACTCTGGAAGTATACACCGCCTGAAGCTTCACTCTAACGCTAGTAGCCTTTTCTTCAACGCTAGCACAGCTATCCTCTCGGCGACGCTCCTGGCACGCGTCTTTACGAGAAGCACGTCACCCGCATCCTCGACACTCACTCCGTTGAAGTTTTCAAGCAGCTTCACTGCCTCTGGTGTGTTACGCAACGGCACTAGGTAGGAGCCATCTGGGGTCTTCCTAGACAACAACTCACGCACTATGCGACGGCTCATATATTTCAATCCTCCTCTGGGACTAAGGAGACGGCTGGGGTCTATGTGCCTGGAGGGGCCTTGGCTGAGGCACGCGCACTTGTACCCGTGAGGATAATACTCTTCGGATTGTCGGGTAACAGCACGATACTAGTGAAGGAGCGGGGGGTGCTTCGTCTCCCGGAGACATGGCTGAAAGAGGGCGAAACCATATGCTCTGCGGCTAGAAGGTTAGCCACGCAGATAGCTGGTAACGAGCGGCTCGTTAAGGTTGTTGCTGTTGTCTGGTTTGCGGAGGTTAAGAGCGAGAACGATTACCATCTCGTCTTTGCAGTTGAAGCCTTCATAGATTCCGATGTAATACAGGAGCATGATAATATTCTATTGTTAAAGACTGGCGATGCAGCTAAACTCGTTGACGATCCGGTGCACCGCCAGTTCCTAACTACTATTGTCTTCTTCAAACCCAGACCATTATTGGTGTGCGAGTTCTAAACTTAGACTAACACGTACACACCGCGCTCTAACCGCTCAATTATAGTATCCTCCTCTACCTCGACGGCCGCCGCGAACGCCTCAAAAGCGTCAAGCACCTTAGCTACCTCACTACTCGCCATCCTGGCGACTATCCTATAGAACGCGACTGCACGTATGGATACGAGTATCGTGAGAAACTCTGCCAGCGGCGCAATCTCCGGCCTACCCTCTATGAGTTTCAAGAGCTTCATGATGCGATGCGAAACCCTGCTAGAGAAGCTAACAATCAACCACGATAGCCTAGCGTATACGCCGTCTGGCAACGTCTCTACATGTTTAGCGAGAGCTTCCATAGCAAGGTCTACCAGCCTATCTGCAACTCTCTTTAGCTCTGAACGGAGAAACCCCAGATACTCCTCAACACTCCTAACGCGTGTGCTACACTCCTCACCGATCTCAACAAGCTCGGTTATCGGCCTTATCTTACCCCACTCGCTACAGACTATCCTCTCAACGGTCTCGGCGATCTCCGATAGGCTAAGATGCCTAAAGCTCAATATTCTGTCCCTAAGCTTCTCTGCAACCTCGTCAATAATGGCATCAAGGACCCTTAGAGTCTCGTGGCTCACGGTTAAGCCCAGACCTCCTTCAAAATCTCGCGTATACGCTCCAGCATCATCCGAATCGCTATTTCCTTACCGGGTATTTCGCTCGGCGGCAGGTACTCGACAAACACACCATCTAGTGTACTAGCCTGTTGCGCAAGTTTCTTGTCACCAGTGAAGAATATCACTGGACATCCTCGTGAACGCAGCCTATCCAACAGCTTCATGATATCATAGTCGTCGTGTGCAGGGTCTAGGATAACATGTCCCATCTTAACCGGCTTCTCCACACCCCTGCCAGCTACCTCGTGCACCTCGATAACCCTGCCTAACTCGCGTCCGACTATATCGCCGAAGCCGCGAAACATCTGGTCAAAAACAACGATAGCTAATGTAGCATCCCTGTTTTTCTCGCGCCTACCCTCCTCGGAGACTACGACGCGCCTCTCACTTGCCATCAGCACACTCTTCAACTCTTCTATCTCGTCACGATCCAGCTCCGCGACAAGCACACCACGATAGATCCTTACAGGGGGTTCAAGCTCCATTGCCTTTTCGAGGGCTTCCCTGAGACTACGTGCTGGGTATAAACGCCCGTCACGAGACGCCACAAGATAGACGTTCCTTGGCACGCTGTAGCCCCGAGCCACTAGCTTCACATTACGCTTATAACTGGTAAGCAGCGAGGCCCGCCGTGCTACTCACGATACGACTTGTTCCACTGGGTAGCGTAGTATCGCTGCTATGCCGCCAAACGATTTGAGTTTCAGCCCGGCGGGCGTCTCTAGGCTAACAAAGCGTATCTTTGCTCTTGTCGCATCGGCTTTCCGTAGAACCTCCTCCACTCTAATCCTTACATCCGGGTCTGGACTGTGAAGCAGCTCGTCTAAGACTAGCAGCTCCTCGATAGCACCCATTTCCGCAGCCCTCTCCACATGGTCAAGAGTGTATGTGACTAGTTCGGGCTTCTGAACTAGCAGTCTCTCAAATTTCTCCAGGAACTCCTCTGCCTCGAGAGCTGCAAGCTCACCTAGAATTTCACGTATCTTTCCACGTCTTATGATCTCGTATACTCCTGCCACCCCGCCCGTTGCCGCAGTCTCTGTGTACACACGCAAACCAGTATCTAATTGCCTCACAAGCTCCGCTACCCGCTCTTTCAGGAACCCTGGCCCGCCTATCACTACCACGCGCGTGTCCTCCTTCTTCGCAGTTTCGACTATCTTTTTCGCTAGGGTTACGAGCTCCTGGTGCAGTATCTCGCCTCTTCTTGGGTCATCCTTGCCCGGCAGGCTCATCGAGTGATCCACCACTATACGTACGCCTTGCCCTTGCAGCACAGCTACCGCGTATTCATCGTAGTCTACAGCTGCTAGTACGGCTCGAAGCCCCCTGCTAGCTTGCTGCAGTCTCTCCAAGAGCGGGCGAGGCCACCCCTCCTCTTTGACGATGACTATCTCTTGCCCGACATCAACTGTTATTGTGTGATGCTTGCCCTTTACACCGAACCTCTCGGGGCCTTCCACTACCACACCTCGTATTCGAAGTTTAGACGAGAATGGCTGAAACTCTACATTCTCAACGCGTATGGTTAACACCATTGCGACTCTACGCGATCGCCCACTGCCTCTCTCGCCAAAGCGCACATCCCTCACAGTCTTGCCCTTCACGTAGTCGCCGGGTTTTATTACGAGGCTCAGCAACCAGATGTCATCGCTAGTCTCGGGTACGACGGCCACTACTCCCCGCTTGAGATCCACGTGCGTTACCTTCACAGCTATCTCCGGTTACCGTTGACGACATGTTACGGGTTAAGCTGTTGACGGGGAGACATTGCTGCGAGCATCTCATCGTAACCGAGCTACGCGAAGAGCATCTACGCGAAGCGTATATCGTTGAGGTGGAGAGTTTCGAGAGACCATACCCCTGGGAGTATTTCCGGTTTATAGCCGCGCTTTCCTCCGGCTACTCGCTGATAGCCATATGCAACGGCAAGATTGCAGGTTTCGTTATGGCGGTGCCCTACGAGGGCGGCCTAGCCCACATAGCTAACATGGCGGTTACACCAGAGTATAGGAGGTGCAAAGTTGGCTCCGCACTACTCTCGAGCATAGAGTATCTGCTCGAGAACAACGGGTTCAGCCTTGTTTTTCTTGAGACATGGGTCTCTAACCATGCCGCAAGGCGATTCTACGAGGCTCACGGTTACCGCGCCATCCGCATTATACCAGGTTATTACGAGTGGGGCGAGGCGGCTGTCGTCTACGTCAAACTCTTGAGGCAAGGTATTATCGGTAGGGATGTGCCAGTGTTATCAGGGAGTTTGTAGACTATGACTGAAGTTGTATTCACGGTTTTAGACTCTAGCTACGAGGTTGTTGGTAAAGAGCCTCAGGTAATCATATGGGGTATTGCTGAGAACGGCGAGAGGGTAGTCCTCATTGACAGGTCTTTTCGCCCATACTTCTATGCGCTGCTTGCACCGGGCGCCGATCCTAAGCAGGTAGCACAACGTATTCGTGCATTGAGTAGGCCAAAGAGCCCGATTATAGGTGTAGAGGATGACAAGAGGAAGTACTTCGGGAGGCCTCGTAGGGTCTTACGTATTCGCACCGTGCTACCCGAGGCTGTTAGGGAGTATCGCGAACTCGTAAAGAACGTTGATGGTGTTGAGGATGTTCTAGAGGCGGATATACGCTTCGCTATGCGCTATCTCATAGATCACGATCTATTTCCTTTCACCTGGTACCGTGTAGAGGCTGAGCCCCTCGAGAACAAGATGGGCTTCCGTGTCGACAAGGTATACCTGGTTAAGAGCAGGCCGGAGCCACTTTATGGTGAGGCTCTCGCACCAACCAAGCTTCCCGATCTTAGGATACTCGCGTTCGATATTGAAGTTTATAGCAAGCAAGGGTCGCCGCGTCCAGAGCGCGATCCTGTAATAGTGATAGCTGTGAAGACTGACGATGGCGATGAGGTGCTATTCATTGCAGAGGGCAAAGACGATCGAAAACCGATACGCGAGTTTGTAGAGTACGTGAAGAGGTATGACCCCGACATAATAGTCGGTTATAACAACAATCATTTCGATTGGCCTTATCTTTTGAGGCGCGCCCGCATCCTAGGCATAAAGCTTGATGTGACTAGAAGAGTTGGCGCCGAGCCCACCACTAGCGTACATGGGCACGTCTCTGTCCCTGGCAGGCTTAACGTAGATCTGTACGACTATGCCGAAGAGATGCCAGAGATCAAGATAAAGAGTCTCGAGGAGGTCGCAGAGTATCTAGGCGTGATGAAGAAGAGTGAACGCGTTATCATCAATTGGTGGGAGATTCCAGACTATTGGGACGACCCGAAGAAGAGACCACTATTACTGCAATACGCGCGCGACGATGTCCGCGCTACTTACGGCTTAGCCGAGAAGATATTGCCGTTTGCTATCCAGTTGTCGTACGTAACAGGTCTCCCACTAGACCAGGTAGGTGCGATGAGTGTTGGCTTTCGACTTGAATGGTACCTGATACGCGCGGCGTTTAAGATGAAAGAGCTTGTGCCGAACCGCGTTGAGCGCCCAGAAGAGACTTACCGTGGCGCTATAGTTCTTGAGCCGTTGAGAGGCGTGCACGAGAATATAGCCGTACTCGACTTTAGCTCGATGTACCCAAACATCATGATAAAGTACAATGTTGGTCCTGACACGCTTGTGAGGCCTGGTGAAGAGTGTGGCGAGTGTGGTTGCTGGGAGGCCCCGGAGGTCAAGCACAGGTTCCGTAGGTGTCCGCCCGGCTTCTTCAAGACAGTTCTTGAGAGGCTGTTAGAGCTTCGTAAGCGTGTGCGTGCTGAAATGAAGAAGTATCCTCCGGATAGCCCAGAATATCGACTGTTGGATGAAAGGCAGAAGGCGTTGAAGGTTCTTGCAAACGCTAGTTACGGCTACATGGGTTGGAGCGGCGCTAGGTGGTATTGCAGGGAGTGCGCAGAGGCTGTCACGGCTTGGGGTAGGCACCTCATACGCACCGCCATCAACATAGCTCGTAAACTAGGCCTCAAGGTGATCTACGGTGACACAGATTCGCTCTTCGTGACCTATGATCCGGAGAAGGTGGAGAAGTTCATCAAAATTATAGAGGAGGAGCTGGGGTTCGAAATCAAGCTAGAGAAGGTGTACAAACGCGTATTCTTTACAGAGGCTAAGAAGAGGTACGCTGGCCTTCTCGAGGACGGACGTATAGATATTGTCGGTTTCGAGGCTGTACGTGGCGATTGGTGTGAACTCGCCAAGGAGGTTCAGACTAAGGTTGTCGAAATAGTATTGAAGACGAGTGACGTGAACAAGGCTGTAGAGTACGTCAGGAAGATTGTGAAAGAGTTGGAGGAGGGCAAGGTTCCCATAGAGAAGCTTGTAATCTGGAAGACCCTTAGTAAGCGTCTTGAGGAGTACACAACGGAGGCACCACACGTCGTTGCAGCGAAGAGGATGCTGTCAGCAGGCTACCGGGTAAGCCCAGGCGACAAGATAGGGTATGTAATAGTGAAGGGTGGTGGCCGTATCAGTCAAAGAGCATGGCCATACTTCATGGTCAAGGATCCTAGCCAGATAGACGTGACCTACTATGTTGACCACCAAATCATCCCGGCTGCATTGAGAATACTGGGCTACTTTGGCATCACCGAGAAGAAGCTGAAAGCAAGTGCAACTGGGCAGAAGACTCTCTTCGACTTTCTAGCCAAGAAGAGCAAGTAAGCCCGTCACACCCCCAGCAACTATCAACACTGCCACAAGATTACCAATGCATATTGCTGCTACCGCTTCTTTTACACTCAAATCCATGAGCCTTGCCGCCAACGCACCTGTCCACACGCCGCTTCCAGGCAGAGGAGCCGCTATGAACAGCGTTAATGCAAAGGCGCCCCGCGCACCCTTAAGCTTCTTCGACACTCTCCTCTTTACACCTTCGTATATCTTCAAGAGGATAGGTATCATTGCTATGAGGCGTTCAACCTTCTCGAGCAAAAGATAGACGAGTATACCCGTGATCGTAGACACAACATACGCCAGTGGTATTACCTCGGGGCCGCAGATGGCGCTTCCAATAGCCGCTGCGTAACGAGCCTCGATACCAGGGGCAGCTGATAGGAGCAGGAGAGATGCTAACACATCCGCGCCACATGCCACGCTGTTACACCAGTTGGAGAGTGGAGCCGCCGCCGGGACTTGAACCCGGGACCACCGGCTCTCTTGGGCGACCTCGGAGCGAGGCCAGGCCGTACAAGGCCGGCGCTCTGCCCGCTGAGCTACGGCGGCACCGTTTCGTCAAGGTCTTCTAGCCTCCCTTATCAAGCTTAGCTCTTGCTAACCGCAACTAGCGCTTCACAACATCACCTCTACAATGGTGGCAGTACATGCTCCGCAGCGTTAGCACTATAGTCGGCGCTATCATATCGCTCGTAGCTTTAGTGACAGCCCTAGCCGGCATATCAGCCTACATAACGTCGGTTAGCACCATACAAAGTGAAGCAGCTAAACTGACCAGCAATAGACTTACCGAGACACTATACATGCGGGAAACGAGCATAGAGGCTAACACAACTACAGTCTGCTTCCACCATTATATGCATGGACTGATAAGACGCGTTATACTAGTTGACGATGACAGGCTGGTAGTAGCGAACAGCACGTGCATAGCTAAGCCGCTGCTTGGCAAAGCTAGAGAGGTAGTACTGGTTTCAAAGAACGGTGGTCTCCTACCTATACCCGAGCCATCTCGACTCGCATCTATCGAGGGTAACATGACACTATGGGAGTATCTAAACGGCGCATACACAGTCTCTGAGTACAGCAACACGCTTCTTGACATACTACAGAGCATTAACAGCCTTAACAATTCACTACTAGCGCCAAGCGACAACATAAACACAGTACCAATCAGCATCAACATCGTAACTACTAGAGACGGACCCATAGTGAAGATTGGCATCTCGAATAGCGTGCAAACCATCCCTTACAGCACGCATATTGCAGATGTTACCTGGTACTTTGGCAGACCCAGCATGTGGGACTTCCACGGATGCCAACCTTCAATAAGATTCACGCTGCTCGATAACGACACGTTGTGCATCACAACCGTCGCGTCTCCGCTCGTGGAGCTCAAAATAAGCCAGGATGCATCGTACACAAAGTATCCAGTGTTCACAACGGTATGCATTAAGAGAATACGGTTAACCGGAAGAAGCCTAACCATCCTAGGCACGTACGCTTGGATAGACTCGCCACTCGTGATGGAGTTACTCAGAGTAGCACGCGAGAAAGGCATAGTGCACGTGGTTCTCGGTGCCGAGTCTGGTAAAGTCGAGACAAGCACCTCCACAGCAGCTATGGTATTGGTGGACGCGCACAGAGCAGATAGAATAGCCTATCCGGTGTACGATCCGGCTGAGAACATACTACGTTTTCTCCCGATGTACATGCAGGTATCGAGAAAGCTGGTATGGATGGACGTAACATACAGCCCATATTCAGGCTATACCGTCAATTACAAGAATATCATAATACCTTTGACAGAGTGGAAGTATATTGTAGCTCCTACTGATGCCTCCAGACCCGGCATTAGCGTTGCTTACACACCTCTCGTCCTCACAGTCGGCCTCATGACCGGAAAAACACCGATAGTCTTAGGTACTATCCTGGCAACTTACACTCTGAATGCTATTGACGGTATAGTCACAACAGTCTTTGACCAGGAGTCGAGTCAGCCTGGCAAGGTAATGCAATCACTATACGTGCCGGGCTTCATAACTTATGTTGACACTAGCGGCGCAAGCTGCAAACTGATCCGCATAGACCAGTCCACACCAATATACGTCAACAAGATACTAGGCATCGGGATAATACCTGGCCTAGTGTGTGTGAAGAGCGGCTCACAACAGTCAAATGTAGAGTATTACAAGATTGTGCTTGATAGGCAAAGCGGGAGATTCGTTAAACGAAAGGTAGGCACGGTCACTATCCCGCGCGAGGAGCTCTTATGCTACTACCCATACGTTCTCGTATGCAACGGCACCATAACGATATACTATAGCTTTGCACCATCAACACTATACGACAAGAGTGTCGTAGCAATGCTGAATAGCGCTTTGACGTGCACTAGTTCAACCTCTACACCAATAGCCAGTCTGACACTTGACATCTTCACAGATCTCCGGCTTGATCTTAACACGCTACAAGTGCTTGCCACTAGACTTGCGAAGAAGGGCTACTGCGTACCCAGCATCCCAAGCATAACCACCATGAGGTATAACAGCCGTCTATACGCGTACGTCGCAACCCTAGGCTACGGTATCCAGTCTACATCGGGCTGCAAGCCCCTGCTACCAGGCGTGGGCATAGCGATTTACCCACTAGTATCGAGTGGCACACTCAACCTTACAATACCTCAAGCACCACTAGCGATCGTAAGGTACACTAGCCAACCAAACTAGAACATTACACTACTCGAGATAGGATTGCTTCACGCCCAACAGCCTCTTTTTAACCCAAATATAAACCATAACACGAATGGCCCGCGACGCCCGCGGAGTGCCCCGCTAGGGGCTCGATGATAGCGGGTCTCCCGGCCTTCAGTCCATCCACTTATAAGCCCTTGCATACTATGCTCGTATATCATGGCGCGGGCCGCCGGGTAACCCCGCGCGGGTAGGGCCGGGGGGCTCGCCCTCCCCCGTACCCCGAGATCGGGCGCAACGCGGGGGCCAGTAACCCGCCGTCCGCTCGCCGCTACCCGCCACGGGTCCCACGCCGACCGAGGACCCCCGGCCCGCGGGGCCGGCGGTGGCGGAGCCCCCTCCGGAGGGAGGGCGGCTACCGCCTTTACCGGGGGAAGCGGTCAGGCCCGGAAGGGAGCAGCCTAACCCCGGACGCCCGGCGTTCGCGGGGCCACCGGGGTGAGGCAACGGCGTGGGGGTGCCCGTGGCGGGTACGGCGGGTGACGGCGGGGGCCGCGCGGGGCCCAATGGCGGCCCCGCGCTGGATGGGGAGTAGAGGGTCACGGTCTGAGCAATTGTGATGAGGGCCTGCATAGCCGACGCATCCTTTTCACCTCACAGTAAGTATACGGGGGAGGCTACACGGGAAGACGGAGGTCTCGTCTTGCAGAGGATAAGCGTGCGCGATATACTCGCTAAGAAGGGCCGCGAACCCATAGTGATGGTGACCGCGTATGACTATCCATTCGCGCGTATAGTCGACGAGGCAGGCGTGGATATGATACTTGTTGGCGACTCGGCAGCGATGGTAGTCCACGGTCTCCCTAACACTAACATGGCTACAATGCAGATGATGCTGCTACACACAGCAGCAGTCTCTAGGGGCGCGAAACGCGCAATGGTGGTTGCCGACATGCCTTTCGGTAGTTATGAGGCTAGCAGGTCTGAGGCAGTTAAGAATGCTATAAAATTCGTACGTGTTGGTGCCGACGCGGTGAAACTAGAAGGCGGGGTAGAAGTTGCAGATAAGATTGAGGCTATAACCAAAGCGGGGATACCCGTTGTCGGCCACATAGGACTCACTCCGCAAAAGAGGCTCATGCTTGGTGGTTACCGTAGACGTGGAAGAACGGTTGAAGACGCAGAGAGGCTCCTTGAAGATGCAAAGGCTGTGGAAGAGGCTGGCGCGTTTGCAATCGTTATAGAGTTCACTGCTGAAGAAGTTGCAGCCGAGATAACAAGAAAACTCAAAATACCAACTATCTGCATTGGCAGTGGAAGGCACTGCGATGGCCAGGTACTCGTACTTCACGATATTCTAGGGCTAAGCGAGACCATCCCACCCTTCGCTGAGAAATATGCAGACTTACGGTCAATAGCGCTTGAGGCTGTCCGCAGATTCGCCGCGGACGTAAGGGAGGGTAGATTCCCCCGCGAGAAGCACGTGTTCCACATGAAGGAGACTTGGAGGAGGGATAGAGAATAATATTGAGCGAGCGACTCATCATAGTGCTACCATCGCCAAGGATACATCAACACATTGCAGCTGCACTCACTATAGCAGGCATAAGCATCGCAACTGGAATAATCTCCAGTATGAATCCACCATGTACTATCACGACGTGTGGCGCGGCATCGATCATAGGCGGTTTACTGGCCGCAACGGGCATCTTCCATAGGGCACTATACGCTAAGAGGACTAGAGAGAAAAACAAGAGGGTACTCATCCTACTTTCAGATCTGCTTCGGGAGGGTGTAGAGGGCGAGCCCGGCAGATTATTGATAGCTTCGAGGTACACGGGAGAACGTTTAGTGAAAAGATGCTACACGCAAAGTCGTGTATTCAGGGCGGCTGGCGACCCTATCGTGCTAACGATAGACTCTCTCGCCAAATGGATTCCGGAGTATACACTAGTAGTTCACGGCGAGGAGGGATTTCTGAACGCAGAGACCGTCCGCATAGAGGTTGAGGGCGTAGAAGCCTTCGTGTCAAGGCTACACGATAAGATATCCATACGATTGAACAGGAGGAGGCTAACCGTTCGCAAGGGCGGCGAATACGCTGAGGCACACCTGGAGGCCAACGGACCTATCCTCAGCATAGTCGCAAGCCATGTCGGCAAGAATACACGCGCAAGGCTAATCCTTGAGATTCCGGGGCTAGTGGAGAACCGTGCACCGCTACTAGAGGTTAAGGGAAGAGCGCTTCACTATTCGCTTAGTTTTGCACCCAGGAAGCCACTCATACTCGTACTGGCAAGCACCGCAAACATTATAGATGTTGCGAGGCTCCTAGGATACCAATCAAAACCATTAGTATACGGCCAGGGTATCGAAGCACGCATCAAACTCGAGCTGTTACGAGGCCCAACTGTACTCGAATACGACGAGACGATCTTGAGGACAATGAAAAGCGACAATATTCACCAATAAATAATTACAACTAGGACTTGTAGAGCTTACAAATAATGCTGCTAATAACACGTGTTTTAACCGCACTTGGGGGAGTGAGGCCAAGATGATCCACGATATATTTGTGGGTTCCATTGGAGCCCCGGAGGTGGGGACTGCACTAGGAGCTCTACTAACCAGCGTGATTCTAGCAATATTCGCCTCGAACATAGCAACTAGATTAATGCTGATAAGCGAGCGAACGGGTGCACTAGGAGCTAGCCTTGCTTCATTCGGCTTCGTAATGCTAGGCGCGGCTATAGTCTTTAGAGCAATAGGTCTCATTCTAGCATGGTACTTCAGTGATATACTTGTACTCGCTTTATCAGCAGCAATACTACTCATAGCGGGTTTTGTAGGGGAAGCCCTTGGCGCAGCCACAATAGCTATTGGCGTTCTCTATGCAACCGGTTATGCAAGGCTAGCCGGAGTCTGGATGATAACAGCGATATTCGCTAGCCTAGCAGCAACGATATACGCTGCGCTAAAGGGTACGTTCACATACTTCGTAGCTATAAACACGGTAGTCGAGGCGCCATCTTTCCTTGCCGCAGCATCCCCATTCCACGAATCATGGAGGAGAGGAAACCAGGTAGACCAGTCCGCCTTTCTCGGCTTCATGGTGGGAGCGGTAGCTCCCGTCGCAGCTTCAGTTGCAGCGGTATATGGTGTAGCCCCGGCAATATTAGTTTCAAATCTTATACTGCTATTATCGATGGTATACATCGCATCATGGGCGCGAGAGGCGACAAGAGCATCTCAATAACGATAATGTAGCTTTTGGAGAGGTGGTGCACAGTGAAATGTCCCTATGCCGAGCGGAAGGGTTTCATAGTGCATTGTAAGCTTACGGGGAAACATGTCAATCCATTCACGAGACCTTGCATTTCTGGCAACTATACGAAATGCCCGGAGTACCGAGAGTACATGTCAAAGAAGCGCGAAGAGGCCAAGGTAGACATTCAACACGTCGAGGTTCAAGCGATAAAGGACATACACCCCACATTCGAAGAGCGCGTATCAGCCAAGTTAACCGATCCGATATATCTTGCCGTACTAATAGCGCGAAGTAGACATGTTGACAGTGTAACGGGCCAACCTAGCAATATACTAGCATGGGGCATAAAGAGAGCATCCGAGCTGAACTTGAAGACGGCTAGGCTTGACGTATCTTGCCCTGAGGAGGGGTGGTCCGCAATCCTCGTTGTTGAGGACGGGCGTTATACTGGCGCATACGTGGAGACAAGGGAGGGCGAAAAACTAGCTGGACGCAACGCATGGAATCTCATACGCGGCAGCGAGTGTAAAAGAGCTGTAGCATTACTCTACGATGTTCGCAGCAGCTGACATTCCGGCTACTCTTCGAACCCGTACTTTTTCCTTAACTGGCGCGCCGCTTCAACCATGTTACGCAGCTTAGCTCTAGCAACATCTCTCGGCAGTCTCTTCAAGCCACAGTCAGGATCAATGTATATTTTCTCTGGTGGTATGACGTCTAGTTTCAACAATCTCTCTACGTCCTCTATTATCTCCTCCACGCTTTCAACGCGCAAGCTATGCACGTCTATCACACCGTAGCCTATCTCCTTGCGTGGATCCCAGTACTCCTTCACGTAGGGTAGCAGTTTGAATCCGCTGTTTTTGAACTCGAGATCAAGCTGGTCAACCGGGAACTCCATGAGGTGTGGTAGTAGCTTCTCAATCCTACCAAAGCAGACGTGTACTATCTTCTTAACCTCAATACCCTTAAGCATGATCTCGAGCGCCTCTTTCACTAGCTCGGCTTCCTCTGGCAGCGGTCTTGTCGGCAGCGCAGGCTCGTCAACTTGTATGAACTTTGCACCTCTCTTCACGAACTCTTCTATCTCGTGACGCAACACCCTAGCTAGCTCTAGAACTAGTTCGCGGCGATCACCATATTGTAGATCGAAACTCCAGTCAGCCATCGTGTAAGGGCCTGTCAGTATAGCCTTGACGGGCCTACCCTGTGCTATACTAGTAGCATACTCCCAATCCATGACCGCCATGGGACCCTTGTACTCGAGCCTAGCGACTATAACAGGCTTCCTAAAGTACACGTTATCGAATATTCGTACCCACTCGCCACCACTATACCCACCAATCCTCTCCGCGAAATAGACAACCATATCATCACGCGCCTGCTCACCATCACTAAGGATGTCCACACCAGCTTCCAGATGATCCTCTATGACTTTCTTTATTGCAGGTTGTACAAGCTTGTGGAACTCTTCCTCTGTTATCAGACCTTGCCTCCTCTTTCGGATAGCCTCTTCCGCCTCGGGCATCTTAGGATAGCTGCCAACCACCGTGGTTATGAAGGCCTTTGGGAGTCTATACCCGGTTATGGCACTCACCCGAGTGCCGGGAGGCAAAGAGCCACGGTTTATAGAGAAGTTGTAGCTCGGTACCAAGACCATGGGGCAGTGAAGACTGGTATTACCGCTGAGTCTCTTGATGCTGAGGCCCAGCCGCTGCAGAGCCCCCACACTCTTCAAACACGAGGATCCTTAGCTCCCTCAGAAGCTCCTTAGCTCTAATCACCAGCTGGTAAAGCGGGTACACTGTACCTCCCTCACCCCCCTCAGCCCTACAAGCTGTTAGCCTCTCCCCCAGTCTATCGATCTGTACCTCCATCATCTCAAGCACAGACATCAATCGGTCTATAACCACTAGGGGATCTACGCGTTGTCTCTCATTCTCCATCTGCTTCACCACACTTCACCTTGCACGGTTCTTCTGGAGGCTCGCGATATAGGTGAAGATGATCCTCAATCTCTATGGCGAGTTCAACGAGCAGCCTATCGTTGAGCGGCTGTGATATTAGTTGAGCGCCAACCGGAAGACCATCAACGGTACCCGCTGGGACCGCTAATGCCGGTACACCAGCCAGATTGGCTATAACGTTCGCTAAGTCCAGAGCATACATTCGCAGCGGATCGCCTATCGCCTCGCCCTTACGCGGTGGAGGCGAGACGCAAGAGGGTAGCACTACTGCATCCCAGTTCTTCAGCACGCGCAACACAGCATCCTTAACACGACGTCTGATTATAAGAGCTTTCTCGTAGAGCGCATCACGGTATCCCGCGCTGAGTGCGAAAGCACCCATGAATATCCTGCGTTTAACCTCCCAACCGAAGAGCTTACGCACCTCAGAGAACCACCTGGTCCATGGCACGTTATCCACTATCTTACGGCCGGGCGGCCCATACAGTATCCCGGTGTACCTGGCTAGGTTGCTACTAGCCTCACTCATAGCTATAACGTAGTAGGCCGGGAGTGCGAGATCAAGTATCTCGCTACCGAGCTTGACCTCTCCAATATCCCATCCCAGCGACTCAGAGAGCCTATACACCATCTTCTCGACGACCTTCGCGACCCGCTCGTCCACACCTGGATGTTCGAGCAAGTCTCTCAGGATTGCTATCCTCGGCCTTACGGGCCTGGAGGGCAACTCACGCCATCCACCGATCCTCAACGTGGTCGAGTCGCGCTCGTCGAACCCAGCGATAACCTCCATCACCATTGCAATGTCTCGCGGGTGTCGTGCTAGGGGCCCTATCTGTTCAAGGCTATCGGCGTACGCGACCAGACCATACCTTGAGACAAGGCCGTACGTAGGCTTGAGGCCGTATACCCCGCTCCAAGCAGCCGGCAGACGGATACTACCACCAGTATCGCTACCGAGAGCTACTCCACCTGCACCTATGGCTGCTGCTACCGCGCTACCACCGCTACTGCCGCCGGGCACCCTACTGGGACACCAGGGGTTACCTACGGGCCCGTAGGCGCTCAACTCGCTGGTCGAGCCCATCGCGAACTCATCCATGTTCGTCTTTCCGAGTATCACAGCCCCAGCTCTAACCAAGCGCTCTACGACTGTCGCATTATACGGCGGGATAAACTCCTCAAGCATGCGTGAAGCGCATGTCGTCCTCAGCCCCTTGGTTACAATGTTATCCTTGACTGCTACGAGAACGCCGGCTAGCGGTAGGTTATCGCCTCGCGACGCCCTTTCAACAACACTGCGTAGCTCCTTCTCTACATCCTCCTGCTTTCTCAGCGTTATAAACGCATTTAGACACTCGCTCTTTCTTATAACCTCGTAGATGCGCGCCACGTACTCGTCAACACTTAGCTCCCCGCTAAGTAGCATCTCGCGTATGGCAAAGGCAGGTCTCGTTTCAAGCCTCCTATCCAAAACCACACCCCTTGTCACGCGTAGAGCAAACCGGCGTTATAGGTGGGGGTGGCGAGCCCCCGCAGGGAGAGCCCCGAGCCGCCGTCATAGGAGGCCGCGGCGACACGCGGCCCTCCGACGGCCATGTTGTGAGCGAGAGAGTGGTGCGCAGACGGGGCAAATCGGTTTTCGCGCCGTTCATCACTCTGCTCAGAAGGTAACACGGTCCTCACTCCACAATCCACCGTGAAGAGGGCGGGGTCTAAGCTGTCTTTGGGTACCCTGGGTCTGAGGCGCTACAACCCGTTTTATCCTGGGCGTGAAGGGCGGCTTCTGGGTGTACTCGGATTGTTCCTTCCGCCGACAAGCTATGCGGATAACGTGTTCGAGTTCCGCACTCCTCGCGTGAAGTTCGGCGTCGGTGTGCTAAACGAGCTTGGCTATGAGCTTGAGAGGCTCAAGGCCAGGAAGCTTTTCGTGGTGACGACTAGGGGCTGGGTCCGTAGAGGCCTCATTCAGCGTATTGAGAAGTTGTTGCCGGAGGGCGTTGAGATGGAGTATTTCTCGGATGTGGAGCCCGAGCCTAGCGATTCTAATGTGGAGCAGCTAGCTGACGCTATGAGAAAGTTTGGTCCAGATGCTATCCTCGCGGTGGGCGGCGGCTCCGTTATTGACGCTGCTAAGGTCGCTGCTGTCCTCGAGAGGTATGGCGGTAGGGTTAGGGACTATGTTGCGCCGCCTTATGGTGCTGGCAAGCCGGTCCCGGGACCGATTAAGCCGTTGATAGCTGTACCCACAACAGCTGGCACTGGCAGCGAGGTTACAAGCGTCGCCGTTGTCACCCTCCCGGACCTCAAGGTGAAGGTCGGTGTTCGTAGCGACGAGCTGCGACCATACCTAGCACTCCTAGACCCAGAGTTGACATTGACGATGCCGAAGAAGGTAACTGTAGACACAGCGATGGACGCATTGACGCACGCAGTGGAAGCCTATATGGCCATACCCTTCTATGCACGCCCGAAGCCCGAAACACCAGCTAAGAGGCCCGTGTATCACGGCTCGAACCCGATCACAGACGCGCTCGCCGAGAAGGCCATTGAGCTGATAGGCAGGTACCTACGGAGAGCGGCCTACAACGGCCAGACGGATATCGAGGCTAGGGCTGGCATGCTACTAGCCTCCAACCTTGCCGGTCTCGCTTTCGGCAACGCTGGCACGAGCTTGGCCCATGCAGCTAGTTACCCACTAGGTGGCCGCTACAAGCTCACACACGGTGAAGCTGTAGGTATACTGCTACCGGCCGTACTAGAGTTCAACGCGCCCGCCGACTACTGCAAGGCCACTAAGGTAGGCGAGCTGCTATCCGGCGAGAAACCACCATGCCGCTGCTGCCCTGAAGGCGCAAAGTGGGCTGCAGATAAGATTAG
This sequence comes from Pyrolobus fumarii 1A, assembly GCF_000223395.1. Lineage (GTDB taxonomy): Archaea > Thermoproteota > Thermoprotei_A > Sulfolobales > Pyrodictiaceae > Pyrolobus > Pyrolobus fumarii. Next base: position 252,255 of record NC_015931.1, on the reverse strand, counting down.
GGAGCTGCAAAAGGATGTCGGGTTCACGCCGGGTCTAGAGGCTGTGGGCGTAGACCCGAACGATATACCAGCCATGGCCGAGGAGACTCTGAAGCAGAAGGCGCTCCTCGCGCTCAACCCGAGGCCGGTAACCGCCAAGGACGTTGAATGGATATACCGTAGAGCTTGGAGAAACTACTAGAGTTGAGGCAGGATATCTCCCAACTCCAGTCTTTTAACCAGGCTGAGAAGCTCCTGAACATCTCCTAAGCTCTTGGTAGGCCTACCTAGGTACGGTATCAGAAGCACACGCTGAGCAACCTTCTTGAGCCGCTCAAACGCCTCCACCTGTTGTCTATGTATACCGAGCCGCTTTGCTTCGCCCAGACTAAGCACCCTGTTAAGGACAGCAAGCCCAAGCCAAGCGCCGTGCTGCCTAAGAGCATTCGCTACCTGCTCGACCTCCATAACGGGCAGCGGCTCGGGCGTCGCCACGCCAACATGGAGCGTAATACCTCCATCGATTATAGCGTTGTGTAGCTTACTAAACCGGTTCCTAAGGTGCTTCAATTTCTCGAGTACAGGGTCGCTAAAGTCGCCACCCGCTACTCTCGCTAACATTGCTCTTGCCTCGGCAAGCCTAAACCTTATCTCCTCGAGCGCCTCGAGCCACACATTGTACAAGAGTGGCAACTTTACTATGCGGAGTGCAACACCAGTAGGAGGCATATCTATAACCACATAGTCGTACTCAACACTCCTATTGTATAGTGCCTCTAGCTTACGCAGATACGCCTCCTCTTCCAACCCGGGTGCAGCCGTAACGACATTAAGCACCTTGTCCAGGTTCAGAGCAGCTAACCGTGTAGATACCCTTCTCAAAAGGAGGGCATACTCTTCACCAAGCCTCTTAACATCTACCGTCACATCATACTGCTCTACATGAAGGTTGTCGGTGACCGCATAGACACGGTTTATACACTTACAATTAACGTAGTTTGGTAGGTGCTTCGCCGGATCCAACGATACTACAAGAACCTTATAGCCATGTGCTGACATGTGGAGCCCTACCATTAGGCTAAAAGTTGTTTTACCAACACCGCCCTTCCCATACACAAGCATCACTTTACGACCGTCTATGCTCTCCTCTAATACGCGAATGAGGGTCAACTCTACCACTCTCCACCCAGGCTGGCAAAGTAGTCTGCAAACAGGTCGGCCCAGCGTCCCAGCCTTTGCAATGCTCTATCGAGTTCCTCACCTAGAAGATGCGCAAGCTCCAACACCAGGCCTGTGGGCGCCAGAGGTATACCAGCTAGAGGAGCAGCAACAAGCATGTAGAAAGTTGTCTCAAGCTCTTTAGCCTCTAGTTCAATGGCCTCAACAGCCTGGTCTCTAAGCGCTTTCAAGAAACCTGCTATCACGTTCTTCAGCGCATCTACGGCCTCTCTAATCCATACCATCAGAACCCACCCTTTGTTCAGCGATTCTCTATCAGAGAAGAAAGGTGGTTTATCGGTTAGCGCTTATCCTCTTTAATACCCCAACACTTTAAACATACCATATGGTGGTCAAACAGTGGGCATCAAGAGGGCGCTTGGCATCGCTTTAACGCTAGCATCGCTGGCCGTGCTGGCATACTCGTTCTATGTTGGCGCAACACGTGGAATGATAGGTTGCGTGTCGCTCCAGGCAACAATAGAGGCGAAACTCGGCGATGAGGTTTACAAGTGTACTATACAGGGCCCTACCACCTGCAGGGCAAGCACCATTGACGAATTCTCGAGCAAAGTATCACAGCTCAAGGGCCTCACCATAGGTGATGTAAAGGGTGCACAGTGCAACGGCGAGGTACCAAAGGACGCTATTGTAACCAGTGTCAAGGTGATGAAGAAGCCTGTAGACACGCCTTTGGCTGGCGCCACTGTAGCGGCATGGATGGGACTTCTTATCGGTCCGTGGCTGGCGTTTGGCGAGGCGCCAGCGGGGCTAAAGGCACGTAAAGGGTAGGGGGTGGGAAGATGGCGGCCCCGGTCGCAGCTATAGTACTCCCGGTTATCATCGCCTATATCGTCGGCTACTGGGCTTATGGCCGCAAGGTAATTGAGAGGAAAGTCGTGAAGGCTGACGCTACGCGCAAGACGCCAGCATGGACAAGGTATGATGGCGTCGACTATGTGCCAGCTAACAAGTGGGTCCTCTATGGTCACCACTTTGCTAGCATAGCAGGAGCGGGCCCCATCGTAGGACCAGCTCTAGCATCCGTCTACGGTTGGTTCGCGCCACTACTCTGGGTGATCTTCGGCAACCTCTTCATAGGCGCTATCCACGACTACCTAGCCCTAATGGCTAGCGTGCGCCACGGCGGAATATCGATAATGAGCGTCGCGGAGAGCGTGATGGGCAAGAAAGCCAAGTATGCGTTCCTCGTCTACGTGTGGGGTGCGCTGCTGCTTGTAATTGCAGCGTTCCTCAGCGTAGCTGCCACGATATACTCCGTCATATCTCCGAACGCCGCCACAAAGGCAGTGGTTTACATGCCAATTGCGCTACTCCTAGGCTACCTGATGTACAGAGCTGGCCTCGGTATAACCAAGTCAACAATTATCGCCATAGTACTCGCGATACTAGGCTATGTCTACAGCCTCTACGTGCCACTATACCTGAGCTACAACTCGTGGGTCTACGTGCTAATGCTGTACAGCTTCATAGCCGCCGCACTGCCAGTCTGGTACCTACTCCAGCCACGCGACTACCTCAACGCATACCTTCTTTGGGCGTTTGTGATCGCTTCAGCATTTGCAGCCCTACTGATACTAGACGTGCCTTTGAAGCAGCCCGCTATAATCACATGGGTTGCACCAGCTGCCATCATAGGAGCTGGAGGCACACCAATTGCAAACGAGCCTCTTGCACCCTTCTGGCCAAGCATAGCACTAGTAATAGCTTGTGGCGCTCTCAGCGGCTTCCACAGCGTGGTTGCAAGCGGCACCACGAGCAAACAGCTGGCAAGCGAGATGGACGCACTACTAATTGGCTATGGAGGAATGCTAACAGAAGGTGCTGTCTCTACCCTCGCTGTGATAACACCAATCGCTGTTGCCTGGGATAAGGTAGCCACTCTTCCGAAGCCTCTAGCCAAATTCACAGTCGGATACGGCGAGATGCTTGGCATAGCCCTCGGCCGCCTCGGTTTTGATGTAGCAGCCGCCGCCTTCGCTGCAAAGGTATTCGCCGCGATAGCACTAACCACGTTCGTACTCACAACACTCGACACCGCGAATAGGCTTGCAAGGTTCGCCTGGAGCGAGATGTTCGACTTCCTTGCCGAGCGGAACCAGAGCCTCTACAAGCTACTGACAAACAGATGGGTGGCTAGCGCGATCTCCATAGCACTGGGAGGCCTGCTAGCCATTCAGACTGTTGATGGCACACCAGCATGGAGAGTCGTGTGGCCTGCTTTCGCTGGCACAAACCAGCTGCTAGCCGCGCTCGCCCTCATGACGAGCGCACTGTGGATCTATGTGGTGTTAAGAGTAAGAGGATGGCTAGCGCTCACCGTAGTCGCACCTGCAGTCTTCCTATGGGTGACTGTGACGACCGCCCTTGCAATGTGGCTAGTATTGATAGTGCCGCACCTAAAACCCATATTCCAGATTGGAGCTGGCGGTGTAACAGCAATCAGCTTCATACTAGACCTTTACCTGTTCTACGCGTTCGCGAAGCAACTGCTGAGGGCTAAGAAGGAAGAAGCGATTGCAAAGGCGAGAACCACAACGTCCTAGCCCTCTGTTATTTTCTCACGTTCCTACCTCTAGCCACCTAGGCGACACTATCCTCCTCACCAACTCTATGCAGGAAAGAGCCGCAAGGTAACTTGTACGCGGGTTAGACGGACTAGGCACATTCTCCACTCGTATCGTTAGCCTAGAAGCCGCCGACTCCACAATTATCTCGTGTATATTCCGTTCTACCTTGGGATCAGCCACGATCTCTACAAGAGGCTCTACTCCAGCCGCGAGAGCAAGAGCTGCCGCCACATTCACGTTAAACGGGTATTTCTTGACAGCCTCGCGCGCAGGCCCCCGATACAATACCGTCACATCGTTAACATCAACGCCGAGGCTCTTAGGCGGCTTCCTTGTACGCAACACCACTTTGTTTATTCCAACTATCCGCAACGCCCTGATAGCATCCAGCCCAGCTATGGCTCCAGTAGGCGCATATACTCTACCACCACCCTTACGAGATGCCTCCTCAAGACTCTTGAGCACACTATTATCCAGCAGTGCACCTACGCTTAGCACTATGAGGTCAACGCCCCTCTCGAGTATACGTGGCCCGTACTCCGCAACAGCTGCCTGGCTAGCAGCTTCTACTATAACATCAGGTTTTACTTCAAGCACCTCGTCCATGCTCGAGACCACTTTAGGCTTCACACGCTCGAGGCTAGAGGCTACCTTATCACACCTATCCCTCTTAATGTCGAAAAGTGCCACTAGCTGAGCCGGCACTAGCCCATCATCGATAGCCTTAGCTAGTTCCGAGCCTATGGCTCCACAGCCGATTATGGCTACACGCTTCACGACTACGAGTCCACCGTGGTCAAAACGAGGATGCAAAGTAGGACGTTATAATGCCAGCTATAGGAGTAGCCTCACGACTACGCCCTTGTAGACTGTACCTGGCGTAGGCTCTAGACCCTCTCTTTTATACTCGATTAACCCCCTATACCTCTCCATTAACATTGGTAGAACCTCACGGAACCACTTCTTGGCTCTATTTGCATCCAAGTTAGACACTGGAACCAGTATGTGAAGGCCTCGTCTAGTCTTTATCCTTGGCGGCACGTAACCTACTATATCCTCGACCGCTGCCACGACATTGTCTACTATGCTATCATCATCCACATCTATTATGTGGAAACGCGTGTGTATTTCCCGAGCCAAGACTGAGGCTATTCTGCGCGTTAACACCGAATATTCTACTTTGCCGCTATAGGCCGCGGATTGCAGGTACTCGATGTGCTCGATGCATAAACGCGTAGCTGCTCTAATCAATAGGCTTGGATTTACCCTGGTGTATACAGCCACAGCATCTGGAGGCACGCGGACCATTCTACCATGATGCGCGACTCTAAACACTGTGCCAGCATTGCTTGCAAGCAGTGCAGCACGTACAATGGCGTCAAACAGTCTTTCTCTAAACCCGTCTCCACCCTCGATAACCTCCAGGTGTAGAAGACCCGATTTCGGTATGTTAGTGTGGCTCGGCTTCCACGGTCTGAGCATAACTTGCACTACGTATGCTTCATCCTCGCTTATCTCTGGCAGCCATTCTACAAACTTGCGCACCTCGTTCTCATCCACGGTCATCCGTGGGGCGCCCTCGTATCCAGGGGTGTTACGAATAAGGGGCATTACCATACGTATCTGAGTGGCCGAAGCATGGCCTATAGAGACAGGGTGTATCTGCGTACACGCGTCGCGGAAGCAGCGTATAGGCTTGGTAGCGTCGAGCTTAACGTATCTGAGGATTGTTGGGAAGCTGTAAGAGTGTATGATGGTGCATGGCGTATACGCTCGTGGAGATGTGACTCTAAGCCTTTGAAGGAGCCTACTCCCCGCGGCAAAGGCGAGTTGAAAGAGGCGGTTCTCTTCACAGGGAGGGTGGAGGGTGCAAAAATCCAGCTTGACCCGCTTGAACTGGAGGCTGTTATCGAAGAGGCTGGGAGAAGCGCGAAATGCCCCACTGAGATAGTGGCTAGCCTAGTATGCTTCGAGAAGAGGATTAACCATGCAGATGGTGCGGCCGAGTATACGCACTGTTACATCGACGTGATAATCTCGATAGCTTATGGTAGGCTTTCAGTGTCTGACCGTATAGCTACCACCGATGCTCAAAGTCTACGACTGCTACCACACATAGTTGAGCGCATGTGTGAGAAGGCTACACTAGCCTCCAAGAGCCTCAAAAGCATCTCGCCTATGGATGCTGGCAGGTGGAGCGTGATACTAGCGGGCAGCGCCGCAGGCTCCTTGATACACGAGATTGGACACGCTCTTGAAGGCGATTGGGGTGCAAGACTACCCACGGGTGCCCAGATAGCTCCCGAGTCCTTTTCGTTACGAGACGAGCCTTACAATACGCTAGCACCGTATAACCATCCTTTCGACGATGAAGCGGTTGTCGCAGCTTCGAGGACGCTTGTGCACATGGGCGTTGTTAAAGAGCATCTTGGTACAAGGTGGAGTGCATCCGGCAAGCCTGGATCAGCCCGTGGTCTCTTTCATCCACCGAAAGCGTTGCACGCCGTTCTCGTCCTTAGCACTGGTGATTGGAGAGAGCAGGAGATTATCGAGGAGACTAGAAGGGGTGTTCTTGTAGAGACGGTTCACAGCGCCTTTCTCGACAACAACGTAGTGACTATTATACCCGAACTAGCATGGCTCGTCGACCATGGCGAGATAGTAAGCGCTATTCGGCTCAACCGTATTCGTCTACGCCTCGGCAAGGAATTAATGACCATAGACGCGTTGGGCAGGCAACTATGGACTAGGTTCACGACCGAGAAGGGCCATCCTCAAGTCGAGCTAGCACCCACAATACGCCTCCAAGCTTATGTCGACTAGAGTCCGCCGCACCTACACACGCATCATCTACACGCCACAATTCCAGCTGTCTATTGCACGCCACGAGCACACCATCGTCTAGAAACGTCCGACTTAGAGTCTGCTCGTCTAGACTATTTTCCTCGATTTCCTTGCCGCCGCCCCGGCACCCGTCCATGGGGAGAGCCGGGTTGTTAGCCGGGCTTTCCAGGGTATCATAGCGTGGTGTGGAAGTTGGCTGTGATTGTACGATGGTGGGGTCACGCGTGTATAGAGCTAGTCTATGACGATACACGCCTCATGATAGACCCGCACGACGGGGCTAGTATAGGCGTAGGCGTCAAGCCTCCTAAACCAAATCCACACTACATCCTTGTTACCCACAGACACTTTGATCACAACGCAGTTGATGTTGTTAAAGGCGACTCTACTCGAGAGGTAGTAGTCGAGCGTACTGGCGAGTTTAGCCTAGGCCCATTCCGAGTTAAGGGTGTAAAGCTACCCCACGACGAGTTTGGCGGGCGTTACAGGGGTTTCGTGGTAGCCTATAGGATAGAGGTTGACGGCATCACTTTCACTCATCTAGGCGATGCTGGCATTGTACCTGGCGAAGAAGAGGCTAAGCAGCTTCGTGCTGATATCGTGTTTGTTCCTGCGGGCGGAGTGTATACTATGCACCCGCGCGAAGCTGCAGAGGTCCTCGACATGCTCGAGGCTAAAGTTGGGGTACCCATCCATTACTGGCTTCGCGGCTACTTCCTACCTCTAGACCCTCTAGATGAGTTCTTGTCTGTGGTACGCAAACGTAGGAGAGTTGTGAGGCTCGAGAACAACGAGTTTAGCGTGTCTAGAGATGAGCTTCCGAGCGAACCCAGTGTCTATGTGTTAGAGGCGCCGTGGCTAATACGAGGGTAGCTTTTCACAAACATCAACCAGCTCCACCATCATCCACATTGACTGAAGGCCGTCTTGCTACAATGCACTTTATCCGTACATTGCTTTTATTGCTTTTAGGGTTTTGCGTATCTACCGCTGCATGCCACTACACGGACCGAGGTGCTGCTCCGTGTCGGAGGCGTGTAGACAGGCACTTGAGCGTGCTGGGAGGCTTGCCCCGTCGTGGGCACGTGTAGTATGGAGCCGCGCTCTTGGCCTATATGCTCCGGATGCACGTTACGAGGGTAACGCGTTGAAGGGGTTTGTCGAGCGTGTTGCCGAGCTGCTAGCCAGGACTTGCGGAGCAGTACTTCATCGTAGCCTCGTATCACAAAGGCTCGTGGCTGTCGTGCTAGGAGACTGGATTTTGAAGGATGTCGGCAATGGTTGCGCCGGTAGCAGGACTATAAGACTCGTTCTTGACACTGGACTCGGTATCGATGTTAACGTTACTGTGGTTGTCGGCTTGGAGGGCAGCCCTAGGCGTATAGAGGTGCACAGCAGCGCTCTGGAATGCAGAGGCGTGTGGGGTGGCGAGGAGCAACCCGGTGTTTAACTGGTGGTGGCGCTTGGTTAGCGTGGGCCGGTGACGCTGATGGGCGTTTCGTGGGGCGTCACTGGTCGTTGCATACTCCAGGTATTCACGGGAAGTGTAGCTGCTTACCGCGCTATTGATGTTGCACGGGGATTACGACGTCTGGGTGCACGCGTGGTACCCGCCATAACCAAGGCTGGCGCCGAGTTCGTAACTCCCAAGCTCCTCGAGTGGGCTACCGGCGAAAGCGTCTACACTCTATGGGGCTCTGTACGCCGCGATCACATAACACTCTCTGAGGAGTGTGACGCGCTTCTCATAGACCCGGCTACCCTTGATACCATGGCCAAGGTTGCAGCCGGCCTGGGTGACACGGAAGCCTCGCTGCTAGCCCAGGCGTTCATTGGCGCTGGCAAGCCGGTTCTCATGGTACCGGCTATGCACGGTCAACTGTGGAGCAGAGCAACTAACGATATCATTGATCAACTGGAGGATCTTGGGGTCTATGTTCTGGAGCCTCTCCTGGCCGAGAGTAGGGCTAAGCATCCTCCGGTCGACGAGGTGGTATACTGGGTAGATACTGTAATTGCTAGGGGTAGGGATTATGCCGGGCTCCGTGTACTCGTGACCGCGGGGCCTACTAGAGAGTGGATTGACGACATACGCTTCATTTCGAACCCCTCCACGGGATTGATGGGGTATAGTGTTGCTGGCGAGGCGGTAGATAGGGGGGCACAGGTTACCGTAGTGCATGGTCCTACTTGTCTAGAGCCTCCCAGGAGGGCTCTGAGCATCCGTGTTGAGACTGCAGAAGAGATGGCACAGGTAGCGGCAAGAGAGGCTAGGACTCTCCTCCCTCACATAGTCTTCCACGTAGCTGCACCGGTGGACTTCCGTCCAGCTGAGAAGAGAGAAGGCAAGATACGCAGCGAGGAGGCTAGCGAGAATGGACTGGTACTAAGGCTTATTGAGAATCCTAAGGTTAGCCTTGCCGTCCGCGATGCGGCGCCACAAGCTCTCCACATCGGGTTTACTGCCGCACCTGTATCGGATCCGGAAGGCCTGAAGGAAGAGGCTAAGAAGAAGCTTGAGAAACACGGTTTCGATATTGTTGTTGCCAATGCTGCCGGGCGCGCTTTCGCCTCGGCCACTAATGAGGTTGTAGTGGTGACTAGATGGGGGCTTGTGGAGTATATCCCGGAGGCTCCTAAGAGGCTCGTAGCAAGGCGTCTTCTCGATATAGCTTTGGCCGCGCTACGCGCGAGGAGAAAGAGATGAAGTGCGTCGAGGCACGAGTACCTTTACACCTCAGTATAGTCTGGGTGCCAGTGGTAAGAGGCGATCCACTTCACGATGGCAGCCTAGGAGCCGGCCTCATGCTAGAGCCTCCAGTACGCGCATTAGCCTGCAACGCTCCTGGGGGTTACCACGGTCCCAAGATACCACCTGCGCTGAGATGCCTCCGCTCACTAGGATGGAATAATGAATTCATTCGCGTTGAGACTCCATACCCGCCTGGCTATGGCCTAGCTGTAAGCGGCGCAGTCACGCTAGCTGCATGCCTGGCATACGCTGGCCTAAGAGCTATTAGTAGCATCCGCGCTGCTGACGAGGCGCATGTAGCTGAGGTTCTAGAGGGTACAGGCCTAGGAGATGTGACAGCGTTGTACACGGCATGGGGTCTAGAGGTACGTGTAGAGCCTGGTGCGCCTGGTGTAGGTGGCCGTGCAGAAGCACACCCGGTTGAGGAGCTGTGGGCCGTTGCCGTACCAGTTAGAAGCGTGGATACCCGGGTTCTACTACGCGAGATGTGGAGCAGGGTAACACAAGACGATGCTATACATGCGTACGAAGCCGTGAGGAGAGAGCCCAGCCTTGAGAGCTTGGCGAGGGCTGCAAGAGAGTTTACAATGCGTGCAACCCCGCCCCCCGAGGCGGCTAGACGTGCAATAGCAGAATGTTCATCGAGGGCCCATCTCGTCGTGTATAAGAAGGGCTCGCTGGTAATCATAGTGGACGAGCCACACAATACTATCGAATGCCTCGAGAAGATAGGGTTGAGGGCCATACTGTTACGCCTCACCAATACCAGGCCCTTCACTAGGTGGATCGATCTGCGAGAGAACGTTAAGCAGTGCAGCCACACTACTTGCTAGGTAGCTAATAGGCCCTACGCTGATACACTCGTCCGCGAGACTATGGACTGCAGACGGCGGGTCAATATCTGCTCCGAGCACGACAACACGCCTATTGAGCGATACTCTCCAGGACACAGGACACCTCTCACTTAGGAGAAGAACCCGGTAGCCTAGACTCTTAGCCAAACTCAACAACTCTACACCTGATAAGCCCGGGTATACCATACTTAAACGCGACACTCCCTGCAAGCCACGTAGTATCTCCTCGCCGGCCTCATACTCTCTACACATCCTGCCACCAGCCTCGTGCACGAACAATGCGGGGCCTTGCAGCGAGGCGGCAAACAGGCACCCTCCTTGCGCATCACACCCTGGGTAACACGCCGCCAGCATCACCCTAGCAACAACATCAAGCCGCCCACTAGAGCCAGCCCAACCACGTATCCCGCCACGATACCACGCCCTGCCCGACGAAAAGACGAGCCACACAACACGAGCTGAAGACAAACGCTTATACAATAAAGACCGGGACACACCCGTCACCATGGACCCCCGGCGGCGTTCAATGAGGACGAACCGTGGGGTTGCCCGGTCCACCGGGGGGCAAAAGCCCCCCGGGCATGCCGGTGGGCCGGCGCTACCGAGAAACCGCCGGGGGTTTCTACCACTTCCCGCGGGATGAGGAGGAAGCCCGGAACACCCGGCTAACAAGCCCCGCAAGGGGGATGCGTGAAGCCCCGCATCGCCGACCCTCATCCACACTAAAACATAATCTTACAATATTCAAGATGCTCGTGTAAACTCATGCCGTGTCTATAATCAACTCCTCAAGCGAGAACATCCGTCGCAATGAAAAAGTTACATTGAGGGCACAGACCCTCCAGCTATCTCAACTACATAGCTATGATAGACGATACGCGAACACAGCGAGTACACGTTTACAAAAGGAGGGGCGGGCGCGCGGAGGGCCTCGCGCTGATCTATAAAATTGTCTTGTATTTACATTATCTTTGTCATCTTTTGCGCGATATCCTTGTCAAGCACTAGTATGGTCACTGTTCGGATGCCCACGTGCGTTATCGCACGAGTTGGACAGACAAAGTGGCACATTAGGCACATTATACAGTCGTCGAGGCGGGCTGCGTAGGGATAACCGTCTTCGCCGATTTCATAGACGCTGTTGAATACGGTGCACGATCTGACACAGTTGTAACACTTCATGCATACGTTCTTGTCGATGATTATAGCTTTAGGTTTGGTTGCCACTTCTACTTCTTCTTGCACTTTCTCTACATGTGCAAGTATATCCTCAGCCATCACGGTTTCACCTCCCTCACTACATTCAAGTTTTTATCAACTATTAAGATCTTGCCAAGCTGGTGCTCAGCTACTGTGTGCGTTGCACAAGCCATACACGGGTCGTAAGGCCTCACTATCGCCACAGCATGTGCATATATCTCGCGATCACTCATCTTGGCAACATTTTTGCCCTGGAAGAACTTGGTCAAATCGTTCTCCATTGCAACAGCGTTAAATGTCGTTGGCGTAATGACGTTCACGTACTCAGTTGCACCATCTTCTCTCGCTCTATAATGATGTATCAACGTGCCTCTAGGCGCTTCTATCATCGCAACACCCTCTCCGCGCACACTGTCAGTGTAATTCCGTAACGGCGTGCTCCAGAAGTCCCACTCATCTAGAGCACGTTGTATCAACTCGTAGACAGCTATTGTCTCTACGACGCGCGCATAGTGGTACAGTAGTGGGTGCGTCGCTGGTCTGCCCCATTCCTCGAACAGCTTGTCACGTAGTTCATCAGCCTCTTCAACACCATAGCTCTTGACGATGTTTACTCTTGCCAGAGGGCCGGTACGCATACCACCCTGGGGGTAACCCTTGCTCCTCAACACCGGCATCTTGACATACGTGTAGTCGAACACCTTCTCGTCGATAACCTTGGTGTACTCCTCGGGACGGAACTCGACAACCACATTACCTTTACTATCGATAACCTTTGCCACACCCTCGAGCGGCGTGAAACCGCCAGTCTTGCTATCAACAACAGCTAACATGTATTCTGTCCCGCTCTCGTAATTCGATATTTTCTCTTTGCTCTCGGCAAGGAGGTTCAAAGCCTCCTTCTTGAACGTCTCTAGGTCACTCTTCAGCTTCTCAAACTTTTCTCGGAGCTCCTTAACTTCATGCTCGCTGGGAGCCCTAGCAACACCACCAGATACAGCGTTTATCGGATGCACCTCTCTACCGCCGAATACCGCCACTACCGTATGTCCAAGCTCCATTATCTTCAATCCTGTCTTAGCCAGAGCAGGCCTTGACGCCATTAGCCTGAACACGCTGCGCCTCTTCTCACTCGCCGGGAGGAAGTCCGGTAGACCCATAACCACGAGGTGCAACGCCTGGTTGTTAAGATGTATGCCTAGGTTTATCATTGCCCTGATGTTTTGCGCAGTCTCGGGCGGCTCAACACCCCTAACTTTGTCAACTGCTAGCGCGCTACACACATGGTGTGTCGCACTGCAAACTCCGCATATCATTGGCGTTACTCTTGGCATCTCGTCTATGTTCATACCCGCCCAGAGTCTCTCGAAGAATCTAGTGTCGACACCCTGGTAGAGTACCCTCTCTGCCACTTTTCCATCGTCACCTACACGTATCAGGACGTTGGCGTGACCCTCTATGAGTGTCATATCTAGCCTAATCTCTTTGCCCGCCATGCGCCTCACCCTTGCTGCGCCCTCCTATTCTCTGCCAAGAGTCTAATAGCAAAACCACGTGGCTTTCTTCTGAAAACTTCGGATTCAAGCGTGAACGTATAGAATCTCCTCATGCCGTATACTTTCTCTAGTATCTTGAGTACCTTCTCTCCACCCTCGATGGGATCCATTCCCGCAAGCGTTGCTATTATCCTTGCAAGTGCAACTGGTATGTCCTGGTCTCTACGGACGGCGATTTCGGCTGTCGGGCCTCCACACCCGAAACACGGGATACCAGCCCTAGTACATGGCGCACCACAACCAACGATGGTTACTGACCCCATGCATAGGTACCCTTGGCTTAGAAGACAGGTCTTCGGGTCAACATCGGGGCCTGGCAAGCCCTTCTTGAAGAACTCTTCGGTAATCTCTTGCTTTATCTCGCGCATTTCTCTTGGACACTGCGTACAGACGCTGTACAAGGTTGCTGGCGGCCTTTTGCCTTCATACACCGCTGTGAGCACTTTGTATAACACTTCTGGTGTTGGCGGACACCTCGGTACTACATAGTCGACTGGGACTACATCCGAGGGTGCATACAGTCTTTCTAGCATGTCAACGCTATTTTCTAGCTTCTCTTTACCATAGATACTTTTCATGTTCTCTTCTATCGGGAAGTAGTCAGCCTGTCCGTTTATACCGCCGAAGCCTGCACAAGAGCCTAGGGTTATCAAGTATCTTGCAGCTTTACGCGCCTTTCTTAACACGTCAACATCTTTCTTGGTCCTAACACTACCTTCCACTAGTACTACGTCGACGCTCTCTGGCATCTCCTCGGCTTCAACAACGAGCGGCCAATACACCACATCATACTTTTCGTATAGCTCTGGATACTTCTCAAACGTCCTCAACACTTGTACCTCACAGCCCCCACACCCTGTCAGAGGCACAACAGCGAGTGTGAGCTTCCCGCCACTCACGGTCTTCACCTCATGAGAATCTTTAGTTGCGTAGCTTTCTCATCTAAACCGCGTAGGTCAACACGGTGACCAGTTAGCCTCTCTAAAAGCCCAGCTAGGTAGCCTTGCAGAGTACGATAGATGAAGACTGCACGTCCAAGCTGCAGCTTCTCGACTAGATCGTGGAACACACTCCTTTCTAGGCTAATTACGTCACCCTCCTTGCTCAGCTCTAGCAAACCTTTGTAAGCCACGTTTAGCACGGTTATGGCTTCGTCGACGCTGATCGTTCTGCCAATAGTACTTAGCAGGTTGTCGCCATCTAGGAGTCCATACCTCTTACCTGCCATGTAACTCATAGTCGGATTGCCGCCCAATACTCTATCTACAGTTGCATCGAAAGCCACAAGTATAGACCTAAGGTCCTCACGTAGCAACATGACATACTCTTCTAGACTAGGTTTCTTCGAGTATACGGCGACATCGTCTGGAGGCTGCGGACCGTTAACTATCTCTACACGCAGGAAGCACGCATTAGGCCCGTAACGCAACAGTTTCACAGAATACTTGCCACCTAGTACATCCGCTAACAACTGTTCCACGAAACTACACATTATGCGACAAAGTGTACCTCCGGCGGGAATATCCTCGTGGTATAGTATTTGTCGTATCGGACACTCCCGTCCAACGTAATAGAACACCTTGCGCCCCGTTTGCGGGTCTTCATGGACCACTTTTCCTCGCATCTTGTAAACATCTATACGGAAACTACGTGTGTTTACGGCCTCGAGAGCCTCCTTCAAGTTCTTACCCTTTATACTAGGCGACATGCTTTTGTAAAGTTGCGAGCCCATGATTGTTCCTAGCGCCATTGCGCTTCTCTGTCCAACTGCAAGCTCTAGACCACGTACTGTTATCGCCATAAGCTTGATCATCGCCTCTATATCCAGGTATATCTCTTCCTCAGAGACTAGAGGCTTTACCATAGCCAAGTTGTCATGCTCCGATATAGCCTTAGACACGGTTAGCACCCCAACCGGTTAAGGGTCGGATAAAAGACCCCGGGCACACGGACACACGTGGCATCAAATATCGTTTTTCACACTTTACAACTATCATATGTATGGTCAACTAGATGTCCCCCGCACCTAGGTTTAATTTCAAGGCCAGGAGCCCATGCTTGGCTGGTACTAGGAGGTCGGAGGCAGGTACTCCATTGCGTTTGCTTGTTGCTGGGTTTGGGAATGAGCTTATACCTGGTGATGCATGCGCCAAAAGTATTGTCGAGCAGATACGTCTACCGTGTGGCGAGGCAAGATGGCTTGGTAGAGGCGTACAAGCACTGATACACCTTATACATGATTACGACGCTCTCATCGTAGTTGATGCATCGCGACGTGTACCCAGGGGCACGGTGCGCACTACCATAGTGGAGAGTTGCGATCAGCTAGAGTTGAATGCGCTGCACGAGGCTGGTCTTTTAGAGGCTCTCTGTATGGCTATGGAGGTTTCGAAGGCGGTCACTGGCAGACACCCACTCGTCTACCTTGTGGAGTGTGGCATAGGGTCACCTTTTGATGGAGAGGCCGCTAGTCTTGCTATAAGGGAGGCTATCCCTCTCATAGAGGAGTTGGCAGGTGAGTTGTGTGCACGAGCTGAGAGTGGACAGAGAGCTGGTCAAGAGGCTCGAGGAGATGGTTAGGATCTCTTTGACTCCGGAGGAAGAGGAGCGTATGATATCCGAGTTGTCAAAGATACTTGAGTGGATGAGAGTACTACTAGATGCCAAGGTTGTGGGTGATCCGCTCTACCACCCGAGCGACGTGGAGGGGCTGCTACGACGCGATGATCCAAAGCCTAGCCTGCCTCGCGAGGAGGCTTTACGCAACGCTGTTGAGGTTATCGACGGGTTCGTCAAGGCGCCCAAGCTCGTGGAGGAGTAGGCCCCTTGACAGAGCTTTACCCCGTGATTAGGAATGGTAGAGCAGAGCTGCTTCAGGGTGGGGCTGCAGAGGCCGTTGTCCACTATGATCTTGACCATCGTTTGCTACGAGCCATATTCTGGCTTGACAAGGAGCGTGGCGCTGATGTGACAAAATTTCTCGAGCGCGATGGTACACTGCGCATTGGCGATATAAGAATCCCTTATCGCCTCTGGGTGCTTGCCGCGCCTTACGTACATGCATACACCCTAACGAAACTGGAAGATCACGTGGACCGCTTGGTCAAGCTCGTTGGGAAGGAGCTTCGGGGCAGACGCGTTGCTCTCGGTTATAGTGGAGGGAAGGACTCTACAGCAGCACTTCTCGTGCTACTCGCTCTTGCAGAGAAACTAGGCTTGAAGCTGGATGTCCTCTACATACACATACCATACATAGAGTCCCCGAGGAACGTCAAGTTCGTCGAGGAAGTCGCGAAGAGGTTAAGCATAGACATTGAAATCATCGAGGCTCCGAGAAGAAAGTTCCGTAGTTACCTCCTCTGGCGCGGATTGCCTAGGAGAGGTGACAGGTGGTGCACCTTCTTCAAAGTCAAGCCTATGAGAGAGTATAAGAAGCGTCATCGTGGTGCCCTAGAGGTAGTCGCCGACAGAATTATGGAGGCCCCAAAGAGGCTCGAGAAGCTAGCCGCACCAGCATCTCGCCACGAGTACCTCTCTGGAAGGAAGTTCCGCCCAACATACCTAATGACACTTCTAGACGTTGTCAAGTTGACCAGAGAAGCTGACCTCGTGCACCCCGCTTACTTTGACGGTCTGCCACGTGTCGCGTGCACCTTATGCCCATTCAAGTCTCTACACGAGTTTACGGTAATTGAGGAGCTGGAAGACCCTGGCTTCATAGAAACCGTGTTGAAAAAGGAGCATAGGAAATGGTATAGCGATATTCCCTACGAGGTGTTTGCAGAGCACCATCTCTGGCGCTACCCGAGAAAGGAGGCCATCCTCGTATACCGGGCGAAGCAAGTGTTGGAGAAGATGCTTGAAAGAGGTGAAGTGGAGGAGGTAAAAGCGCGCGAGGTAAACGAGAACTATCGTAGTCTTTGGGTCGAGTCTCTCCCCGAGGCACCAATACTAAACCCGCCGGACGTAGCCGCTCGCGTCCTCTCAGCGAGAATAGTGAAGCCCGTACCCCCGAGAACCACGGATAAAGTTACAAGACAGGATGAAACCGAGGCTCAACAATAGCCACTACAATGTTATTACCGTTCCTGCACGCGCATCGCAATACTTGCCAGGATATCTCTCCCTGATATACCGTTTAGTCTCGTCACCACTGCAGTGTATCGCACATATCTTTCCGTCTACCAAAGACGCAAGCCTATCAATCACATCGAACGGTGGTTCGTGAAACCCTCCTATGACGAGAATAGGCTTAACATTAAGCGTTTCAACCACTGTCTTGATGATTGTATCGACACCCGGGTGCCCACACCCAACAAGCACAACTGCACGTCCATCACCAACACCTATTACGAGACTTTGCTCTGGTATCTCGCGCCCCTTGTAGACGCCCCGGAAGGGACCAACAATGTAGACACCCTTGACTACCTCTATAGTCTCATTAACCTCGATGGGCTGCAAGCCCCATTTCCGTAAAAGCCGGGCTACCCTCCTCGACCCCCTAGGCACGTATACCTCCACTCTGTTTGCACTTTTACCGACCGCGCTAAAACCTCCATAGTGGTCACGGTGAGGGTGGCTAAGTACAGCGAAGCTTATCAATCCAAGATCTACGCCAAGTCTAGCCGCGTTGTACTCGAGCACCTCGGGTTCCGTATCCGCGTCAAAGAGAATATGCACATCATCCTTCTCGACTAATATAGACAGTCCCCATGAGCTACGCAGCCCGCCTCCAGCCTCGTTATCCACTAATACGGTTAACTTGACGCTCAACTCGACGCTTCACCACCATTCTACCATTTTCAAGAATCCCGGCTAGCCTGAATTATATCGAAATCATTCGCGATCAAGCACCGTGCACCAAATTACGGGTGAAACGCGTCGATGGTAAGAGGGGCTATGAGGAGAGCGCTCTTCGCCGAAAGCAGTGTGGAGTGTAGGCCGGGATTCCCGAGCCCCTAACACACAATCGCAAACCAAGACGAGAGACATTAGCTTACACTTAACCACTTATTCTATCACATAATTGAGGTGGGTGGAGGCTCGGCCTCCGCCGTACTCTCTTCACCAGGACAACCCTCCGCCCTAGCGAACCTCCTCACTGCCCCCGGTCTCCGGGAGTACCCTCTCACCTATCTTCCTCAACTTCTCTGACAGCCCAATAACCTCGCCAGCAAGATTAACCAGACCCCCATAGTCACCTATTTGCAACCGAGCCTCAGCTTCGCCTTGCACAAGGAGGACAAGAAGCTCGCCGAAAAGCCGCCACGCCATACCGCCGTGCTCCGCTAGATGGTTGAGGCCCTTCTCGGTGATACGTAGTAATCTCCTACCTCCGCTTGGCGCGCCCTCCACGAACCCAGCTTCTTCTACAAGCTCCTCTTGCTCCAGCTCGGATAGTACTGTGTAGACGAGACTAGGCGATATTAGCCTTGCACGCGCGAATATCGACAACAGTCTCTTGTAGATCGCGTAGCCGTGCATGGGTCCCTGACTTGCCAGTAATGCAAGCACAGCCAGCCTAACTATCCATCTTAAGCTTAGTCTTGGCGCCTCCTGCAAGGATGTTACTCCACCGCGGATATTCACTATCGTTACATACAACTTAAAGGATGGTTAGGAAAAGTTCGCTCCCATCTTATACTATGTTAATAAACTCCGCTAAAACTCCTCTTTTTGACCCTCGGCAACGCCGGTTTCAGCATCGGCGTACTCGCCTCTGGAAGGGGTGGACTTCCACATCGGGCCGTTTACAGTGACGCCACGCACGCAGCATAATAGGTGTTGGGGTGTGGCTCGACTACTGGATGGTACCTGCAAGACTTCCAGCTTCTCGCGGAGGGCGTAGGTTGAAAAGCTAGGAGCGGGAGGGGCTAGCGGGGGCCGGTCTTGGCAGAGGATGTTGTTCGCATCCTACGTGCCGTGAAAGAGTTCGAGGAGAAGCTAACAAGGATAGAGAGTAGCATCGAGAAGGATGCGAGCAGCCTATTGGCTGCTGCCGAGGAGAGAGCTAGAAGGCTTGAGACTAAAGCTGAGGAGATCGTAGACCGCGCTAGAAGCACCATCAATGCTCTAGCGGAGGATGAGATAGCAAGGATACGCGACGAGCTAGAGAAGAAGAAGCGCGAAGTGCTAGCGAGCGTCGAGGCTACCGCCCGCGCCAATTTCGAGAAGGCCGTTGAGGCTGCACTGGAGGTGCTAGCCAATGCCGTTCGGATATCGAGGAGGTAGCCCGGCTGGCTATGCTGCTAAACTTGCAGCCGCTCTAGGCGAGGCGCCCGGCCCGGAGGGCATCAAGCTACTCCTCCAGTCAGCCTACTCCTTCAATACGTTCATAGAGGCGTTGAAGAGTTTCGCCATTGCAGCGTGGATCGAGGATACTAGCTCGCCTCGCGGCATAGAGATTGGCATGAGGAGGTGGCTCTCAACCAGGATTGCGCAAGCAAGAGCATTTGCGAGCGGCGCCAGAGAGCTCATAAACATGGCCTACTCGACATACATAGCCGCTAGAGACCTTACTCTCCTCCTCAGGATGGCGTATGAGGGTGAGGAGCCTCCACAGCCAGATGCACTAGCAGCCCCCGAGAATCCTCTTGTAAAGCACGTCTACAAGTTCTACCTCGAGACCAGAAGCTTTAGAGGCATACACGATTACCTGCAACGCACAGCGTTCCACATGCTACCCAAGCTTCTAGACTACTATCTCAAGGTGGAGGGCGCCAACGGGATAGACGCGGCTATCGACACTCTAATAGCATGGCTCTTCAACAACGCGTATCGCAACACGATGCAAGCTAGATACTATCTCTGCCCCCGCCTGGATATGCTCTATGCGAGAGTTATGCTAAACCTTGCCATGCGCGGAGCCCCAAGAGAAGTCATTGAAGAGTTCATACGCCTACTTAGACCATGCAAACTCCCCGACTTGACAAGAGAGGCCTCCATAGGCGACCCAGAGGCAATCATGTTGAAGCTGCGCAGCACATTCTACGGCGAAGTCACCGAGCCCGACATGATCAAGGCATTCGCTATTGTAGAGAACTTGATTCGCAGAGAGGCCAGGAAACGCGCCGCTATGGGCATTGCGAGCAACCCGCTCAGCGTAGGGTTCGCTACTGCCGCGCTAGAGTACCTCACACTAGACCTCTACGATATAGTCGTGATAGCTAACGGTGCCTTTGCTGGCGCACGCCCATCCGAAATAGCACAACAGCTCAGCGTCTAACGAGAAGCAGGACGCGCAAGCCTAGGCACCCCCTATAAACAATTTCATGTTGTTCTTCCGGAGCCAGTGGCTTAAAAACCAAAGTCGCTCCTCGGCTAGCTTCAGAAGCCGTCGTCGGGCACATGCTCTACTTGTATAAGTACTGGCTTACGGAGCGGGTTTGCGAGGCCAGCGAGGTAGAATTGCCTCCTATCTAGCATAGCTAGCGACGCTTGCGTTACATTACCCAAGTCCAGGTAGCCGCCCAGCTCTTGCAGGTCACCAGTAGCTTGCAGACGCGAGAAGAATACAGTGCCTAAGTTTGCACGAATACCAGGCTTGATGTCCCTTGATACTCTTTGACTAGCGACTAGTAGCCATAGGCCCCACTTTCTACCCTCGCGCGCTATCTTCTCAAGACGAGTAGCCGAGGGTCTACAGTACTCGCATGCATAGTGCTGCGCCTCGTCAACAAACACTGCAACGTTAATTGGCTGGAGCGTCTCGTGTATTATCTTCCAGGCCTCATCCACGACCTGAGCCACGATAGCACGCTTTGCCGCTATTTCCTCCTCACGCCCCAGGTCAACAACAACTATGTTGTGATCTAGCGCGGCTTGTATTATCTCCCGTGGTGATACATCCCTACCACCGAAACTCTCATAGATGTAGTTCGGCACACGCTCTGCATACAGCCTTAGTTTCAACAGTGTGGTGTCTCGCGCGCCAAGCCTCTTGGCTACGAGGAGCAGTGTAGAGATGAACTCTTCCTTGTTCCAAGTGTATTGGCGGCTTCGCTGGGCACTCATCCTTGTCGTCATGTAGCTTTCACGTAGACATTGTTCGGGTGTACTGAATTTGCCCTTGACTAGCCCGTCATGGCAATAGACACCTGCTAGCACGTAATCCTGTAGTGTACTAGGTACGTCCATAATCTCGGCAAGCATCTCTGTCATAGTTATGACGTCGAGTTGTACCCTGTTGGCTGGTACAACGGGATAACCAAGTTTCTCTGCAACGGGGGCATAGTCTACGCCACTATGATCGAAAATTATCACCGCGTAGTGTCTTGACGCTTCGCGTGCAAGCCTTCTTACAAGCCGGCTCTTACCCATACCCGTCGCGCCAAAAACACCAACATGCATCTTGAGCGCCTCTGGATCTATAGGTGGACTCCAGCCGGTAAACGGGTGGACACCAACACGCAGCCCTCGTCCACCAACAATGGCGTCAAGAAGCTCGGGACCCGTTATGATGTATACGCGGCTGCCTGGATGAGGCGCGTACACAGGTGGCTCTATCTTCCCTATCACACTCGCGGACTCATCCTCTAACTCGAACCTTGCAACACCATATAGCTCGATGTAAGCGTTGGTAAATGGTGCTAGAAGGTCGTTTGTCAGTGCCTGCGGATAGCTGGTGTATACATTCGGGATGCCACGACGCAGGAACGGCTCATACCTAGTCACGAATCTCAACACGCCAATCAACACTACATCGTTTCCCAGATGTTCGTCGTGAACTGCTACCATGAGGTCCTCTCGTATCAATGGAGCATGCTCCTTTCTCACTGCTATCGGCGCGGTTACAGATGTAGCACCACTAAGCACGACACCTATCTCTTCGCCAAGCATCCTCCGTATTCTCGGGTGGAGGGGCAACTTCCACCCACATTTACGTACATCAACGGGTATCACTCTATAAGACTCGGGTTACCGTCGCCACATACGGGCGATGACGACTGTAGCCTGCACAGACCGATGAAGAGCCTCGATCCCACCCGAGCCCGCTAGGAGCGAGCTTGATACGCCCGTAGCGCTAGCCATGCACCCGGATGGGATGTTTGGCTGGCAGAGTGTTGATTGTGGGGCATTCTCCCGACCCGGATGACGCCTTCATGTTCTACGGCATAGTATCTGGCGCCGTGAAGATACCGGGTTTCAACGAGATACGCGAGGTGATAGACGACATAGAGTCTCTCAACAAACGCTTACTCGAGGGCGATGTCCTTGATGCCAGTGCTGCGTCGTTCCACGCTGCACTGCACATAGCACAGCGCTACTATGTGCTACGCGTCGGCGCCAGTATGGGTATTGGCTATGGCCCGGTGGTTGTAGCCAAGAGGCGCCTTGATAGTCTGAGGGGTGCAAGGATAGCTGTACCCGGTAGATGGACTACAGCATATCTGTTGCTACGTCTAGCCTTGGAGGATGCATTCGAGCCCGTGTTTGCCAAGTTTGACGAGATACCGTCTCTCGTTGAGAGAGGCGAGGTTGACGCTGGACTACTGATACACGAGGAGCAGATAGCGTTTGAAAGGCGGGGTCTCATCAAGGTCTTTGACTTGTGGGAGTGGTGGGAGTCACGCGTCGGTAAGCTACCATTACCTCTCGGCGTCGACGTCTTTGCCAAGAGGCTTGGCGTTGAGGCTGCAAGGGGGTTCGCAGAAGCATTACGCCGTAGCATACTCTATGCGAGAGAGCATCAAAAGGAGGCTTTGCACCACGCCATGAGATTCTCTAGAGTCAGGGACCCCGAGCTGGTGTCACGCTTCATCAACATGTATGTGAATGACTATACGCTTGATATGGGGGAGGATGGTATTCGGGCGCATAAGGCGCTCGCCGAGCTGGCTGTTGAAGCGGGTCTAGTGCCCAGGGACATCCTTGACTACCTTGAGTTCGTGTAGCAGGGTTAGGTTTAACCGCTGGTTTTCTGAGAGCACCGCACGGGTCAACATTGGCGCTGCTTGAGACTGTGCTGGGGGCACACCTATCGCCGCGCGAGAAGCTCTACGCGCTGAGCCTTTTGTCGGTAGCCGTGATTGTAGCAACGCTTCTGCTTGCTTTTGCCGCGACGTTCTTCGCTAAAGCGGAGCCAATCTTCCGTAAGGAGGGGCTGGGGGTCTACACTTGGAGCGTCTGGTTGCCCTCAGAGGATAACCCTGAAGCCGAGCGTTACGGCCTTGCCGCGGCAATATGGGGCACGGTGTACGTTGCAATCATAGCCGTTGCCGTATCCTTGCCCCTTTCGACCGCACTTGCACTACTAGTAACCGAGTATATACCGAGCAGTAAGCTGCGTGAGGTTGTATCCGCGTTGTCCGACGCCATGGCTGCACTGCCGACCATCGTCTACGGTCTGTGGGGTGTAACGGTGCTAGCCCCTCTCCTCCGAGACTACGTTATGGAGCCCCTCTACGAGTGTTGCAGATTCATACCGCTCTTCTCCTACGAGCCGACCACCGGCCAGTCGATACTCACCGCCGGCATCCTCATGGGGATAATGTCGGTGCCCTACGTGGCATCCATGATACGTGAAGCATACCTCCTGATACCTCGTAGCTTACGCGAAGCCATCTACTCTCTAGGCGCGACAAGAGCCGAAGCCACACGCCTACTACTTGGCTACATAAAGCCGGTCGTGATAGCCGCGGCTCTACTCGGGTTTGGACGTGCAGCCGGCGAGACTGTCGCAGTATCTCTTGTCGTCGGCAACACTTTCACCATCAGCATCTCGCCCTTCGCACCAGGCTATACCATAGCGGCACTCATAGCCAACCAGTATGGCAACGCATACCTTTACACGTACATGGAGAGTGCACTGTTTGCCGGAGGCTTGGTGCTACTCCTGCTAGGAGTCGTTGTAAATGTAATCGGGATAACTATGATGCAAAGGTGGCTACGCAACATACACGGTAAGTAGCATTTAACCGGGCCTAGCCAACGTGCACCGCGGGGGCATAGTGAGAGCCTTTGACTCGAGAAGATTACGCGATAGGATATTCACACTAGCCGTCTATGCTGGCGGCCTACTTGCACTACTGCCCCTGTTCGCCATCCTGGCCGCGCTCCTGGTCAACGGCTTGTCGGTGATAGCAGAGAGGGGCGTCGAATTCTTCACTTCACCTGCACCAACGGGAATAGGCCCCGCTCTGTACGGCACAGCTATACTAGCCGCGTCCGCCATGTTGATAGCAGTACCACTTGGTGTTGCAACCGCGCTCTTTCTCTACGAGTTCCCGGGAAGCAAGCTTTCACCATCACTACGCGTCATAGTACAGTCACTGGTAGAGATACCAACTATACTCACCGGCCTATTCATCTACCTTGTACTCGTTGAGCCGTTGCCGCCAATCCGGGCGCTGTACAATGCACTAGGGCTGAGTAGCATCCTTCCCATCGGCACGTACAGCGGCCTTGCGGGCGCAGTAGCTCTAGCACTAGTCATCCTGCCATACATCGCTGTCCAGGCAGAGAGCGTGCTTAGGCAAGTCCCCCAGACGTACAGAGAGGCCGCCCTCGCGCTAGGCGCTACGAGGCAGAGAGCCGCCAGGATAATAGCAAGTATGGCAGCGAGAGGGCTCGCCACAGCCGCCATAATAGGCTTTGCAAAAGCAGCAGGCGAGACAGCACCACTCCTCTTTACCGCTGGTGGCGGTTACCGTAGTTATCCCGGCAGCCCTATAGACGCACTAACACATCCGGTCGGCGCCGTCAGCCTCCTGATATATGATTATGCTAGGATGCCTACACCGGATAGGATAGCAACCGCGTGGGGCGCTGCCTTAGTGCTTACAGCGATAACGCTAGCTCTCATTATCCTAGCGAGGTTCCTAGTGAGTGAGAGGAGGCTATAGAGTGTTGAAACGGGTAGACCTCAATGATGTGCTCACGCTACTAGAGAGGCTGGAAAGGCGAGGATACAAGGCGTATCGCGAGAAGCTCTCAAGACTAGAGTTCACGGTACCATGTGGAATAGCGCGCTTCACTAGAGTGCAAGGCGACCCCTACGCGCCCCCTAGCGTGCTTGAGGTTCGCGGCCGCTTACACTTGAAGGGACTCGCCTCTAGGTACCCAGTAGCTACAGCCGACTATGCTTACCGCTTTCTACGCTCCAGGCTAGCAAGGCTGTCTAGGAAGAGAGGGAGCGGTCACAGCGGCTACCTTGGACTCCCAAAGCCGTCTAACGCTATGATACGTAGGAGTGGCTTCGAAGTACACCAGGATTACTTCATAGCTAGGTTCTGGTTCGGGCTGCCAGCACGCGGCAGGAGGATTCTGGGGTACGAGGCCGCCAGGATGCTAGAAGATAGCATAGATGCCGTGTGCAGCACTATCAGAGTGTTGGAGAAGGGCAACTCAAGTCTAGAGGAGCACGTGAAAGTTTACGCAGTACAAGAGTATCTTAGATCGCTTCTTCCGAGGCACCGCCTAGTAGCGTTCATAGGCAATGGCTCGATACTGCCTAGGCGTTGTGGATGGTGCGAAGAGCCCCTCGCAAACGCTATCCCTTTTGAGTCTCCATCCTCGATGCGCATCGAGCTTGAGACTCCTTGGGGCACGTACGAGGGTATGGGTATACCTCGCGGGTTTACGGTTATAACTGGCCACCCGTTCCACGGGAAAACAACACTCCTTGAAGCTATAGCGGCTGGCGTGTATAACCACGTTAAGGGCGACGGCAGAGAGACCGTCGTTTCCCTTAGGAGCGCATACTGGATTGAAGCCGAGGATGGCAGGCCGGTACATTGTAGAGATGTTTCGCCGCTGATAACTAGACTACCAGGCAACAATGACACCACGTGTTTCACGACCAGTGATGCGTCAGGGGCAACGAGCATGGCCGCATCTATAATTGAAGCCTATGAGGCTGGCGCCGAACTCATACTCATAGACGAGGATAGAGCCGCAACCAACCTACTATACATCGATCCGCGTGTCGAGCGTCTTGCCGGGGCACCGCCAATAACACCATTGGCTAGCTACTCTCACTGTCTCTCGGCTCTCGGCGTTTCCACTATGCTGGTGACTGGCGCGCTTGGCGCTCTAATAGAGGAGGCTGAGAACTTGATAGTGATGAAGGATTTCAAGCCAGCGCACGCCGAGGTGCGTGAAAGTAGACTGCCGCGTAACTGCGTGAAACCTAGGAGGAGGCCCGTGTCTACGCGCCCTTGGAGATCCAAGCCAAGGCCTCCAAGGCTGGTCGGAAAAGACGGTTACGAGTTGAACCTGGAGTCTAACCGTATACTCGTAGAGGATGGGCAATACACAACTATTGCACTACTGCTTGCTAAGCCTTGGCGCGGCACTCTCAGCGAAATAGCGAAGAGGGTAGACGAGCTGATGGAGAAGGGCTTCGAGGCGATAACTCCAAACCCGCCGCCTAGCCTGGCAGAGGTGAGAGGGTTAGATTTCGTATATGCGCTGATGAGGCTGCCGCCAGGGTACGTTACTACGTCATGAGTAGATTCGCATCCTACAAAAACGATAGGGTGGTAGAAGTTGTATGGGTCGGTGGGGGCGGGACTAGTCTCCTCATTCTAGCGATGCTTGTCGGTTGAGTGGGGGTGTCCTCACACCCACGCCGAGAACCTAGCCTGTAACCTCAACCTCAAATACGCATTTGCCCTTCTCGCCTTGCGCTTGTTTCACAACTACACGTTTACCTATCATTTCGGACATCATGCCCGCTACTAGTCCACGCTCAAGATGGCAACCTTCGCCCCCATCTATCCCTAGGGCCCCGGATAACGTATTACTCAACACAAGCTTTACAGCAGACCCCGCCTTCTCCACGCTTTCAAGCTTACCTACACCCATGGCCTCCAGGATTTCCGCGATAGCCCTTACAGAGTCTATGTTCTCCGTACCGCTCCTAACTCTCAACGCGTCTTTTGCCATTGCCCGGCCCGCTTTCACACCAATATAGTACATCAAGCTTCTTGCAGCTGCACCCGCAACGCTTTGCAGCGCCTCGAATATCGCTTTGTAGAATACAGCAGGCATTATGAACACGCGCTCGCCACTTACAGTCTGCAATTGTTGCTGTCCTTCACGCTTCTCGCTTAAAAGCTGGACGCACACCATGTATCACCCCGCACGTTACTCCAGCATCTTATACCTTGACTTGAGCCGAATGTGCTTTAGAAGGTTAGCTAGGTGGCGAGTAGACAATTACTCAAACATTCGTTAATAATATCAGATTCCAACTAATCTTTTTACACTCGTTACAGAACCGCGTAAACGTACGTGTATTCGCATATACCGGTCGTATTGCTATCTACATTTTACAAGCATTGATGCATTCACAATGTGTAACGCAACTGCGCGTGCCCAGTCAGCTTCAACGACTACCAATCCCGACCAGGGGACACCATAGGCTATCACTGCGCCGTCAGGCGCCTCTATGATGGCTGGTATTGCTGTGAGATCCTCCTCTCCCTCTATTAGTATCATTGTAGGGTTGCTGCGCTCCCACGCTTCTGCTATAACGCTCCACGAGTCCCACGATATGTACCCGCGCGGATTCCATGCGCGAACTACCCTGTATCCCGGCGGAGCATTGATACACTCTATCCGCTCGCGTCTAGTGAGACAATCTATGATAACGATGTGTGGATGTAGGCCATGTTTGAGCATAAGCCTTGCGGTATAATCGCCGATAACCGC
This sequence comes from Pyrolobus fumarii 1A, assembly GCF_000223395.1. Lineage (GTDB taxonomy): Archaea > Thermoproteota > Thermoprotei_A > Sulfolobales > Pyrodictiaceae > Pyrolobus > Pyrolobus fumarii. The sequence goes on along the minus strand of NC_015931.1, from coordinate 224,606 downwards.
CAGTCTATCGTCTCTTTTGCTGAGTTCGCTCAACTCTGCAGTATTGTACGCGAGGTACTTGCTACGACGCATGTACTCGCGTAGCTCCTCGCTAGGCTCTAGACAATAACCCGGAGGGGGCGATGCGACATGCAAAAGCTCCACCTAGGCTCCCGGCTAGGGACAAGGCCCACGCTCAGTAGACACGGATTGCGTATCGCCCCGGTTTCTCAACGCGAACCGGCATGTACTTGATGAGTACGCTCTTCTCCGTATCTAGTATTATCGCGACTCCCGCCCACTCCTCCGTTAGGTCTGTGGAGCCGCAGTAGGGACATCGGTCAACCTCTTTGGGTACTAGCGCATGGCACGACCTGCACGCCCTGAAGGGCGCTCTTTTAGTCCTTCTAGTTGCGGCGGACACGGCTTACACCTCCATCTCATCCTTTCGCTTCGGGTAATGCACCACTCTTCTTCAACTCCTCTTCAATCCATTCTAGCTTACCTAGCAACCACCCTCTCATCGTGAGGCTCACTCTTGGCCTCTGGTGCGGCCTGACTCTGAACGACACTGCCTGCACCTTAGCCCTCACGACGTCATTCCTGCGAAGTACCCTATTCGTACCCTCCTCTATCACAATACCGTTGGCGACGTCAATGGTGACTCTGCGCTGCGAGATGTGCGAAACGTGTATATAGCCGTCGAGTGGCCCAAGATCCACAAATATACCGTGCTCGACCACCTCGACAACACGCCCTTCGACAACCTCGTTTTGCTCTGGGCGGAACAGGAGCAGATCGAATGTCGCACGGTGCCAGGTTCCGCCGTCACCCGGGATTATACGCCCCATCTCTTCCACATCAACATTAAGAACAGTGATTATAATTGCTTTTAATTCGCGGTCTACGCGCCCCTCATACTTCTGTCTGAGCACTCGCAACGCTGCCTCCTTCAACGGCAGGTGGAAGAGGCTTGGCGGGATTCTCACGACATCCTCTACACGCGCAACCATGTACAAGGCGCTTTCCTCACCCTGGTTGACACGCGCCACCGCAAAAACCTAGTGTTTAAAGGGTGTAACGCTACAATCCTACCTGGTTACAATACAACGCTACAACTCGATGTTTGCATGCATTGCGCGCAAGTCTTCCTCGGTCTTACCGAGACGGTGCATCAACTCGACGGCGACACCATCCAGGAATATCATAGCAGTGTCCTCGAAGAGCGTGCCGAGGGGCGCCAACGGCTCGTGTATACCCAGGATCTGCCTCGCGAAGTAGTCTTCCTCCTCACGCTTTGTTTTAGTCCTGCCCGGTATCTCTACAACAACATCCGCTAGCCTACCGAGTGGACTATCAGGATAGCTTGTAATCGCGATTACCTTTGCACCGACTTTCTTTGCGGCCTCGGCAGCCGTGACTATTAGCTTAGTCGAGCCTGATCCGGAGATGGCTATAACGACGTCCCGCTCGCCTATACGTGGCACAATAGTGTCTCCGAGCACGTACACGTTGTAGCCTAAGTGGTGGAGCCTCATGGCAAAGGCGCGGCCAACAAGCCCGCTCCTACCGGCACCCATGACTAGTATCTTGGAGCGACCATTAGACTTGTAAGTCTCGACAAGTATCTCTATCATGCGCTCTACCTGCTCGCGCTTAATCAACTCCATTGCCTTGGTCACGAAGTCTACGATTTGACGCATGGTTTTGAAGACGTACTCGACCATAGGGCATCGGCCCTACGGCCACTCCACGGTCTGCCGTCCCGGAGTGTCAGTTTCTAACCTTTACCATTCACATGTTAAACGAGTTGAATAAGCTAAATATTACAGTTCGGCTGACCTAACGCACGTAGCTAGTAGGCGTTTAAGTCTCGGTATTCCCGCGGAGAGGAAGGGTGATTAAGACTGCAAGGGCAGCTAGACAGTGAGACACTCCGGGTGATGAGGACTGTTGCCGAAGATAGACCCATCAACGAGTTCGCCGAGCTGCTGGTGAAGATAGCTGATAAGTGGAGGGCACGCTGGGAGGAAGCCAAAGTATTCGAGGCTGACCCCAACCCCGAGAAGCCCAAGTTCTTCGTCACAGCCGCGTTCCCCTATCCCAACAGCCCACAACACATAGGCCATGGTAGAACCTACACCATAGCCGATGTCTACGCGAGGTACAAGCGGCTACGCGGTTTCAACGTCCTGTTCCCGATGGGCTTCCACTATACTGGCACCCCGATAATCACGATGGCCGAGGCTATCGCCGAGGGTGATAAGGAGCTCATAGACATAATGGTGAATGTATACGGCGTGCCTAAGGAGGACCTTGAGAAGCTAAAGGACCCGCTACAGCTAGCCAGGTACTTCCACGAGGATATCAAGGCCGGCATGAAGGAGATGGGGTATAGCATAGACTGGAGGAGGGAGTTCACAACAGTAGACCCGGAGTTCAAGAAGTTCGTGGTTTGGCAGTTTGAGAGGCTGCGCTCTAAGGGCCTGCTGACTCGCGGTACTCACCCCGTCGGCTGGTGCCCGAAGCACGAGATGCCTGTTGGCATGCATGACACGAAGAACGATGTTGAGCCCGAGATAGGCGAGTTTACCCTCATAAAGTTCATTGACGATGAGGGTAGAGTCTACCCGGCGGCCACGCTACGCCCTGAGACAGTCTTCGGCGTGACCAATGTGTGGGTCAACCCGAGGGCCGAGTATGTCGAGGTGGATGTTGACGGCGAGCGGTGGGTAGTGAGTAAGAGGGCTGCGTTTAAACTACGTTATCAGAGGCGCCGTGTAGAGGTAATCCGGGAGCTGAAGGGCGAGGAGCTGCTGGGTAAGAGGCTTCTGAACCCCGCTACTGGCAGGAAGGTCCCGATACTCCCAGCCACATTCGTGGATCCCGACACTGCTACCGGCATAGTGATGAGCGTCCCTGCGCACGCGCCATTCGACTATGCTGCTCTGCGCGACCTCCTTGAGAGCGAGCAGGGTAGGGAGCTTCTCGAGAAGCTTGGTGTCGATTCCTCGGAGCTAGAGCCTATTCCAGTGATAAGCGTGCGAGGCTACAAGGAGGTACCCGCTAAGCAGATAGTCGAGGATATGGGCATAACCAGCCAGGAACAGCGCAAGCTACTCGAAGAGGCGACAAAGAAACTCTACAGCGATGAGTACCACCACGGCGTGATGAGGAGCGATATTATCGGCCTGGCTCTTCGCCATCTGCCAGAGGAGTATCGCCGTTATGCCATTGCCGCCGTGAAGGCCTGGATAGCTGAGAAGCCGGTACCAGAGGCCCGCGAGGCTACCAAGAAGTGGCTAGAGGCCATAGGCTACGCCGACATAATGTACGAGGTTATGAACAAGCCTGTCTATTGCCGCTGTGGCACCGAGATAGTTGTCAAGGTGCTCGAGGACCAGTGGTTCATAAACTATGGCGACCCCGAGTGGAAGAAGCTCGCCCGCGAGGCACTTGCAAGAATGAGGATAGTCCCGCCGGAGATGCGCGAGGAGTTCGAGAAGACCATAGACTGGCTGCATGAGAGGGCCTGCGCGAGAACAAGAGGCCTCGGTACAGAGCTGCCATGGGCTAAGGGCTGGATAATAGAGTCTCTAAGTGACTCAACAATCTATATGGCGTTCTACACCGTCATACACAAGATAAGGAAGTATGGTCTGCAGCCAGAGCAGCTCACCGTGAACTTCTGGGACTATGTGCTCCTTGGGAGCGGTGACCCCAAGAAGGTGTCGAAGGAGACCGGTATACCTGTAGAGGTGCTTAAGGAGCTACGTGAGGAATTCGAATACTGGTATCCGCTCGACTCGAGGCACAGCGCCCGCGACCTAGTGCCAAACCACCTGACATTCTTCATCTTCAACCACGCAGCTATCTTCCCGAGAGAGAAGTGGCCACGCCAAATCGTGGTTAACGGTCTCGTGCTGCTAGCGGGCAAGAAGATGAGCAAGAGCCTACGCAACATAATACCACTGCGCAAGGCTATACGCGTCTACAGCCCAGACGTCATGAGAGCCTCGCTGATCGTCGGCGCCGAGCTGCTGCAGGATGTTAACTTCACCCACGGTCTCGCTATGAGCGTGCTGGGTAGGCTCCAGAGGATATACGATATCGCGAAGAGCGTTGTCAGCCTAGAGCGGAGGCGCCCCGAGCAGCTCACGCTAGCAGATAGGTGGCTACTCTCCAGACTACAGTACCACAAGGAGCGCGTAACGAACGCGTATGAGAATCTTAGGCTGAGAGAGGCAGGCATAATACTACTCTACGAGATGGTCGAGGACGTCAACCGCTACCTCGAGGTGCGTGGCACGACGCCAGAGGCCGCATGGGTGCTCCGCAAGTATCTCACCGAGTGGATTGTCATGCTCTCGCCGATAACCCCGTTCATAGCTGAGGAGCTGTGGCAGATGCTGGGTGGCGAAGGCTTCGTATCAACCGCCAAGTGGCCAAAGATAGAGGAGGAGCTACGCGACCCGCAGGCCGAGCTCGCCTTCCAGTATGTCAGGCGCCTGGTGGATGACGCACGCGATATACTGAGGGTCCTCAAGTCCAAGCCACGTGTGATGAAGATAGTGATAGTGCCACGCGAGGAGTGGAGCCTGCTGAAGAAGGCTGTGACAGCCGCCTCTGAGAGGAAGCCGCAACGCGAGTTCATCCAAGAGGTACTGGCCGAAGTTGACGATCCTAAGCTCCGTAAGGAGGTTGCCATGAAGGCGCGCAAGCTATACGAGTTCGCAATGAGCCTAGACGATTACACTAGGAGGCTCATAGCCGAGGCTGAGGCGCTAGACGAGAAGCACGTGATAGAGGAGCTGGTTGGCGTCATACAGAAGGCTGTTGGCGTCGAGAAGATAGAGGTCATGGAGACTGTTGAGGCGGAGGGCAAGGTGCCACCCGCCAAGATAAAGGCCGCACTCCCAATGAGACCCGCGATTGTATTCGAGTAGGGCGTGCACAGGGACGTAGAGACCTCTTGTTTTAGTGTGGGACACCACTGCCGGTTTTCATTGCTAGCCTACGCGATATCATGTACCTCGTATTGTAGTTGGTATACTCGCATTTTATGCCGAGCCTCTCGCAGAGCCTAGAGTCCGTGTCGTGCGGCAAGGGCAAACCAAGTGCAAGAAGCGCAATAACAGCATAGTCCCACGGCTCTTTGATGTGACGTGCCGCCTCTTCTAGCATCGGGTCTCCACTGGGCGCTACCACTAGGTGCATGTTCGCCGGATGGTGGTCCCCTATACGGCCATCAACCGGGTCTACTGGCGGCGCATAGATGTTCGCGGAGGCCAGGCTGTACCCTCTCCTCGGCGACACTACGATGTGTGGCGCACGGTTTACATAGGGACCGTGGAATATGCCTCCGCGGCCCAAGTCGATACTATAGGCGAAGTGATGCCCGGTTTCGCGCTGAAACTCCTCGAGAGCCTCCCTTACCCTTTCAACAACGCTTTTCACGTCATCCACTACTCTAGTGTTCACATAGATTCCCATACTCCACTCGTGAGGCATCACCACGGGGCTATTCTCTTCGTCGATGGTGGGCCTCTCGACGTGCACTGCAACCCTGCGGAGCCGCGGGAACCATGTCATCACCTTTCTTCCGATGCGCGTCACAATCTTGCCCGTGATCCGGTTCCTCATTAGCATGTTTACAAGGCGCGCTACCAGCGGCTCCTTGCCTCCTGTTTCTCTAGCAAGGCTCTCAGACACCTTCTTGAGCCGGATCTTGACGAGCCCGTAGTCATAGAGTATCCTCGGTATCGATACTCGATAAGAGGCTCTGTCGACACCATGGTCACTCACGATGAGGATGAGCCCATTGTCCATGAATTCTGGGATCAAAACCTCCTCCATAAGCTCGTCGAATGCCCCTAACACGTGTCTTAGGCAATCGTCACGCGGATTGTAGATCTCGTCGGGATGGCCATGCACAATTGCATCCACAAACCGCATCATTATGAACACGTACGCCTTGTCTTTCAACAGGCCTCTTCGCGATGCACGAGCCACCGTCTCTATCAGCGCCATATCGTGAGCGAGTAGACCGCATATTTCGCTGCGCTTCGAGTACTCTCTCGAGACTTCGCCAAGGACCTTCTTGTACAGCTCGTTGAGCCACTCTGGCTTGGCGTAATCCCTGGGAGAGAGCCAATCGGATATCAGCGCACCACGGAATGGTATGAGGGGCCACGAGGAGAACGGTAGGTTTACAACTAGACTCTCACCACCATGGTAAGATACTATATCGTGTATCCTGGGGCGCATCACATCTGTCGCCATGTGCACGCGTATCGGTCTCCCTACTTCGTCGGTCAGAAAGAAGTAGTAGATGCCATGCTTACCCGGGTTCACGCCACTAACTATACTCGTCCACATCGGCGGCGTGAATGGAGGCACCATTGGAACAGAACCTGTTACACCGCGAGACTCTAGCTGCGAGAGCGAGCGTAGGTACCCGTGACCCCGTAGAGCCTTGTAAACATCCACAGAGAGACCATCAATTCCGAGCATCAACACGCGATGCTGGAACCTTCCCTTGGACACACTCATCCGCTACTCGACCAGCTGCGTACCCTGAATAGAATCCTGGAAATACGCTAGTAGCTCCGCCAAGGCTATGCTAGGCCAAGCTTCCCTAGCAGCGAGCGCGTGACACGCTCCACGTCCCTAGCCACACGCGTCGCCAGCAGCTTCTCTATACTGCCGATGGCGTCCTCTACGCTCGGATCGTACCCCACTACGCCTAGATACTCGGCGCCGTAACGCTCGGCTAGCTGCTTCGCCACGCCACCGTTCCTAGCCATGTTCTCCACTAGGTAGCGCGGTACCCTCTGCTCCGCTAGCAGCGCTAGTAGACGCTCGACGCCAGCCTGTGCTAGCTTCGAGGGTGTCGTTACGGCAACGACATGGGGGTTGGGTAGGTACTCGAGTACGTCTAGTGTCTCGTCGCGGAGGCCCGGCGGCGTGTCGACCACCAGGAGGTCTAGCTCGCCCCAATTAGTGACCGCCAGTACCTCCTTGATTACCTCGTCGACGGACTCGCCACGTAGGGGTGTAGGCCTGCCCCACGTGTAGAACACGATCGACATGAAACGTAGACCTCTGGCAACCTCCGGGGGGACTACGCCCTCCCTTTCCTCCGGCTGGACGCCCCTAGGGTCTACACCTAGCACGACGTGAGCCGATGGGCCCGTCACATCTAGGTCCAGTAGGCCTACTCTCAGGCCGAGCCTTGCCGCCTGGAGGGCTAACAGCGTCGCAATTAGGGTCTTCCCCACCCCACCCTTAGAGCCCATGACAAGCACTATCCTCTTAACCTTGGAGAGCATGAGTCTCGCTCCAGCAAGCCTAGGGTCTATGCTCAGGGTCTCCACGTTACTCACCCTGCTACCCCTCGCCACGGCTGACCTTTAGGGAGAGTCTGACACCGCGGCCCGAGACTATCTCGAAGTCCCGGCTCCCGCAGCGAGGACACTTAGCGAAGCTGTAGATAGCCTCGGGTACGAAGTGTACCGCCTCGCGTATATCCTCGTCGAGGTCTAGGTCTTGGAGACTCCATTCACTGCCGCAAACCCTGCACCTAAACCTAGCCTTCTCAACCTCAGAGCGCACGCGTACCCCAGGCGCTATTTCGGGTGCAAGCCTCTTGAGGTACGACTCGATTACCTCGCGGTCGGCGTTCTGCAACTCGCCGAGGTATACCACAACCTCTTCTACGTTATACCCTTGCTTCACCACCCTCTCGATCTCAGCTAGTATCGCGTTAACGATTGCAAGCTCGTGCAGAAGGTACCACCGTTACTACAACTCGCGCCTAGAATAGGGTTAAACTACCCTCGGGCAAGACAACCTCCCATCCCACACCACATATATACAGAGACGTGAAGACTCACAGCTCAAACATCTACAACTTGTCATAATGACACACTAATCACCACTATCTACTCGTCCAAGGAATCCTCAACCTGATCGGGTGCGTCGCCGTGGAGGCTGCCCTCCACGGGTGGATGCCAAACGAACGGTATAAGGCGGCTTGGAGGCCTACCTGGCGGGATACCGAGAGTCTTGCAGAAGCTTGATCGTGTAAACCGTATACTCCTCTGCAGGGATGCCGCGAGAAGGCTGCAAGCTCTGGCATGCACGTGTGGAGTGGAGGTCGGGGGCTTTATCCTCGGCTATATCGATGGTGATAGCGGCGTATCTATGTGTTATCAGCTTGGGTGTAACGTGGCCGAGCATCCGCGGATAGAGTTCCTGGTAGACCCCGTGACTACGCTGAAGGTCTCCGAGCTGGCAGACGAAAAGGGGCTGGAGGTTATCGCCGTTATACATACGCATCCATCCGGCCATGCTGTGCCGAGTGCTCGCGACGCTAGCGGCATGGCTGTCTGGAGGGTTGTGTGGGTGATAGCCTCGTGTATGGGAGAGCTACGCGCGTGGATGTTAGAGCGTGGAGGGCCGATTCGCGAGGTAGAGGTTGTAGTTGAGGGGCGCGACTGCGGGCCTTGCATCGATGGGGAGGTGTGCCACTCTAACCCGTGTTACCACTTGGCTGTGTAGAGTGCTCCGGGGGAGGTTTAGGGGGCACGTTCACGCCTATAGCTGGGGGTCGTGTGAGAGTCCGGCTCCGTCTCGTAGCCATGTTTAGGGACATGGCGGGCGTCGATGAGCTGACACTAGAGGTTGAGAGGGACAGCGTCAGCGTGGGTATGGTTGTCGAGGAGGCTAGGAGGCGGTTGCCTGGCTTGGCAAGAGCACTCCAAGTGCTAGAGGAGCACGGGTTGAAGCCCCTCGTGGTGGTGAATGGGAGCCCCGCTAGCATGGACCATGTGGTGAGCGACGGGGATGAGGTTGTGCTCTTGCCGCCTGCGGCCGGCGGGGTTGTAGAGGCCGGCCTCATAGAGCAGGAGCTCGACTTGAACGAGGTTGTCTCTAGGCTTGCGAGGGAAGCGTCCAAGAAGGGTAGTGGAGCGCTAGTGGTCTTCGTAGGGTTCGTCAAGGGTGTTGTGGATGGCAATGAGGTGCACGAGCTTGTGTACGAGGCTTACGAGCCTCTAGCGTCCAGGACGCTACGCGAGATTGCAGAGAAGCACTCCAAGAGGGAAGGCGTCACCGACGTCATCGTGTACCATAGGGTTGGTAGGCTGAAACCCGGAGACACGACGATATACATCCTCGTGGCCGCCCGCGACCGCAAAACCGCCTTCGAAACCGCCCGCAGCATCCTAGAGGAGGTGAAGCACCAGGCCCCCATATTCAAGCTAGAGAGGCGCGCGGATGGAGACTACTGGGTGATGGGCGATGGCGTACGGGTACGCCGGGAACATGGAGAGGTACGATAGGCAGCTACGCCTCTGGGGCCGCGAGGCACAAGAGAAACTCCGCCAGGCGACGGTGCTCGTAGTCGGCGTCGGCGGGCTAGGCTCGATAGCCTCGCTCTACCTGACACTCGCCGGAGTCGGCCACCTGATACTGGTAGATAGGGACGCTGTTGAGCCATCAAACCTCAACCGCCAGGTGCTCTACACCGAGGAGGATATCGGCAAGCCAAAGGCGCTAGTAGCCGCCGAGAGACTATCAAAGCTCAACCCCGACGTTAGGATAGAAGCCCACGTGGCAACAGTATCCAGGGAGACCATAGAGCCCCTCGTCAAGAGAGCAGACGTCGTGATAGACGGCCTGGACAACTGGTCCGCGAGGCTAGTGCTAGACGAGCTCTGCTGGAAACACCGCAAACCCTTCGTGCACGCAGGCATCCACGGGATGTACGGCCAGCTAACCACAATCATACCAGGCAAAACCCCCTGCCTGCGCTGCATCGTACGCAACCCACGCGACCCACAACGACCCATACCGGTCGTCGGCGTCACACCCGGCGTAGTAGGCACGCTAGCAGCAACAGAAGCAATCAAACTAATAACAGGGTACGGCGAGACACTCGCAGGCCACCTCCTCATAATAGACCTAGCAAACATGGAGTTCACAAAGATCAAACTAGAGGTCAGCAACGAGTGCATAGAGGCTTGTGAGAAGATAGCTTAGAGGGTAAGCCCCACTAGAGGCGCCTAACTACTCGCCATGGTAGGGGCCACATATTGGACAACAAGGATGTACTTGAAAAGGCGTATAGGATAGTCGACTGGGGAGATAATCCTTGGTCTTACAAGGGTAAGGAGAGGTACCTTAGAGCTATTAGAGAGTTTGAACGCCTTGCCAGCCATCCATGGCTGGCTGAGCTACTCAATAACGATAGTCTCTCGATTCTGGATGTTGGCGCTGGTAGAGGCATTGGTGGCGTTGCATTAGCAAAGGTGCTCATGAGGAGAAGCGTAAAGGTCAAGCTAGTGATGGTTGACTTGCGCGAGGATGCCATAGAGGATGCACGACGCTTCGCCCGGGAGGAGAACGTAGAGGCCGAAGCGTATGTCATGGATGCTCTAGACGCGTACAAGCTTGGTAGATTCGATATAGTCTTGATGTATGGTGCTATTCTGGCGCACTTCAATGAATGGGATATGCCCAGGCTGTTCGCATCAGCAGCCAATGCTCTAAAAGACGATGGCGTGATCATCATAGAGGAGATGGACAGGGTGGACATGATATTCAGGAAAGGGTTCAAAGAGATAATAGTTGAGAACACTGACTTAGAGCAGCTCAGTATATCATTCCACGTTAGGTACGATCTCATCACGGGGTCATACTATCGGGCGTTTGTTAGACTAAAAGACTTCGAGGCAACCATACTACCATTAAACTTTAGGAGCATAGCGCACATCGCGTCAACCCTATGGCTATTCACCAAGGACGTAGACATCATACCCACCGAGGAAGAATCATTGTACTTTGTACTCGGTAAGGAGCCTCGAAGGGCGATAAACCCAGAAGGTCTAATGGAAGATCCAACGATACTCAAACGAGGAAAACCATGGATTAAAAGCAAGGAGAACAGAATTAAAGGCTAGGATACAGCGAGAGCAACCATATGACCATATGCACATCGCAACATACTAACCAGGAGCATGCCACACTAATCAATTCCTTAACCTATGCTTCACGCTCTCCTCATTAACAGGATTGAACACGGGCCTTCCGGCCAGGAGACCGGGTATAACACGGATTGTCCAAAGCTCGATGAGGCTGTTAATATTACGGTACTGCGACTGATGCGTATTCAAGGTATTATGGCATAATGGTATATCCTTGAGATAACACTCCATGTGTTCCTATGATGCTTCATCAGGCTCTTCATTTAACATATTCTACTCCATCCAGATCTTTGAATTCACGATCACCCGTTAGGAATGGTATCCTAAGGCGTCTTGCAAGCACATAGCCTAGGGCGTCTATCAGGGAGAGGTTCTTGCCCCGTTTCTTTAACTCTATGCGTAGTGCAGAGGCTTCAACATAATCTTCATCTGTGGCTTGAACAACGGTTACAAAGGCCCGTACTATCCTCAGTATCTTAACCGCTTTCTCTCTACCATAGTCTCTGGTCAACGCGTATGCAAGCTCCAATAAGTTGAATTCGCTAGTGACAAGCTCCTCGCTGGGCATACCTCTCGTAGGCGGGGCTACCCCTAAGAATCCTCGACAGGACACAGCTATCGGCATAGTAGCGCGCCAAGGCTATTCAACCATGCAGCCTCCTCAACTCATCCTTTAGCTTCTTGGGGTCTCCACCCTCCAGTCCTTTAGAAGGCCATAAATCCCCTCAATCCTCAGCCTCACCCGGACACCCTCGGGCAGATCAAGCTTCTCCAATGGACGCAGTACACCCTTCTCATACACAGCCTTGATAACCCTACTCATCCCTAGCCACCTCTAGGACAAGTATCGCATAGACATGGTTTAAAACTCGGTTCGAAGCTTGTTCCGGCCTGCTATAGTGGCCGTTAAAACCGTGAGCCCGCAACAATCCGCTGGTACACTGTTCAGAACACTCTCCGGAGGAATGCTTGTCATCTTGTTAAAATGACATGCTACGGGCCCCAGCCGTAATCCTCAACAGCGCTATAACAAGCATGGCATCCGGGGACAATGGCAAGACAACCTGGTAAGAGTATGGGCGCTCCTGCTGATGTATCCAGCTACCGGGAGCAGAAAGCAGAGGAGCATTGTGTGGCGGGCCCGCCGGGATTTGAACCCGGGACCTCCGGCTCCGGAGGCCGGCGCTCTATCCTGGCTGAGCTACGGGCCCTTGGCCATTCTCGTGTCTGTCTTGCCTGGAGGGTTAAGAGGGTAATGTTGCAGCGTTGCTCTCGCGCTTGTTACGACTTTGTGCTAGACCTATGCCTAAAGGATTGGGATGATTGTGGGAGCCGGGTTGTGTGGTAGCCGGGCGGGGATTCGAACCCCGGTCACGGGGGCCAAAGCCCCGCATCCTTGGCCGCTAGACGACCCGGCTGCCTCGCTCCACGGTTTGTTGCCGTGTTTGCACGGGTTTAGGGTTTATGCCTTGCATGTGCGTCTGGCGCTCTTCTCTCTGTGGCGTGGCTTTGTGTGTCGCGTTGTTTCTCTTGCTATGTTTTTCAGGGTAGGGGTTTGTGGTTTTGCGTTGGGCTTGGTGTTTTGGGGAGGGGGAGGCTGGCCATTCCTAAGGATGAGCGGGGGAGGTTTCCGGCTCGGCACGTGTCTGGTGTTGATCCTGGTCTTGTTGGTGTCCGGGCGTTGGATCATCCTTCGGTTCGTGCTTGGCATCGTTGGCTTCTCGAGGTTTATGAGCCGAGGTTTCGGGTGGCGCTTGTCACGCCGTGTAGTAATGTGAAGCCGTATCCGTTGTCGCCTACCTCGAGGAAGGTTGCTGGTTTGTTGCGGAGGCTTGGCTTGTGGAATGGTTTTGCACCTCAGGGTGTAGAGTGGCTCTATTTGAGTGATCTTCTTGTCTTTGTGCCTTATTGGCGTGCTTGGGATTATCCTGCTTGTTGTTACGAGCTTCACCCGGAGGAGGTTCTTGGCGATAGGAGGGCGTTTGAGAGGGTTGTAGGGCTGCTGGCGGCGGTTGTCGAGGTGCTTGTTGGGCGGGGGTTGGAGCGTGTGGTGTTGTTCCTTCCGAGGAGGCATTTGCGTATCTGGGAGGAGGCGAGGAGTCTTGCCTCGGTGTGGCCTTTGGAGGTTAGGGTTGGCTACACGCTTTTCTCGTTGAGGCCTCTGGGGGAGGCGTTGAGCACCGTGATTGGCGGTTGACGTGCTTCGCTGATAACTTGTTGTGTGGTTCGGTTTGCTGACCGGCGAGATTAATATACTATCCTTGTTGTTTAGCCGTTTAGACGAGGAGTGGTAGGAGTGGTAGGCAAGGGGGAGCTTGACGAGAAGGACATGGTCATACTCGCTGCGCTGTCTAGGAACGCTAGGGTGTCTTACACGGAGCTGGCGAAACAGCTGGGTATCAGCGACGTGGCTGTCATCAAGAGGATACGTAGGCTGGAGCAGCTGGGCGTCATCAAGAGGTACACTATCGTGGTCGACCCCAAGGCGCTCGGCTACAACGTGGTCTCCTACACTGGCATTGATGTCGAGCCTGAGCATCTGCTCACCGTGGCTAACGAGCTGCGTAAGAAGGAGTATGTGAAGATGCTCGCGATAACCAGCGGCGACCATGACATCATGGCCCTGATCTGGGCTAGGGACAGCGAGGAGCTTCGACGTATACACGAGGAGATTAGCCGCATGCCAGGCGTCAAGAGGATATGCCCGGCCATCGTCCTCGAGACGCTCAAGGATGGTGACTGGGTTTAAGGCGCGGGCCTGGGCCGGGCCACGCGAGGGGCGCGAGTGTCGATAGGCTCTAGGATAGTATCCGGTTACGACCCCGAACGCATCTGTATAGCTGTTATTGGTAGCCATTCTGCTCTACAGATACTAGCGGGCGCCAAGAGGGAGGGTTTGTGCACCGTACTGCTTGTTAGGGAGGATCTCGCGCCGCTCTACGAGAGGTTCCCGTGGCTCTACGACTATATGCTAAAGCTCCGTAGTTGGTCCGAGATAGCCTCTGGGACTATCGTCGAGAAGCTTAGGTCGCTTAACGCTATCCTTGTGCCGCATGCTGGTCTCGTGGAGTACGTTGGCGTGGAGAGGGCTGAGAAGCTGGAGGTGCCTATTCATGGTAACCGTGGCCTCTTTAGGATAGAGGCTGACCAGCACTCGAAGATGCGCTTGTTGGTCGACGCTGGTATACCGACGCCCCGGGTGTATGGCTCGCCGGAGGAGGTTGACGGGCTGGTTATCGTGAAGATGCCTGGCGCTAAGGGTGGTCGTGGCTACTTCCTGGCGTCTAGCCCGGAGGAGGTTAGGCGGGGACTGGAGAGGGCGGTTAGGGAGGGCCTCATTCGGGACCCGAGGGAGGCTATCATCCAGGAGTATGTGGTGGGCGTGCCCGCCTACTACCACTACTACGCCTCCAGGCTCTATCGTCGCGTGGAGCTCACGGGCATGGATATACGCTATGAGAGTAACGTGGATGGTCTTAGGAGGCTGCCGCCTAGGTTCGCCGAGTCGCTCGAACCAAGCTTCGTGGTGGTTGGCAATATCCCCATGGTTCTCCGCGAGAGGCTCCTGCTGAAGGTGCTCGAGTACGGAGAGGCATTCGCAAGGACCGTCGAGCAGGCTACCGGGCTACCGATGATGGGCCCGTATAGCCTCGAGTCTATAGTCACGCCTAGCCTCGAGATACGCGTCTTCGAGTTCTCGGGGAGGATTGTAGCCGGGACCAACCTGTACACGGGCATGGGGAGCCCCTACACATGGCTATACTGGGATGAGCCCATGTGGCCGGGGAGGAGGATAGCACGGGAGGTCAGGGAGGCGGCTCTACAGGGGCGTCTGGAAGAGGTTGTAACCTAGCAAGCGTCCAGCCCTTCTCGGTGGCCCTAGAGGTGCGGAGGCACCTCGCCACCCTAGCGCTCACAGCACTGGTTATCATAACCTTCGCCCATATGCTCTTAAACACGAGCAGCCCAAGCACTAGCGATATCGTCGACAACATTGACGTGTTTCTGGTCCCGGGGTCTAGGCTCCACGGCTACCAGAACCTGTTCATAGTAGTCAAGGGCGTCGAGCCTTGGCGCGTTGAGGCCCATGCTAGAGTCGTGTTTGAGCTAGACGTTTGGCCCTGGTACCTGCCGCTCTACACGACTAGAGTCGAGACGAGCGTGTTCGCGTTACGCGCTGTCAGCCTGCCCTACCAGCCCGACACCAGCATAGTCGTTGTGCCGCCGGTGCCCGCCACCCTCGTGGAGTTCAACTCTAGCTTCTATAACGTGGTGAACGCCATTCTCAACATAACCGCCGTGCTAGAGGTGAACGTCTCCATCGACGGCGAGCAGGTTGCTAGCTTCAGGGTTGCCTATCTACCGGAGCCCTCTCCGGGCAGACCAATACCCTTGCTCAACGTTACTCGCGTCGCACTAGCCACAACACCGACCGAGACCATACACGTGTGTGGCATTGCTTTAGGTGGTGTAGATCCTCGCCCCGAGATAGTAGTGTCGAGTGATGGTGGCTCTAGCTGGCATGTTGCGACCGCACATCGCATTGCACTATTCGCGTCTCAGGAGGAGGCCGCGAAGCTCTTGAACGACACTATATCGTACATCGTGGAGCACGTGTTGATCAACCAGTTGCAGGCTTCGTCCTTCGAGGAGATTAACGCGACTGGGCCTGGAGCTGCGGCCGTCTGCGCCGATATTACACCATCCGCGTTGGGCCTTGATGCTGGAGATGAGCTCGTATACGCGGTTAGTGTCGACGGGCTCTACTCGCCGCCCAGCATTGCCTATGTGTACAACCCTAACGCCGACATAGACGCTCTCATAGTCGACCCTGGAGTCTCCCTGGTGCTCCACGCGCTTAACCCGAGTCTAGCCGCGTTCAACACTACCATGTGGAGGCTCGGTTTCAACGCCACTGTCTATAGCCTGGCGAGGCTCTACGCGGAGTACGCCAGGCTATACCACTACCTCCTTGACAACTGGACTAGTGTGCCACTAAGCCACTGGGGGGCTGTTGGCCGCGTAGCACGTCTAGAGATAGCCACGTCTGTGGAGGAAGCACTCCATGCTCTCGACTCGGGCACACCCCGTGTCGTTATACTCGGCGGGTGGCTTGGGCCGGTCGACGGCTGGGCGACGCTGGCCTCGCGACTAGCAGAGCTAGTGCTGGAGGGCAAAACCTCGGTTATTCTATCGGGGCTGTCGTTCAACCCTCTAGTGTATGTGGAGTGCGGCTCTATAATCGAGTACCGTAGGCTAGGGCCTTGGGACGGTGGCATCCTCCCCGGTCTGGCCGGGCTACACCTGACAAACATACTTGCAAGGGCGTCACCATCGCTCATCGAGGAGCTGTGCAGCACCGGTTACAGCTTGGAGGCCATCGTTGCCGGCTCTGGTCTCCTACCGCCCATGGGCTTCACCACTGGTACCCTAATCGCGACACAATACGCCGATATCCTTGGATACACGCCCGGCACGAGCCTTACCGTCAAGACACCGGTGCCGCGTATCGCCCTGAGCAGAGGCTACCGCGCTCTCACGAGCCTATCCTGGGTGACCCTCAAGCCTATAGACGAGGTGCAGGAGCTGCTAGCCGCTGCCACAAGCCCCGAGTACATCGACACTGTCTATAGGTTTGTGAAGGGACTCTACACCAGCCTACCACTCTCGATCAACGCTAGTCTCGTCGCCGAGGCATACCGTGCTATGCTAGCTGGGCTCCCATACACCCTGCTGGCCATGTCCCAAGCCGAGTACCTCTGGCAGACCCTCAGCATGCCAAGCATCCGCGTCCAAAACTCTACGGTTAGCATCGGTGGCTTGCTCCCACCCTGGGAGCGACGATTAAGCCTTGAGAATCCATCTCCTCGGATACTCTTCGAGTCTGGTGACGGGACAGCAGCTATACTGGACTATGCTCTCTGCAGGCTAGGTGTGCACGTTATCTACTCTAGTGTGCCCCTCGAGTGGGCTACTAGCGGCTCCGAGCTACTCGCTTCGATTGTAACACTGGCTGCGAGCAAGCCACACTGCAGCACCATCAATGGTATAGCTGTTGGTCCTAAAGTGGCTAGAGAGGTTGACAATGTTATTGGAGATCGTGTCGTTGGTTTTGAGGAGGTTGTGCTGCTGGCCTCTAGGGGCTCGGCTGAGCTGAGAGTGTGCAACAGGGGTCTCGTAGAGCCGCGTCTCGTGATAGCCGTGTTGGACGGCGACATTAACCTTGTTGTGCGCGTAAACGGGTCTATTGTCGAGCCGCTGGAGTCGAACGACGCGATACGCGTATACGGCTTTGAGAATGGGTGCAGTATTGTAACGCTGGAGTCCTTGTCCGCAGCGCTAGTACAGCCGGTACGCGTGCTGGTGATGGTTGTTGGCGAGCCGCTAACGGTTACCGTGACTAAGTCGACAACGGTTACTACCACTGAGACTGTCACGGTTATGCGTAACGTCACTATACCTGCGGGTACGGTTACAAAGACCGTCTATGTCAATAGGACGGTGACCCGCCTCCTCACGACAACCAGGACTGTGACCAGCGAGCGCGTCGTCACATACACTCTTGAGAGGAACCTAACGGTAACCCTGACAACCACGAGCACCGTGACGCTGACTGCAACTACTAGTGTATTCCGGACTGTCACTCTCCCGGGCAGCGTGACTACGGTTACGCTGCTGAACACCAGCGTAGTTACGGTCGTCAAGGAGAGGGTTAGAACGTCCACAGTGACTGTTAGAGCTGAGACTATCAACCCGCTTGCCGCTCTAGGTGCTGGTCTCGCCGGCGGCGCTGCCATCGGCTACCTGGCGCCGAGGCTAGCATCGAGACTGGCTAGGAGAGAGTGAGCGCTCATGGTATAACTCCTAGCGTGGCTTTTTCGCCTTGGTGGCGTGCTGCCTTGACGAACGCCAAGTTGACTCTTGTGCGCGAGCTTCTAGAGGCTGGGGGCTTGAGGATAGGCGGCGAGTATAGGCTACGTAGTGGCACGGTGTCAAGGATATACATTGACGCGAGGAGGTTGTACTCCAGGCCTTTGGGGCGTAGGGTTGCCGCCTTTCTACTAGCTCGGAGCGTTGAGGAGCTTGGTGCGACGTACGATGCTGTTGTTGGCGTTGCGACTGGAGGTATAGGTTGGGGCGTGCTTGTGGCCGAGGTGCTTGGCGTTGCTAGTGGCTATGTGAGGCCCGAGCCGAAGGATCACGGGCTTCGTAGGCTCGTGGAGGGTGTTGAGGAGGGTAGCCGTATAGTCATAGTGGATGACGTCGCCACTACTGGTGGTGCGCTTCTAGATGCTGTGCGTGCCGCTGAGGCTAGCGGGTACAGGGTAGTTGGGGCGGTTGTGATTTTCGATCGTTGTATGGGGGCTGCAGAGAGGATGGATGAAGCTGGGATCCCGTACAAGCGTGTAATGACTATACGCGAGCTTCTCTCGTTTGCGCGTGATATGGGTGTTGACACGAGCGCCGCTGAGGATGAGGTAGCGAACTTACGCTGTTGAAGGGAAATACCGTTGAGTATGTATGGCCACTTTTGCCTCGTTACTATTGGTGCTAGTTAGTGTGAAGCGAGGATATAGAATTGGCATAGTGACGCGCTGGGGTGCGGCATGCGGTATAAGCCTACACGGCGAGCTTATCGCTAGAGCACTACTGTCTATGGGGCACGAAGTGCGTGTCTACGCACCTACGCTGGAGACTGCCGGGCGTGACTGGCACCATGTTCTCATAGAGGGTGACCCGCCCTGGGTACAACGCGTGTACGGCGAGGTCGATGAAGTGGAGTATCCGGAGGGTGGTTATTTCCGCCGCCCGAGCGACTGGGATGAGAACGACGTGATTATCGTGGAAGGCTACCATCGCTTGCCTTGGCGCGCGTTAGAGCCTCATGTTAGGGAGGTGAAGAGAAGGGGAACAGCCACTATACTTGTAGTTCACTATGCGTTTCCCCGCGATCTTGAACCTGTATTGGAAGATCCGAGCCTGTGGGACGTTGTCGCGGTGTTTGACGAGAGGTTTGTTGGGATGGTAGAAAGGGTTGCAGGTAAACGCGCGAGGGTAGAGATAGTACCATATCCTTACATGGTTCTGGAGGTTGACTATGCTGATAGGCCTTCCTATGCGGAGGGCAAGGTGCTATTATTCAGCTTTGGCCGTCAACCACCTCACGAGTACGTTGACTATCTAAGGGGCATTGCTAGGCTCGTGAAACGCAAGTATCCTCTAGTCTATCGCGTGGTACGCAGCCTGGGCACCATAGGGTACCAGGCTGACTGGCTCGTCGTCGAGCATAGAAAACTTAGCGTCAAAGAGCTGTACTCGGCGCTTAAGGGCGCCGATATACACCTCATACCCAAGTGGGATCATCCGGGTATAGTCGTATCGTCTACACTTGCGCAAGTGCTGTACGCGGGCGTTGCAACAATAGTCCCGGATACAAGGTACTTCGAGACTATACCTGACGGTCTAGAGGAGAGTGGGCCCGTCATCAAGTACCGGTTGGGCGACGTTACTGACCTGGTGTCTAGGCTAGAGTTGCTGATCAAGGATGAGGGGCTTAGACGCGAGCTAGGGAGGCGTGCGAAGAGGTACGCGTGGGAGCGCAGAGCAGAGGTTGTAGCCGAGAAGCTCCTCTCAAGCATCTAGAGGTCAACACGTTACCCCCTACCACCTCTATTATATCGGGCGTGTGGCATGGTAAAGGCGATTGGTATCGATCCTGGCACCATGAGCATGGACTTATTTGGGTTTGATGACAATGGGATGAGAGTCTTCCTTGATGATAGTATACCCCGGGACCTTGTTACCAAGGATCCTGGCATAGTGATTCGTAGAGTCGAGGAGATAGTCAGGGAGGTTGGTGACGTTGACGCTATAGTGGCGCCTAGCGGGTATGGCATGCCACTCAAGAGAGTACAAGATGCTAGTGACGGCGATATACTCGAGGCCACCTTTGTTACTATGGAGGATGTCAAGAGGAGGTTGAGGATTATAGGGTTGAGAGAACTTATGAAGCTCTTCCGATCCTCTAGTCTGCCAGCCTGGTTTACACCCGGTGTTGTGCATCTACCAACAGTGCCGCGTTGGAGGAAAGCTAACCGCATAGACATGGGGACCGCGGACAAAGTGTTCACCGTTGCTGCTGCACTCGCAAACCTGCTGGACGAGGGTGTTGAGCCAAGGAGTGTTGACGCGATTGTAGTCGAGATTGGCTACGCGTACACAGCCGCTATGGGAGTCTCAAAGGGCTCTATAGTCGACGGGGTTGGCGGTACCAGCGGCTTTACAGGCTACCTTGGCATGGGCGCCATGGATGCTGAGTTGGCGTATGCGCTCGCAGCTGTTGAACCTAGGTTTTCAAAGACTCTCCTATTCCGCGGGGGTGCCGCCGATATAGCAGGTGTACACGACCCACAGAACCTCGAAGAGTTTGTCGAGAGAGGGTTGAAGGGCGAACCAGGCTATGCTGACGGGCTAGAGGCTCTAGTCGAGGGCATCCTGAAGGATGTTGCCGTGCTGCTAGTCTCTGTGCC
Source organism: Pyrolobus fumarii 1A (assembly GCF_000223395.1). Taxonomy (GTDB): domain Archaea; phylum Thermoproteota; class Thermoprotei_A; order Sulfolobales; family Pyrodictiaceae; genus Pyrolobus; species Pyrolobus fumarii. The sequence continues at coordinate 204,109 of NC_015931.1, read as the reverse complement.
GAAGCCTCGCTGGGTCTTTCTCAGCGGCAGATGGACAAGGATACCCGCCTTCCGTGAGCATCTCGTCTCTAGACTAGGCGAGTGGCTACGCGAGCACGGCGTTAAAGCTGAGGTCAGGCTGGTTAGAAGCCCGGGCAGGATTGCAAAGACAGCCGCGTTTGGCGCCGCAGTCATAGCCAACGGCCTTGCGGGGGGTATCTACAAACCCGTTGTCGAAGCACTGCGCCTGAAGGAGTCCAGAGGCTCCATATTCGATAACGTTATGCTACCAGGCGACATTAGGGATAAGTTGCGTAAAGAGTTTCGGAACGAGTGAGGCAGGTTATGGAGTGTCTGAGGATAGAGGAGGCTAGGAGGGCTATCTGCTACCCTAGACCAGAGGCACCATTGTGCGATGCTCTGATCGACGAGCTGAGAAGCATCGGTGTAGAGTGCATCGTGCCGATGGGGAGGTTTAGGAAAGCAGGGATACCCATACTTGGTAGCGGTTGGGCGGGCAACGTATTCGCAGCATTATGGAATGCTCACCTTGTGGCGATTAAAGCGCTTAAGCCCAACTCTAGGAGAAAGAGTATGCTCCGCGAGGCGCTACTAGCCAAAATAGCCTCCATGTATGGCGTGGCGCCACGGGTATACACGTTCACTAGAAGATTGATAGTTATGAAGCTCGTCAACGGAAGCGTATTAGCTAGTTACAAACCAAGCGACACAGCTAGAGCTTTGCTTGTACTCCGCCGACTGCTATACAAAGCATACATCCTTGATCGTCTCGGCATAGATCATGGCGAACTTGTTAGGCCGGGCGGCCAAGTTATGGTTGAAGATGACGAGCCGTATATCATAGACTTTGACTCAGCCTCGGCACTGCGAAAACCCCGCAACGTGACATCGCTAGCAGCAGGTTTAGCCAGGATACCATGGGCCTCTAGGCTCGTGAAACCAAGCAGCGACCCCAGCGTTAGAACTGTGCTACGAGAGTATCGCAGGAACCCTACACTCAATAATTTCGAGGCTGTGCTGGACGCCCTCGGGTTATGAATAGTATAGCAAGTTGAGAGGTGCTGTCCCACTCTACTTTTGATCATCAAGAAGTACCGTCACAACCATGCCTACGTGCATCACTGCGTGAATTGCCGCGCGTTGCACGATTCCTGCAATATTCGCCATGCAATACTCCAACAAGCGGAATTGGATATTCTAACATGCATGTTAGCTTGTCTAACCTAGCCGGTTAGAGTCTAATTAATATGCGTTCCGCAGTTATACGTCCCAGGTATGCTTTTAGTATGAGATTAGGCTAGCCTATCTCTGGAGGGTGTGTACAGAGATGCCCCTCCAGATACCCTCGATCGGCGAGAGATTCCCAGAGATGGAGGTAATGACACACAAGGGTAAGATCAAACTACCAGACTACTTCGTCCAGCAGGGCAAGTGGTTTGTACTCTTCAGCCACCCCGCCGACTTCACACCGGTATGCACCACCGAGTTTGTCGCCTTCGCAAAGAGGTATGAGGACTTCAAGAAGATAAACACGGAGCTCATCGGCCTAAGCATCGACAGCACATTCAGCCACATCAAATGGGTCGAGTGGATACGCGAGAAACTAGGCGTAGAGATACCATTCCCAGTAATCGCCGACGCTACTGGCGAGGTAGCGAAGAAACTCGGCCTAATTCACCCAAGCCACGCTCCAACCGTCACAGTACGCGCAGTCTTCATAGTCGACAACAAAGGCGTAATCCGCGCAATACTATACTACCCGACCGAGGCTGGCCGCAACGTAGACGAGATACTGAGGCTCGTCCACATACTACAGATTAGCGACAAGTATGGCCGTGCAATACCAGCAAACTGGCCAAACAACGAGCTAATAGGAGATAACCTCATCGTACCCCCAGCAGCCACCGAGCAAGAAGCACAGGAGCGCCTCAAACAGTTCAAATGCTACGACTGGTGGTTCTGCTACGAGGATAGAGCAACACCCGAAGAGAAGGAATTCGCTAGAAAGGCTCTACGCCGCGTCGCCAAGTGCGAGTAAAGCGGGTGAACACTCAGACACCTTACCAACCACCATACCTTTTTCGTTTTCTTGCTCTCTCCTCTCCTACATCATGTTTAGTTTACCACTTCCCCTGGCATCCCTTCACCAACTACAACTTACCTTACATTACACCTCTATTCTAGCCTAAGCTAGCCTAAGAACAAATACTCCAATATACAGCAACATGCCATACCTAACCTAACCACACCACACGTAGACGCTTTAGACGATACCACATTGCAGTTTCAGCCAAGAACTGCCTATACAAGTAGCTAGACACCAGCAGGTAGTCAATAATGCGTAAACCCACGAGGATACACATTAGTCAGAGAACTAGACTAGAACCAAGATGGTTCTAATCGGAGGAACTTTAGAGAGTACACTCCACTCCAAGTTTGTCTAAAAGAACACCATACTACCATTAACTAACATTGGACCAGACTACCCTCGAACCATTGTTACTATACGAATAGGAACATACACGGGAGGCAGGAGTGGCGCCGGGGGCGGGATTCGAACCCGCGCGGGGGTAGCCCCCCACCGGCTCTCCAGGCCGGCCCCTTAGGCCGCTCGGGCACCCCGGCACCAGTTCGAGACCTACACTCTGGGACCCGGGATAAATCCAGCGTTAATGGGATGCTAACCTATTCTAGCTAAAAGATGCTAACGTGGACGTGCACGTGGCACCTTTATCTCTATGTGTACGTTTTCGGGCACCCTGATCCTCATCAGCTCCTTCATTAGCCTCTCATCTAGCCTTACTAGGATTAGCCTGGAGTGTATTCTTAGCTCCCACTTATCCCACACTTTCGAGCCCTCACCGTGGGGCAGCCTTAGGGTAGCGACTACCAGCCTCTTTGTCGGCAATGGTATGGGTCCACGCACCTCTACGCCCATCCTCTTGGCTATACTCACTATCTTCTGGGCAACGTCGTTCAGACTCTGAACGTCGGGACTCCAGAGCTTGATACGAGCCATGGGTACTGCGGCCATCCCAGAACCCCCGGAGTGGTGCGTAAGCACGGCTTAAAAAGAGGATACCAGGTTGTGTGAAAAGAGCTTTACTTGCTCCTGATCTCGACCTTTGCAGGCTTCACGTCAATCACGATGCCAATACCGACAGTCTTACCCATGTCTCTCATTGCGAACCTGCCTAGCGCTGGGAAGTCGCTGAACTTCTCGACTACCATTGGCTTTATCGGCTTGAACTTGACGATGGCGACCTCACCCTGCTTGATGAAGCTTGGGTTCTTCTCTAGGACCTTACCAGTCCTTGGGTCTAGCTTGGCTACGATCTCAGTTATCCTGCAGGCGACGCTGGCGGTGTGTGCGTGTACTACTGGCGTGTAGCCGGGCGCGATTGCTGTTGGGTGCCAGATTACGAACACCTTAGCAGTGAACTCCTCTGCGACGGTGGGTGGGTTGTCAACATGGCCAGCTACGTCGCCACGCTTGACGTCCTTCTTGGATACGCCTCTTACGTTGAAACCAATGTTGTCGCCGGGCTCAGCCTGGTCTAGCCTCACGTGGTGCATCTCAATGCTCCTGACTTCGCCGACGACACCCGGTGGCATGAAGACGACCTTGTCACCTACCTTTAGCACGCCAGTCTCAACACGGCCGACTGGCACAGTACCAACGCCAGGTATGCTGTAGACGTTCTGGATTGGGATGCGTAGTGGCTTGTCAACTGGCTTCTTCGGCGGCTGTAGCATGTCTAGGGCCTCTACTAGCGTTGGGCCGTTGTACCATGGCATGTTCGGGCTGCGCTCGATTAGGTTGTCACCGGTCCACGCGGATACAGGGATGAATGGTATCTGGTCGACCTTGTAGCCTAGCGTCTTCATGAACTTCTTTAGGACATTCACTATCTGCTCATACCTCTCCTTGCTCCACGCGGGCTCGGTGGCGTCCATCTTGTTAACCGCCACTATTAGCTGCTCGATACCCATCGTCTTGGCTAGAATTAGGTGCTCACGGGTCTGGCCCTCTGGGCTCATGCCGGCCTCGAACTCACCCTTCCTCGCCGATACGACTAGGAGCGCAGCATCTGCCTGGCTGGCACCAGTAATCATGTTCTTGACGAAGTCGCGGTGACCTGGAGCATCGATGATGGTGAAGTAGTACTTCTTGGTCTCGAACTTCATGAAGCTTAGGTCGATAGTGACACCGCGCTCTCTCTCCTCCTTGAGCTTGTCAAGGATCCAGGCGAACTTGAAGCTCTCCTTACCCCTCTTCTTCGCCTCCTCCTCTAGCTGCTTCATGGTCTTCTCGTCGATGTAACCTAGACGGTATAGTAGGTGGCCTACTAGCGTGCTCTTACCGTGGTCGACGTGACCGATGACTATCAAGTTCAAGTGTGGCTTCTTCTCGCTCATGCCGTCTACCACCCTTCGTGCGACGGTTTGGCTAAAAGGTGTTTATAAGCTTTAGCGTGAGCTTAGAGCTATACGCTCTATCTCCTCTTTCTTGCGTATAGCATAGCTCCTCGAGTCGTTGTTAGCAGCCGCTATGATCTCGTCAGCTAGACACTCTTCAATAGGCCTTGGGTTGTTGAATGCGCACATCCTTGCACCTTCCGTCAGATGCTTAAGTGCTACATCAACACGTCTCTGCGGCGAGACGTCGACAGCAACGAAGTAAGTTATACCACCGTACATGATACGCGTGACATCCTCACGTGGAGCAGCATTCTCGATAGCACGTATCAGAACCTGTATCGGATTTTCACCAGTCTTAAGGTAGATTATCTCAAACGCATGCTTAACTATGTTATAAGCGAGGTGCTTCTTACCCATGTTCCTGCCGGGCCTCATTAGCTTGTTTATCAACCTCTCTACGACAGGCACCTCTGCCTTGCCAAACCTTCTATGCTCGTGACGCCCGCCAGTATGAGGCAACCATACAGGCTTAAGACAGATATACCTCTTTAAACCTGGGTCGCGAATCTCTATGCCCTCGAAGCTCCACTTGCCAAAGAGCTTTGGCTCCTCGGGCTTGGGCTCAAGCTGCGTGGCTTGACCCGCACTAGACATACCTGCACCCGGGGTAAACGCCGCCACATCAACCTCTTATAAAGCCGTGCTGCAAATAGGCCTCATTCTAGCGTTATCACCCCGGGACCTAGCTTGCCGCCACCACCGGGCAGAGACGTCAACCTACTAGTAGAGGATGTACAACCACGCGTGACAAACGCAGGCTGGATACTAGAGTTCCGACTAGAAGATGGTCGCATATTCCGGTTGTACGGTATACCGCCAGAAGTAGCAAGCGCAGTCCATAAAATGAAAGAGGGCACAAGTTATACCATGTACGCGAATCGAGAGAGCGTGTTTGACGCACTTGTAGACTTAAAGGACTTCATAAAGGATCTTCTAGACCGACTAACACGCGTAGTAATAAACGAGTTCAACCACGACACCGGACTCTACACAGCCGTAATTGAGTTCGACCTAGGCGGCATAACACTACGCAAAAAGATGATACCGAGCCATGCAATCTATCTTGCACTACTAGCGGAGAAGCCGATATACGTCTCAAAGAGGCTCGTGGATGAACAAGAGAGACTACACGCCGCAATACTAGAAGAGCTCGAGGAGCTTGAAGAATCTGAGGAAGAAGAGGAGGAGGAAGAAGAATTCTAACATTTTCACAATTTCACAAGAGCCCAAGACGCTAATCCCTTATGAGAGTTATACACAGGAACCTTCATGTCTAGTAGCGCGCCAAGACTACAATCCGCCAAACAATGATAACGAGACCGTCTAGAACCACCAGTGGCTGTACACTCTTAGATCTAGAACCTAGGCTTTATAGTGAGAGATAGGAGGGCGAAACGTAGCCAGACAAGTGAGAAGTTAGAACCGGAAACTCCCACTCCTGCGTTTGCAGTGCCCCTAGCTAATTATTCTCTGTAAACAATGTTTGTTTTATAATACATTACCTTGTCGGCTTTTGCTTTTTACCCTCTAGTATAGCTTTTAGCGAGACGCCGTTAACCGTGACCACCTTGTATCTCACACCTGGAATGTCACCCATAGAGCGTCCACGGGGACCTCCAATACCCTCTATCAGAACCTCATCGTGCTCGTCAATTACTAGGAGGCCACCGTCGCCAGGCACGAAGGCTGTTACAACACGGCCGTTCTTAACTAGCTGCACACGCACGCACTTTCGCAGCGCCGAGTTGGGCTGACGCGCCTCGACACCGGTCTTCTCTAGTACGATACCACGCGCCATTGGTGCACCCTCAAGTGGGTCATACTTCTTCTTCAAGCCTAGCATGCGTATCTTGAACTCACGCTGGCTCCACCTAAACTTGAGCCTCTTCTTACGTAGCTTTCTTGCAGCGAATAGACCGTTGGGCGACTTCTTGCCCGTCAAGTTCTGCTACCCCTCTGGGGTTCGACTGGATTCTGGTTTATAGGCGAATCTTACCTTATCCGCACGTCGTCAATGTCAAAGTATCTCTTTAGCACTAGCCTGGCGAGGGATATCTTCCTGCCACCGCGGCCGATTGCCTTACCCTTGTCGTTGGGGTCTACGGCAACGTAGAGTATCTTCTTGTCGCCACGTGTGACAAGCCTCATGCCCAGTATCTTTGCCGAGGAGAATATGTTGCGAACCATGTCCTCTAGGTTATCGGCATACTCTACTACGTCAACATCTCTGTTGAAAATCTTGCGTAGCCTGTTAATGTTTGTGCCGCGACGGCCAATTACCTTGCCTGCGTCGCCCGGACGTACTATGAATATAATGCGATTGTTCTCTGCGTCTATTATACAGTCGCGGGCTACTGCACCCGTCAAGTCCTGAAGAAGCGACATGTAGCGGATCTCTTCGGCTGTTAGCCTGATTTCGTTACTCGGCACCCCCGAGGCTCACCTCCATCCGAAAGCCCGGTGGGCGGTGAGAGTGTATATCCGGTTTTCTACCCTATGTTATTTGGCTTGGCTAGCGTATTGGCGGATGAGGTCTACGATTCTCGATTGCCCTTCATCAACTATGCCTAGGCTCATCACTGTAAACGGCTTACCGCATGCAGCGCCCAGCTCCACACTAGTGCCTGGATACACATACACTGGTATATCGCCTAGCGACGCGTAGTATAGTATCTCCTGCTTTACCTCCGGTGGCGCGTTTGCTGCAACCACAACTGCCTTGAGCCTACCGAGTTTCAACAGTTTGAGGGTCTTACGGGTGCCGAGTATGACCTTGCCAGTCTTTAGGGCGTTTAGGAGTTCACGCTCAAACTCCGATACCGCCCTAGCCAGGCTCATCCGCTGCCACCCTCCCTACTCCTACCGGTGAGGGGCTCAACTCGTGGCACCATGTATATCTCAGTTATCCCCGTGCCTACTGGCACAACACCGCCAACTATCACGTTCTCAGTCACTCCTAGAATTCTATCAGCCTCGCCTCTAGCTGCAGCATCAAAGAGGTGCTGCACCGTCATCTCGAAGGCGGCACGCGCGAGTACACTTGGCTTCTCACCGCTTACACCATGCCTACCTATCTGCCTAACCCTACCAGTCTGCGTCATGATATCGGCAACTAGTATCAAGTGACGAATGTCAACGTCAAGACCCTGGTCATCTAGCACGCCTTTCATCTCCTTTATGAGCGCGTATCGAGCAGCCTCTATGCCAAGCACCTGCTCTATCTCCCTGATGTTATTGGTTATCGTGTGTACAGGATCTACACCAGGAACCTCAAGCACTTCCTTTAGGCTACTACCTTCAGTCAACAGATAGTACTCTTTTCTACCATCGGGCAGATCTACACTCTGAACTACAACGCGCCTTATCTTCTTTATACCCTTTATCTTCGCGTTTAGCACTCTATCCTTCTTCTTCTGCAATTCGATAATGTTAATTGCACCCATGGACTCTATGGGCAGTTCTATCCTGAGAGTGTAGGGATCGTTAGGATCTTCGCGGACTGTACCCAACTTCAGTTTCTCTAGAACTCTCTTCACCTGCTCTACTGTAACGCCCTTATCCTCTAGCATCGTCTTATCTAGCTTCACGACTATACTCAAGGTTGCCATGTCAATGTATACCTCACTTGCGACGTTCTCTACACGAGTATACTCGATTGCACGAGCAACTGCCTTTGCCTTCTCAAGGTCATATTTATGCTCCTCATCAAGATAGACGGTCATCATTGGTGTCGATGGCTCCTTTTTCGCGTCAACTAGCTCAATGAATCTAGGTAGACCGAGAGTAACGTTGAACTCCCTAACACCTGCGTAGTGGAAAGTACGTAGAGTCATCTGCGTACCTGGCTCGCCTATGGACTGCGCTGCAACTGTACCGACGGGCTCGCCAGGCTCTACAAGGCTTAACTCGTATTCGTTGACAACCTCACGGATTATTCTACGCGCCTCATCTACACTCAGCCCATACTTGCTAGTAGTCGATTGTAGTTTAGAAACAAGCTCATCGAAAATCTTCTTGGGCAGCTTGGCACGCGCCCACTCTAGATCCTCGTGGATTAACTTCTCGAGCTCCGACCACTCATACAAATATTGCTGCGGGGCCTGCGGCATGCTACGTTCTCCAGCCGATTACTCGCTCTATAACCCTATCAACGTTTACTGCTTTACCGTGCGCGCTCTTCATTGGATCGACTCCATCCTCACCATACTTTATCTGCACTAGAGTGCCGTCCGGTAGCCTCACAGTACCGTCATACTCCACGCGTAGATCCTGCAGGGCATTGATTAGACGCCTCTGCATGTAACCGCTCTGGCTCGTTCTCACGGCAGTGTCTACTAGACCCTCGCGGCCGCCAGCTGCGTGGAAGAACACCTCTGTCGGCGTTAGTCCATCGTAGAATCCGTGATATACGAATCCGCGTGCAGCTGGACCTAGGTCTCCTGGTTTGAAGTGTGGCAAGTACCTGCCTCTATATCCGCGGGATATTCGCTCACCGCGCACAGTCTGCTGACCTAGTATCGCAGCCATTTGTGTTATGTTGAGCTCGTTGCCACGGGCACCAGTCCTAGCCATAATGAATACGTTGTTGAATGGGTCAAGAACGTCTGCCACGTACTGCTCTATCTTCCTACGGGCGTCTGTCAACGCCTCAATGATCTTTAGCTCCAGCGTCTCTTCAAGCGTGCGGCCAGGTACTGGTTCGAGCCTACCCTCACGATATTGCTCGATTAGCTCCTGGACCTTCTTCTCAGCCTCTTTTAGTATCTCACGTATGTGCTCCTTAGCCTCGGGCGGCAACGCCACGTCTTCGAGCGTCATGGTGAATCCGTGCTTCTCTATGTATCTCAGGAACATCTTGAACAGTGTATCCATGAGTCGCCTTACGTAGTCGAATCCATACTCTTTTGTCAGCTGGTGGAGCACGCTCTCAGTCTGCTCTGCACCAATGGCTTTCTTGTCAAACACTCCCTCGAGGAGTTCACCGTTCTTTATTACTATGTAGCTGTCGTTCCAGCATAACTCGTCGCTACACGCGAATGCACCAGAGCTTATCTTAGCCTTACCCCTAAACGTGAAGTCCTTCGGTAGGAAGAGGCTTACTAGCTGCTTGCCAGTCCAGAGCTTCTTTGGCGAGAGTATCACTGGCTCTGGGATCTCACCCTCGTACTTTGCCGCTGCAAGCAAATCTACTACGTCGTCAAGTGTTAGGATTGTAGCCTTGCTCGTCAGCAGGTAAGCACCACTAATATAGTCTTGCAGCCCGCCTATTATCACACCGCCATAGCGTGGCGTTAGGATGTGGAACTGGACTAGCATCAGCTCGCGAGCCTCAGCCTGCGCCTCCTCGGTCCTAGGCACATGTAGGTTCATCTCGTCGCCGTCGAAGTCGGCGTTGTATGGCGGGCATACTAGCAGGTTCAACCTGAACGTCTTACCTGGCAATACGCGGACTATATGAGCCATTATTGACATTCTGTGTAGAGATGGCTGACGGTTGAATAGGACTATGTCACCATCCTTTAGGTGCCTCTCAACTATCCATCCTGGCTGGAGAGCCTCGGCTATACTCTTTCTATCAGCGAATCTCAGGTCTATCTTGCGGCCTCTCGGGTCTATCACATAGTTCGCACCGGGCCACTTGTCAGGGCCGTTAATCACATACTTTCTGAGTTCCTCAATGTTCCACGGCGTAACTCTCACGGCCACTGTTAGTATCTTCGCTATCTCGATTGGCACGCCAACTTCGTTTATGCTTATGTTTGGGTCTGGAGATATCACAGTACGCGCGGAGAAGTTGACTCTCTTACCGCTAAGGTTGCCTCTGAATCTGCCCTCCTTGCCCTTGAGCCTCTGAGCGAGACCCTTGAGTGGCCTACCTAGACCTCCACGCTGTCTCGCAACCGGTATCTTGGGCAGCTCGTTGTCAATATAGGTTGCAACGTGGTACTGTAGTAGATTCCACCACTCGTCTATGACGCTGTGTGGCATGCCGCTTTCTAGAGTCTCGCGTAGCTTCTCGTTAGTGCGCACGATATCCGCCAACTTGTGCGTCAGGTCGTCCTCGGCACGGATACCGGTCTCTAGAACTATAGATGGTCTAACGTGTATTGGTGGCACCGGCAGGACTGTAAGCACCATCCACTCTGGCCTAGCCTCCTTTGGATCCAGGCCTAGCAGCTTTACATCGTCGTCTGGTATCTTTTCGAGCCTTGACCTTACCTCACGCGGGTTTAGTGGTACACGACCAGCAGGCCTATCCTCATAGTACTTGTATGGCTTCTCAAATACAATCTTGTAGTTGTGCTCCTTGCAATGCGGACACTCTGTGGTTTTCGCCGCGCGCTGCTTTACCTCGTTAATCAGTGCTTTCGCTAGTAGCGGCCACTTGTTCTTCAACCTCTCTAGGAGCTTGAGGTAGCGCTTTAACTCGCGCTCCGGGAGCTTGATTCTACCACAGTTGCGGCAGGTAGCCCTTAGAATCTCGTAGATGTGCCTAGCGAAACCAACGTTTATCACAGGTAACGCGAGCTCGATACGCCCAAAGTGTCCAGGGCATAGCCTGTAGTCATTACCACATGTTTCACATCTTTGCCCTGGTATGGCAGCGCCCAACCTTGGATCCATTAGGCCGCCTGGTATCGGCCTACCGTCGGGGTCGTAGAGCTGGTCTGTCGTTATGGCAACTACCGACATTTTTCTGATCTCGTCTGGCGATAGAATGCCAAACTTGATCTCTTTGATGATCTTCTCTTCAACCATTACTCCTCACCCTTACCTTTCTTCCCAAGTTCGTACTTTGGTGCTAGGCGGAGGCGGGGCATTATACCCATACTCATCAACTCTTGCAGTAGTAGCTTGAACGCGTATGGCACAACCACTATCGATATCTTGCCCTCCTCTTTGTGTATTGGGCACACGAATGCTCTCCGGTTTCTATCGAACCATGCTATGTGGCCACAGAGTTCACACACGTACATCACATACTTGTCGCTGCTCTCTAACATACGCTCACGTAGCAACATTGCAGCACCGTGACCGACGAGACAGTCCCTCTCCATCTCACCGAAGCGTAGACCGCCTCCCCTAGCTCTACCCTCCGTAGGCTGCCTTGTGAGTAGCTGCGTCTGGCCCGTAGCACGTGCATGAATCTTGTCCGCTACCATGTGGTGCAGCTTCTGGTAGTATACAATGCCTATGAACACTGGGTGTCTCAGCATCTCACCGGTGCGCCCATCGTACATTATCTCTGTGCCATCGGGCGAGAAGCCATACTTTAGCAACTCTAGCTGTAGATTCTCAACAGGCTCCTTGAAGAACGGCGTAGCGTCTATCAGCCTAGCCGATAGCGCCGCTACCTTACCGGCTATGGTCTCAAGTAGCTGTCCTAGAGTCATACGGGATGGGAATGCGTGTGGGTTGATTATGAGGTCGGGTGTTATACCGTCCTCGGTGAACGGCATGTCATACTGTGGCACGAGGAATCCTATCACACCTTTCTGACCATGCCTTGATGCGAACTTGTCACCGAATTCTGGTATACGGAGGTCGCGTACACGCACCTTTACCAGCTTGAAGCCCTCGTTCGTCTCCGTTATGAAGACTGTGTCTACGGTACCGCGCTCGCCGTGCCTCACTGATACGCTTTCATCGCGCCTTCTCTCTGTGCTGACAGCTATCTCGCGGAACTCCTCGCTAAACTTTGGCGGTGCCGTCTTGCCTATCAATACCTCGCCGCTCTCTACTTCAACCTCTGGGCTCACAATACCATCAATGTCTAGCTTGCGGTAGGCTATCGGAGGCTTCGCATCAATTATGCTCTTGATGTCGATACACCCTGGTCTCCTCTGCGGATCGTCTATACAGCCTAGGAGGTCCTTCTGACCGCCACTGTACTTGCGCTCCTCCGTAGCATACAGCCTGAAGAACGTGGACCTGGCCAGACCTCTGTCGATAGAGGACTTGTTCATTATGATGGCGTCCTCGATGTTGTAGCCAGTGAAGCTTAGCACAGCTACAACCATGTTCTGGCCTGCTGGCCTATTGTTGAACCCGATTATGTCAAGAGCGCGTGTTTGCACTAGTGGCTTCTCTGGGTAGTGTAGCAAGTGGCCACGAGTATCGGCTCTTATCTGGAAGTTGGCTGCATAGAGGCCAAGTGCCTGCTTGGCCATTGCTGCCTGGTAGGTGTTACGTGGCGACTGGTTGTGTTCGGCATATGGTATTGTTGACGCTGTTACACCGAATATGGCGGGCGTCCATATCTCCATGTGCGTGTGTTCGGGCGTTATGTCCTCTGGGTTTAGAGCAACGTAGGCGTTCTCCTCCTCCTCTGCATCTAGAAGCTCAACTATTCCATGCTTTAATAGATCCGTGAATTTCCACTCACCTTTCTTGATCTTCTCTATATGCTCAGGTTTCAGCTTCAGCTTGCCATTCTCTACTACGAAGAGTGGTCTTAGCACTCTGCCCGGATCCGTGTTGACGTACAGCTCGTTGACGTCACGGTAGTAGGCTACGTTTACCTCGTAGTGTAGCTTGCCCTCTCTCCTGAGCCTCCTAATCTCCTGGGCTAGCTTCTCGCCATCGGGATAGTAGCCTATGAGACGTCCGTTGATGTAGACCCTAGTGTACTTTGACGTTACCTCCATGTAGTATGGCAGGAACTCGCTTACATCCTCGGTTTCGATAAGCTTGCGTAACAGTTCCTCAGCATCAATTATCTCGAAGTTTTCGCGTATTACCTTCTCTACCTCCTTCTCGTCTACACCAGCCGAGATGTAAGCCATTAGCGCGAGGTTCTTGACTAGACCACAGTTCGGTCCTTCAGGCGTCTCGAATGGGCATATACGGCCCCAGTGGGTACCATGCAGGTCTCTGGCCTCGAAGTGTGGCTGGCTCCTGCTAAGCGGGGATACTACACGACGTAGGTGGCTTAACATTGAGAGCCAGTTGGTGCGATCCAATAGTTGGCTTACACCAGTGCGCTGACCCGGCCAGTTACCTGTCGCAAGAGCATCGTGTAGCTTGTTAGTTATGATGTCACGGCGTATGACTGTCCGCGGTGATATCCTCTTTCCTCTCGCTTTTGCACGCTCGAGTTGCGAGCGTATGTCTTGGTAGAGAGAGCGCATCGCTGTACGGAATACTATGGCTATAAGGTCGCCGGCTAGGAGGAGCCTCTTGTTAGCATAGTGGTCTTTGTCGTCGGGCTGGCGGCGCCCAGCTGCAAGTTCGAGCAGCTTCCTAGCCATGTCTGCTAGGAAGAGCGCCTTGCGTAGCCTATCTTCGGGTCTCGTGCCTAGATGAGGCAGTAGGAAGTTATCTAGTGCGTGCTCGGCAACGCGTATTCTCTGTTCGCTAGGCTTGCCTATACCCTCGCGGAACCTAGCACCTATGAACTCCAGAGCTTCTTTCTGTGTTGCGATTGCACGTGCCTGCTCTAGGCTTGGATACAACATGTTTTGTATCTCGGGATCCGTGCTAATCGCAAGGACAATGTCACGGTCACGCTCTAGGCCAAGTGCACGCAGGAGTATCACGAAGGGTATCTTGGTTATTGCGCGGGTCATAGAGACGTGCAGAGTACCGTCCTTATGCATGTCGAGTATGAGCTGGTAACGTAGGCCTGCGTGGAACGAGATAACCTTAGCCGTGAATTTGACGCCTGTCTGCTGCCTACCCTTGTCAACGAGAACACGGTTGACCACTTGCTCCTCTTGTATCACAACTACACGCTCAGAGCCGTTGATTATGAAGTAGCCTCCTGGGTCTCTCGGGTCCTCACCTTTCTGGATGAGCAGCTCATAACACTCCTTTACGTTACCCCTCTCATAGAAGCAGCGTGCGAGAGGGTCAGCCTTAGATCTAAGCATTATTGGGAGCATGCCAAGCACTACTTCCTGCTCGTCGACGACTACTCCCTCTATAAGCCTAACACGGACGCGTATCGGCGCCTCATACGTAAGGTCGCGTATCCTGCACTCAAGAGGAGTCACATCCGTACGCTCGCTACCATCACCCTCACGCACCATAGGCGGACCGAGGAGTTCTAAACCACTCTTGATACCATCCAATACTATCTCTAGCTTATACTGCCCACCTACATCGATCACAGAGTAGGACTTGATAATCTCCAGTAGGTCGCGTTCCAAGAACCTATTGTAGGAGTCGATATGCTGTTTTGTAAGACCATACTCGTCGAAGAACGCCCTCATTATCGCCCAGCGATCGTCTGCCGAAGGTCTCCACTCGACCTGCTGGGCCACCACGTGCTCACCCCCTACTTCCTGCTATAAGCCACGACGAGACGGTATACTATGATCTCACCTGCGGTAGGGCTCTTCCTCCTGATCTCAATTATATCGCCTGGCTTCGCTCCAATGGCCTTCACCACAGGATCGTTGTAGCTTATCCACGGTAACTGCCAGGGCTCTACACCTAGTTCGCGCAACACTCTAGCCGCCTCCTCTGGGCTCAGCACTCTGTGTGGCGGTACGTACTCGTGCTCAAGAACGTTGAAACGTTGTTTTTTCTGTCTAGCCAAGGCATTCACCCTAAGTTTTGAACCTAGAACCCGGTAACACGGAGCACTAAACAAGCCCTTATAGCCTACCCGCTGAAGCAAGAAACGTCACTTGATGCGCACGCGGTTAACCTTCTTGTTCATCCACGAGTAGCGGCGTAGCCTACTACTACGACCGAAGCCGCACGCAGCACAGTATCCTTTAGCCACATTGAAAGCGTGGCGGCCACAGCGCCTGCAACGTATGTGTGTCTTGCCTTTACCCATTTTACCAAACGAGGGTGTACCCTTGGACATACCATCTCACCTCCACGAGTCACGCCATTGTTGGCGATATGAGTACCACGTTATCCCCTCTTATAACGAGTGTGCCTAGTTTCCTCGTGCTACCATCGCTCTTTATCTCCTCGGCCTCCTCGAGGACGAGATTCAGGTGCTGATCGAAGCTCTTGAGCTTGCCTCTAACAACTATATCGCCACGTAGCTTCACGAGTACAATGCTACCTAGGTTCTCCTCGAGTAGCTTGTGCGTCGTCTCAACCATGGTTCTACTCCCGCAACCCACCTAACGTGCTTGAATTAAGTGGTTTACTGGGGTGGGGAATTACTTGAGACGATGGAAGCTATCCAAACGCGATCGTCGTAAACTCCTCGAGGAGATAAAGAGTCGTTGGCCCGAGGTACCCCTGAGTAGCGAACCAGATGTAGAGGTTATCTCGGATAAGAAAGAGGGTATTGAAGAGCTTTACATAATAGATGGTAAGCCTGCGTTTGCACGCATCGAGAACAAGCTCATACCATTGATTAGTTACCTTCTTGACGTGGGGGTAGACTGGCTGCCCAGGATAATTGTTGATGAGGGCGCTGTAAGACCATTAACACGTGGCGCGAACTTGATGAGACCAGGTATTGTCAGCGTCGAGGGCGAGTTCAACCGGGGAGATATCGTCGTTATACTTGAACCTGTAAAACGTATACCTATAGCTGTGCACGAGGCGCTTGTGGATAGTTCTGAGGTCGCCAATATGGAGAGGGGCGTGGTGAGTAAACGACTCCATTATATGGGCGACAGGTTATGGAAGTACGCAAGGAGCGTCTAGACGAGCTTTATACTATCGAGTATCTGCGGAGTGTAGATATTGCCACAGAATGGCGCCCCTTCTAGTTTTCCGCCCGGCCGGCACTCGGCTTCAATTCTTCTACGGAACTTGCGTATGGCTTCTGGTTCACCGTGGTTGAGGATCACTGTCTTGGGTTTCGGTTCTATGTCACGGAGGAATGCTATCAGCTGGTCTATGTCTGAGTGTCCGGAGAAGCCTTCGATCGCTACAACATCCATGTTTATGTTTATTGTCTCGAGCTTGCCTTCAGGTGTTATTAGTGTTATTTTGCCGCCCTTGCCGGCTTCTAGCACGCGTCTGCCTAGCGTACCTTTCACTTGGTAGCTTACGAATATCAACGTGTTCTTCTCGTCGTGAGCTAGGTTCTTGAAGTACTCCACAGAGGGGCCTCCGTTAAGCATACCAGAAGTTGCTATGATTACTGCTGGCTCTGAGCTGTTGATTATCTCCTCTCTCATCTGCGCACCTTCAACTTTTATCAGGAACTCTGCCGTGAATGGGTTCTCGCCGTAGAGTATCTTCTTTCTTAAACTCGGGGCGAGATACTCGGGGTACGTTAGGTGTATAGCTGTGACCTCGTCTATCATACCATCGATGTATATCGGCACTTTCCTGAGATATCCCTTCTGGATGGCGTCTACTATTACGAGAATTATCTCTTGGGCACGCCCGACAGCCAACACTGGTATGAGTACCTTACCCTTCTTTGCTTCTATGGTCCTAACAATCCATTGGATTAACTCGGCTTCGGCTTGACTCCTCTTCTGTTGCCTCTTGTTACCATATGTCGACTCTATGATTAGTGTCTCGACACGGGGGAATTTCGTGTGAGCCTTTGTCAAGAGGCGTGTGTTTGCATACTTCATGTCACCCGTGTAGACTATGTTGTGTAGCCCCTCGCCTATGTGGAGATGTGCTATTGCCGAGCCTAGTATGTGGCCTGCATTGTAGAATGTTAGTTTGATGTCTGGCGTGACATCCGTAACTTCCTCGTAGTCGAGCGCTATAGTATGCAATATCATCTTGCGTATATCATGTTGGCTGAATGGCGGTTTTCTACCCTCCTTGGTTACGACATCGAGGAAGTCGAATAGCGAGAGTACCATTAGGTCGCGTGTCGGCTTGGTTACGTAGACTGGGCCCTTGAATCCATACTTAAAGAGGAAGGGTACTAGGCCCATGTGGTCTAAGTGTGCATGAGTGATTATCACCGCATCGAGTTCCTCTGGTCTTATCTCGTCAATGTCTAGCCTAGGGTACATATCGTAGCCTGTGCCACCAGGGTTTACTCCAAGGTCTAGGAGTACTCTGCTCTCACTGGTCTCGACGAGTATCGCCGAGCGACCGACTTCCATGAAGCCTCCGAGAGCCACGATTCTAACATAACGGTTTTCGAAAAGCACACCGCGGTGTATGCGTTCACCCATAGTCTTCAGTATCTGTGAACGATAGCTACTTTGCCGTAACATGTAGTCAATTATGCCATTAAGCGTTACAGACTCTTTGTCCGGAGCCCTTAGTATAACTGGCCTCCATCCCGTCTCAGCGAATATCTTATTGTAGATGGTCTTTCCCTTACCGTACACCAGCCCAACCTTCCTAGCCTTTATTATGACCTCCCCGAGAACCTCGTCAAACATTATTGTCTTTATCTCGGCTTCTGGCGGTACAATACTCTTGATTATCTCTATGGCTTCTTGCTGCGGTTTTCTTGCATCCTTCTCAGCGCGGAATACTATACGCTTCTTTAGCTCCTTTGCAAGATTTCTCGCTATCTCGGGCCTAAACGCTATAACAGCTGGGTTGCGCACGTATATCGCTATTTCTGGCCCCTCGAACTCGATCCTTGTTATCATAGCCTCCGGCGGGACATGCTTGCTAATCGCTTGTTGTAGCGCCAGGGGTAGCTCGCCTACACGGTACATGGGTTTTCACGCTCGGAAGAAACACTTGAGAATCCGTAGCCGTTGCTAGCGTGGTGGGTACTCACGGGTTATAAAAGTTCCCTTTCCTATGATTACCACGTCTATTCCGTTACCCGTGGCCACATCTCTCTCCATAGCAGCTCTGACAGCTTTTACGGCTAGCTCGACAGCCTCGTCTACCTTCATATCTTCACGGTAGCCGGATTCTATCACGCCAATCGCAATCGGCGAGCCAGAGCCTGTGGCCGTATACTTCTCCTCCGTCACCGTGCCCAACCAGTCAATGTTGAACAGCCTGGGTGCAGTATCGTAGCCTCCGAGCAAGAGCTGCACAATATAGGGATACATTCTAGCAGAGAATATTATCGCAGCCAACATGTTAGCGGCAGCCGCGACACTGGGTTTTCGCTTAGTCGTCAACTCGTAATATCTCAGCTCTTCTCTTAGAATCTCTGCTAGCACTTGCGCATCAGCAACGAGACCAGACGTCGTCATCGCCATATAGTCGGTTATCTTGACTATCTTGCGTGTCTTCTTGTGTGCAATGTAGTAACCTGCCGTTGCACGTCTGTCCGCCGCTAGCACAACATATTCACGTAGCTTCAAGCCTACTGTAGTCGTGCCGGTTTCTAACAGTCCGCGTTGCATACGAGAGGGTGCTAACAGTTTAACCACCCGGGCTTGGCTCTTAAACTATGCACGGATTAAAGGAGAGCGTGGGATGAGTACACTCGTGCAACGAAGACACGAGATAGAGCTACCTAAACGTATACTGATTGGCACTGACGTTGTAAACGAAGTTGGCAATACTATAAGGCAACTCGATCTAGGCTCAAATGCCATCATTATAACTGGTCCACATGTTTACCAGAAATACCACAATCTGCTTGAAGAGTCTCTTGAGAGGAGCAAGATAGAGTACAATTTCGTCATCGTGAAGTCCTCTACTGCGGACGATGCGGAACATGCATTAGAAGAGGCAAGAGCCTACAAGCCTAGTGTCGTGATAGGTTTTGGGGGAGGGAAATCGATAGACATTGCAAAATACGTTGCTTTCAAGCTAGGCGTTGAAATGGTTAGCGTCCCTACAGCGGCGTCTCACGATGGTATAGCGTCTCCTTTTGCGTCTATAAAGGGTGTTAACGGCCCAGTGTCCATGAAAGTCAAGCCTCCGATAGCAATAATTGCCGATACGAGGATAATAGCTGAGGCTCCATCAAGGCTTCTCCGCGCTGGTAGCGGAGACCTTATCGCTAAGCTTACGGCTGTTCGCGACTGGAAGCTTGCACATAAATTGAAAGGCGAGTACTACGGCGAGTATGCAGCAAGTCTAGCGCTACTATCGGCGAGACACGTGATACGCTACGCGATAACAATCCGTAGGGGCGGAATAGAGGCTGCACACATAGTAGTTGAGGGTTTGATAAGTAGCGGCGTTGCAATGTGTATAGCGGGTTCTACTAGACCCGCCAGTGGCTCCGAGCACCTCTTCAGCCACGCTCTTGACATGATAGCTCCCAAGCCTGCATTGCACGGCGAGCAGGTGGCAATAGGCACGATAATGATGATGTACTTGCATGGCGGACCGTGGAAGCGTATAAGGAGGATTCTACGCAAGATAGGGTTACCCACAACAGCACGCGAACTGGGCATAAAAGACGAGTACATAATAAAGGCATTAACTATTGCGCACAGGGTTAGACCCGAACGCTACACAATCCTTGGCGAAAGCGGATTAACATGGGAAGCTGCCGAGAGAATAGCACGTATAACAGGAGTCATCGACTAGTTTAAACCACTTTTTAGTTTCTATTGAGGTTCATTACTGCTGCTCCTGTTCCTTCTTTTCCGCGCGGATCTCGTACTCCTCTACTATGTTGACGCGCCTAGCCCAATCGAAGTAACGGCGTATCTCGTCTAGAAGCACCACCTTGGTGCTTGGTGTTGCACGCAGAGCTGCCTGCGGTTTCATCTTTATTGTGACTACGCCATTCTCGCGGTCTACGTTTACGTCTATGTAGTCGGGCTTTGCACGCAGCCTCCTCGCAACGAGATGTTTTATCTTATCCTCGTCCTTCTCTAGTTTAGCTACCACACGTATGACTGCGAGTAGAGTCCTACCAGCGAGAGGGTGGTTGAAGTCTACTTTCACACGTCCGCCTTCGACAGCAATTATGCGCCCAACTTGTCCATTTATTTCAACTAGTTTACCTATTTCTGGTCTTACACCGTGCCTTAGGAACTGTTTAACACTGTACGTCTTCACTTTATTCGGATCGCGTACGCCGTACGCTTTTTCGGGTGGTATTTCAACCTCCTTCTTCTCGTTGACATTCATCTCCTTTATCGCTTCTTCTAGACCAGGTATGAGCCTGCCTTCTCCTATTATCACTAGCTCTGGGCCATATACTCTATCCTCGTCGTATATACCCTCCTTCTTGGCCTCTTCTTCACTGGTTGTATCAATCAGCTGGTTTGTGTCCTTTAACCTCAAACTGTACTCTACAAGCACAAAGTCGCCATCCTTGAATGCCATTACGTGCTACACCCCGCTCCTCAGGTACCAGCCCACGTCAACCAAGGGTTTGATAAGAAGCTTGCCTCCACTAGCCTGACGTATAACCCCCCATGCCGCAAATCTTCTGTTCTCGTCTAACACTGCTACTCGTTTACACTCCTCTCGTGGAGGTGGTACGTATTCGATGTACTCGTCCTCACTTACAAAGACTTGCCGACCGTACAATAGCTTGCGTAGAGGCTTCTCTCTAACTATTATGTAAGAGCGGGTTATCACGTGCTCGATGAGCTGGCCTAACGATAAATGTAGACGCAGGTCACGTCGGTGTATGCTAGCTACATGTAACCCCATTGTATACACGTGTTCACAGGGTAGCAGAGAAAGCAGGTTTGCAGAGTATCGCGGGGTCAATAATATCTCAATGCGCCCATCTTCTAAAACTACGTTTACAACCACGTACTCGCGTAATAATCTGTGGTAAGGTTGGTCCAGGTAGCACGCTAGCACGTTCTCTAGTAGCCGAGTAGTGGTCTTATCATCCACATGGTACTTACATTTCATGTTTTTCTCGTTCTTAGCACACATATCACAAAGCCCTCTGTCCTCGTGCGCGTAGGATGAAGCCTAATACAACGTCTAACTTTGCTGTTAAAACTGACGCCATTATACTCTTCAATACCGCGATTGTATATAGGGGGCTTTATCGGAGGATCCACAAGATCGACTTTGTCCCCATATTTATCTAGTATTATTGATATCACGTACTCGTTCTCCTCCGGCGCTATGCTGCACGTTGTGTAGACTATTAGTGCACCCTCTTTAGCTAGCTTTAGTGCAGCTTCTAGCATTTGTTTCTGCAGACAAGCCCTGTCTGCAAGATCTATGGGTGTCCTTGTTTTGCGTCTACGTGGATCTAGAGGGAGTAGACCCTCTCCCGTGCACGGCGCATCTAGCAGGATATAGTCGAATTTTTGCTTTAATTTTCTAGGCGCTTCACGCGCATCCATGAGGAGCGCTACGATACTCTTCACTCCAAGCCGATTAGCGTTGTTTTTTAGGGATGCTAATCTTCTTGGCGAGATATCCAATGCTATTATAGGCGTCGTATCGCGTTGGTGCTGAGCTATCTGTGTCGCTTTGCCTCCAGGAGCAGCCGCGAGATCGATCACATGTTGTAGAGGTTTAGGATCCGTTATGTAGACTGGTACCTGAGACCCAGCGCCTTGGTTATAATAGAGTCCTTGCATGTATTCATGTGTCGCACCCACCGATAAAGGCTCCTCAATTACTATCAACGTATAGGGTATCCAGTAGTCCTCTAGAACGAACCCCTTGTTCTCCAGTACTTCGCGTACCACGTCTTTGCTAGTTCTGAGTGTGTTGACGCGTATAGCTCTTAGTATGTCCTTGGGCTTCATGGCAAGAAACTCTATAGCCTCCTCTACAGTATCGAATATCTCCTCGTACCTAGCAACCATGTAGGGTAGGACATCGTATCTATCAGCAATTTTCCTGTGCCTCTCCTCCACACTATAGGCGAAGAGCGTTTCAGCCCTATGGTCTAAGCAACGCAGTATATCGGGCGGTAGTTTGACGGGCATGATCGCATTCCTTTCAGACTTTGGCCCAGGAAGCCCTTATGTAGGGCAAGTACATGCGGTTATAGAGCTTCTTAGCGGTGGCAAGGTTAAAGTGGTAGATCTTGCCCATGACATACCGAGTTTTAGCATCCATGCTGGTGCTTACATACTGTACTCTAGTCTGAGGCTGTTTAAACGTGGCACTGTGTTCCTTGTCGTGGTTGACCCCGGTGTTGGTAGTAACCGCGAACCAATAGCTGTGCAGACACGTAACTATTTCTTCGTAGGGCCAAATAATGGAGTGCTATGGCCGGTCATAGAGCGCGATGGATTTGTAAAAGCGGTTATACTTGATAACGATAGGTTCTGGCTGAAGCCAACCTCATACACCTTCCACGGGCGCGATATCTTTGCACCTGCAGCTACGATGCTAGCATTAGGCGTTGATATCGAGTCTCTCGGCTCACCACTTAGCATCGATAGACTTGTACAACTCGATATCAGACGCGTCAGGGAGGTTGATGACGGCTACTGTCTGGATGTCATACACATTGACAAGTTCGGTAACGTCGCTCTATCCGCCACTAGAGAAGACACAATTCTCGAAAATGTATGTGTCGATGGCCACACGATTATATGCATAAGGAATGACTGCATACGTGCCAAGTGTGTCAAAACGTTTAGCGAGGCAAAGCCGGGTGAACTTACGGTATACTACAATAGTTTCGACTTTGTCGAGCTTGCCGTGTATATGGGCTCTGCAGCCGAGAAGCTGAGCATCACGGGAGGTGACGAGATTTGCATGAAAAGACCAAGGGTGTAAAACGCGCATTGCTCCCCGGGAGGTTTCAGCCTCCACATTGGGGTCACTTTAGGCTTATAAAGTGGGTCCTAGAGCGCTTTGACGAAGTCATTATAGTTATTGGCTCGGCTCAGAAGAGCCATAGTTTCTCGAATCCGTTCACGGCGGGCGAGCGCATAGAGATGCTCAGATTAGGCTTGAAGGACGTTGGTATTGATCTTAGCCGCGTTTTCATGATCCCTGTTACCGATATAGAGACCAACTTCGTGTGGCCTAGGTGGGTTGAAATGTTTGTTCCGAGATTTGATTGTGTAGTGTCAGGTAACCCGTTAGTTGCCAGGCTGTTCTTCGAGTATGGCTACTGTGTGATAACGCCTCCCATGTTTGATCGCGAGCGCTACTCTGCAACTGTTGTGAGAAGGCTGATGCTTAAAGGTGATGCGGAGTGGCGTTCGTTAGTTCCTCCTTCTGTGGCAGAGTATATCGAGTCCATTGGTGGCGTGGAAAGGTTGCGTAGGGTAACGGAGGTGTGAAGCTTGCGCGAGGTAGTAATAGATGGTAGCATGGGTGAAGGTGGAGGCCAAATCCTCCGAACTAGTGTAGCACTGGCGGCTGTACTGGGTATCAAACTTCGCGTGTATAACATACGTGCTAAGAGAAAGAACCCTGGACTCCAAAGGCAACACATGACGGCCATCCGTGCTGTAGCGGCTCTCACTAACGCTAGAGTTGAAGGGCTTAAACTAGGTTCGACTAGCATCGTGTTTGAGCCTAGAGAGTTACGTGGCGGCAAGTATCGTTTTGATATTGGCACTGCAGGGAGCGTAACGCTCGTTTTGCAAGCGTTGCTACCGGTAGCAGCATTTGTACCCGAACCGCTAGAAGTCGAAATTAGAGGCGGAACAGACGTACCTTGGAGCCCTCCCGTGGATTATGTTAGGTTTGTACTTCGCCCTCTTTTAGAGAAGTTCGGATATCATTTCGATATCATAGTGAAGCGTCGTGGTCACTATCCGAAGGGTGGCGGTATCGTGATATTCAGGGTCGATAATCCACCCAGGCGCCTACATAGCATAGAGTTAGAGGAGCGTGGTGAGGTGCTTGCTTTCAAAGGATTATCGCACTGTGTGCGGCTACCCAAACACGTTGCTGAGCGTCAAGCTAGGTCTGCTGCAAGTGTTATTCGTGCAAGGTATCCCGACGTACCACTGAAAATTGACCTCGAGTACTACACTCCGGGTAAAGACCCTCACCTAGGCCCTGGTAGCGGAATTGTAGTTTATGCTGAAACGGAAAATAGCGTACTTGGTGGCGACTCCCTTGGCGCCAAAGGTAAACCTGCTGAACGTGTTGGTGAAGAAGCAGCGAGAAAGTTAATTGAAGATCTCGAGACCGGCAAAGCGCTCGATAGGCACGCGTCGGATATGCTGATTCCCTTTGCCGCCTTAGCTGAAGGTGAGAGTGTACTTGGCGGCGCGAAGCTCACGCTACATGCCTACACAAACCTGCTAGTAGTGGAGAAGCTGACTGGCATAAAGTATGAACTTAAAGGTGAGCTTGACAAGCCCTTCACTCTTCGAATTCGAGGTATAGGTTTGACCTCTTGATAAAATGTTTAAACGCCTTATCACAAGCAAGTTGTAGTAACATGTCTACACCATGCCCAGTTAAAGCTGATATTTCAATTACAGTCAAGCCACGCGCTAATGCATTGCTTACTGCTTCTTTTAATGCAGCCTCCTCTTTTACATCAACCTTATTGATTACAACTATTATATCGGTGCCTGCCGGCTCTGCTATCGTATCATGAATTTGATCCAATATATGGTATTGTTGTTGAACGTCAAGTATGCGTTCTGGAGATACATCCACTAAGAAAACGATTACATCTGCCAATGCGCGTAGTGCAACATATGCCTTCTTCTCTATATCATTGAGTTCCTCATAAGGCCTGTCAAGTATACCTGGTGTGTCGACAATGTATGTCTCTAGTTGCGGACAACGCAGCTTACCAACAATTATTGTCTTTGTTGTGAACGGATATGCTGCTATTTCGGGTTCAGCGCTTGATACGCGTCGTATTAGAGTTGATTTGCCTGCACTGGGTATGCCCGCAACTACTATGACTGGAAGATTTTCAGAAACCACGTGAGTCTTTATAATCTCGTTTTTCACCTCGATTAGAACGTCTACATGCTTTTTATACCGCCTCCATACAGATATCATTCTCCCAGCTGCCTCTTTGCGTAACCTTGCAGCTTCACGAGGATTCTCGGCCGTAACTATCAATAGACGGTAGTCATTCCAAAGTTGTTCTAAGAGCCTTAAAGCGTATCTTGCTCTCTCAATTGCTTTATCATATGCATCGCCGTAGATGCTCTTTATGAGGAGAGCATGATATTCATTCATGTATTTTGTTGGTGGCAGTTTTGCAAGCTTTTCGAATACACTTCGTAGTATATTGTATACGAGCTCTACACGTTTTAACTCAAATTCTATTAGTCCCTTTGCCCCGCGCCGTCTTGGGCGTAGCCTCCTATACCTCCTTCCTATGCGCTCAACAACCTCCTCTATTGACGGTATATGCGTCTCTTTAAACAATCGAACCACGGTATTCACGTCAAGCTTGGCCGCATTCCTGCCTTGCACACCTACATTCTCTTTCAACATACTATCCCATCACTGCATAACTACATACTTTGGCTTATATCAACTTAAGAGCCACGTTTCTGCTTTGATAGTCTTCTCGATCTCCCTGTCTAGTCCCGATCTTATCAACCTCCTAAACGCTCTTTTCAAGTTGAGTTCGTTTACCGAGTAGAGACTGGCTAATTCCCGGAGGTTAGGATAGCGCCCATTAACATACTCGTAGAGGGCATGCGCAACAGCTAACTTCATCCTGCTGCTTCTTTTCTTAAGACCTCCCTTTTCCTCCAAGAGCTTGAGAATCCTTGTAATACCGTCTACAGTGTCTAAACGGATACGCTCGATTACAGATGTAAGTATGCTGATGTCGGTTGCGTGTCTCACGTTAGCCAACCTTTCTAGCTTTCTTCTCCTCCTACTCATTTCGTCATCTATAAGCCGTGAGTAATCTACGTCTATAGGCTTATACCGCGTCCTGGATTGCTGCACTGCCGTAACATCCTCTCGATAACCAGTACCCCCACTAACGTCAACCACGTTTTCCTCAAGTACATAACCACACGATGTGCACACAACGGTGCCCGTTGCTGTATCAAGTATCACACTCTCTGCACCGCAGAGAGGGCACTTCTTCATCCCTTCACCCTACACTATTTACATCTATGGTGGGATATGAGTTGCAAGCGTACAAACATACACCAATATGAGGGTCTGGTAACCGAAACTATTCATAAGTACCAACTAGGTGATATACTCGCGTACAATCCCTCGGCTTTGGGGAGAGAGGCATGAGTTACGCAGAGTACGGTATTGGCGCCACAACCGTGGGTATACGAGTTAAGGACGGTGTAGTACTGGCTTCGGAGAAGCGCGTCAGCTATGGAGGATTTATAGTGAGTAAGGCTGGCAAGAAAGTGTTTAAAGTAACTGATAGAATAGGCATTGCTTTCGCCGGTCTATACGCTGATATGCAGGCACTCGCACGCATATTATCAGCAGAAATACAATACTACGAAGTGAGCACCGGTAAACCAGCTCGTGTCTATGCTGCCGCAAAGCTGCTATCCAACATTCTATATGCTAGCAAGTTGATCCCATTCATTACTGAAGTTCTGGTAGGCGGTGTTGACGAGACAGGATCCCACCTATACGTCATGGATCCCGTCGGCTCGGTAATCGAAGATGATTACGCTGCCCTGGGCTCAGGCGCAGCTATTGCCATCGGTATACTAGAGGCGAATTACCGCAAAGATATGAGCATTGACGAAGCAAAAGAGCTGGCAGAAAAAGCTGTCAGAATTGCTATTGAGCGTGATGCAATATCGGGAGACGGTATAGACATACTTGTGATAAAGAGAGTTGACGGAAGAATAGTTGCTATTGAGGAGAGTAAGCGGATAGCAACAAGTGGCGTAAGACAATGAAGTTGAGTTTTGATGTGGCACGGGCTTACAAACTTCAATTAATGATAGCCCACCATGCCCTAACTCACGATGATTTCGACAAAATCGAATACATTGGTGGAGTTGACCTAGCTTATCTTCCAGGCCACCGTGAGATAGGTATAGCCGTTATAGTCGTGTTTACATACCCGTCACTCCGTGTGAAAGAAGTTAGGGTGGCTATAGGCCATCCTCCTGTACCATATATTCCGGGTCTTCTTGCATTCCGCGAAGCTCCTCTAGCATACGTGGCGTATTCCAGGCTTGAGACCAAACCCAACATAATAATTGTTGATGGCCACGGAAGAGCCCATCCAAGAAAAGCAGGCATAGCCACACACATAGGAGTCGCGCTTGACACTCCTAGTATAGGTGTAGCTAAGAAAAGGTTAGCAGGACAACACTGCAAGTATCATAATATGGATGCTCTTTGCATAGGCGACGAGACAGTTGCACTGATTCTACACCATAGAGGCAAGTCTCTCTATGTAAGTCCAGGTCACCGCATATCGCTAATGACAGCATTTTCAATAGTAAAGCGATTACTGAGGGGGCGTGCAACGCTACCTATACCAACATACATTGCAGATAAACTATCAAAGAAAGCCAAGAAACTTCGTGAATGCTATACTGGATACGTTGATGAATGTGAAAACCAGTTAAATTTTGAAGCTCAGAGATTGAGAGTATGACAAGCTGATAATAATGGCGAAAACGGTCTCGTCATTACAAGGCTCTTATTCCTCTCCGCCCTCAAGCTCTTGCTGCAGCTGCTCAAGTAGTATCTCTCTATACTCTTCACGTTCTTGCTCCCATTCTTCAAGATCCCTTGCACGCCTTCTACCACCACTGCTGACCCTAGATGTTGTTATCACTCTTTCTTCTTGTGGAACTCTAGTCTCTATCACAAAATCACGACTAACAGCAGCCGCCTCGACAACCATTTCATGTCCACACCTCGTACACTTTAGCATTATCTTACCGTCGCTACGCCCTGCAGGCATCATTATACCTCCACACTTTGGACAGAATTGCATGTTTAGCGTCACCGCCCACCAATAACAATGGTCTAGGCTAATAACATTACTGGCTTTTTGATACGACTAGAGTGACCTGGGTTAGCATCCCTTAGGCTGGTGATTCGTGAGAAGAGAAGGTGGGTGGTGCGGCGGCCGGGATTTGAACCCGGGATCTCCGGCTTGGCAGGCCGGCGTCCTAGTCCAGGCTAGACGACCGCCGCGCGCTCTCCAGGATAACCAAAGAGTGGTTGAGCAGAATAAAAGCTTTTCTCTACTGAGCTTTGGCTTGAGATGATTCTGTTGTCTCCCTTGTCTCCTTGCTCTCTTCCTTTTCGGCCATGGCTGCAACAGCCTTTCTGAGCCTTGCTGTACGTGCGAGCTCCCTTAGGATGTCATTCTTGCAGATAACACCCAGCACGCGCCCCTCTTCATCAACTACTGGGATACCATCGACATTATACTCTTTCATTAGCTCTATCGCTTTCACTACGTCATCCTTTGGACTCACGCTCACGTTTAGAGGTACTGTGACGTCAATGGCTAATAGTGGAAGAACTTTCACGTACCTTCCTTTGCGAGCCGCGCTTCTTACAAGTTTGCGTACCCATACAAGCCTCCTACTCTTCATGCCGGTTGTAGCATCTTCTAGGGCCACGAATGGCAGCCGGTTGGCAGAGACTACGCCAATTACGCGGCTACCGTCATATACCGTGAGTGCGTCCAGATAGAAGTTCTTCATTTTCTGCACGACATGGTATAGGCTGTGGTGCGGGTGTACTATACCTATGCGTCCAGGCGTCATTACATTTTCTACAAGTGCTCTACCTATCTGGGTTCTTGCATATGCATCTACGATGTCATCCTTCGTTACGAAACCTATTATGTTGCCTTTCTCGTCAACAACGAATGCCACCTCAGCGCCCTTCCTGACCATCTCTGCCGCAACTTCCTCAATCGATGCATCGGGAGATACTCTAGGTATGTCCGTATCCATTACATAGTCGATGAACATTCTATCATGTATGCGTCTGCGCCAAATAGGACCCTTCAATCCAAGAGCACGCAGCATTGCCCACTTTGACACTACACCAACGATACTACCTTTCTCATCGACGACTAGAAGGTAGTTCGTCTTACGTCTAATCATTTCCCTGCGAGCATGCTCAACAGTATCGTTGATGCTTATTGCCGGCATCTCTGTACGCATGATGTCAGCTGCACGTACACCAATTAGCTCTTCAACAGCAGGCTTTGCAACAAGGACTTGCTCTAGGACACTCTCGCGGCTAACGTATGTAACCTTCTCCTCGGGTGCAACAGGTTTAGGCAGCGCAGCCTTCTTTGCAGGCTTAACTCTACCGGGCTTCGCACCTACGAGGTAAGCCCTCGCCACATCCTCTATCGTGACAACACCTATCACACGACCCTGCTCATCAACCACTGGAATAACAGGAAACTCGTTCTCCACCATAACCTTCGCAACGTAACTAATGGGCGTCTCGGGGGTTGCAACAACAGCTCCACGCACCATAAGCCTTCTAACTTTTGCAACACTCTTTAGCCCACGCTCACTCTCACGATGGAAGAACCAGCGGCCACTCTCAACAAGTTCTTTCAGTGATATCATGCCTACTGGGTACGGCTCCTCCTTACTCCTTATGACAACCTTACCCTTGATACCACGGTACACGAAATCGCTCCAAACCTTGGTTATAGGCTCGTCGGGAGTCGTGAGGTATTTGTCTAGATCGTCTGTAGTCATGACCTCCGCCACAGTTTCAGCTATGGGCTCATACCCGGCTGCCAACAAAGCCCTAACAATGTCGACGAGACCTATGACGCCCACTAGCTTGGGGTTGTTCTTACTCTCAACAACCGGCATATAATCCACTTTATGCTCCACAAGCAGCTTGTACGCCTCGTCAATGTCGGCATCTTGTGTAACAACCGGATAATCTAGTGCTAAGTCCTTTGCACGCAGATTGGTGTGATGACTTGTTACTTGTATAATCTCGCGCCTAGTAAGATATCCAACCACTTTCTCTTCGATAGGATCATTAATTATAACCGCGATACCCTCCTCATTGTCGCGCATCCTAGCGCGAACATCCATTATGAACGCGTCTGGCAGCACTATTACCCTGGGCTTTCTTGTAGCCTCCCATACCTTCAAGCCTGCAACCACCCTACACTAAAGCGTTATACCAGGGTAAAAACAAGATGGCCTAGTAAAGTATTAGAAACCTAGCGAGGCAGGACGATAATGGAAAGCCGCGGTAGTATAGCCCGGTCAAGTATGCGGGCCTTTCGAGCCCGTGACCCGGGTTCAAATCCCGGCCGCGGCACCACATTCTCCACCAACATGCTTCCTGCAAGCTACCTCACGGGCCGGTAGAAATTATCCCGCTCGTATGGCTCGCGGCCCACGCTTCTTATCATCCTCTCAATACTCTCCCGGACCAACAGTGGCAATTCTACACCAGCTGCTGGCAACACTTTCTCGTTGTACAGGCTACCACCCCAATCATTGGCCCCATACCATAACGCAAGCTGTGCGACTTCGCGCCCAGCTGTTAGCCATCCAGCCTGTATGAACCTTATCTCGTCGCGAAATACCAACCTAGCAACAGCAATAACACGAAGGTGTTCAATGCCAGTAGCAGCATATGGTATTAGTTTTTTCAGCTCTGCAGCGGGTTCGTAATTCCAGGCTATAAACGCCATTATCTTACCATATTTGCGTTGAAGCTCCAGTATACGGATAAGATGCTCGGCACGCTCAGCTAGAGATTCTATGTGCCCATACATCATTGTGGCACTAATTGGTATCCCTAGCTTCATAGCCTCAGACATCACACGCAACCATGAATCATGTAGACCCTTAAGCGGTGACAATATACGCCTAGTACGCTCCGCGAGTATCTCAGCACCCCCACCCGGTATACTATCTAACCCGGCACTACGCAACTCCTCAAGTATTCTTTTGATGGACTCACCCTCTACCTTTGAAAGCCATTCTATCTCAACCGGGCTCAACCCGTGAATCGCTACACGCCCCTTAACAGCGTCCTTTATAGCGCGGAAGAGAGCTACAAAGTAGTCAAGACGCAACTCTGGGTTAACACCACCTTGAACCAGCACTTGACGTATCCTAAAACGCTCATAATGCTCTCTAACGATTTTCGCCGCCTCGCTAGGAGTAATTGTGAACGCTTTCTGCGAGCCAGGTTTTACGTGAAAAGCACAGAATTTACATCTAACTGTACACACGTTTGTGTAATTGAGTATCATGTTTATGATGTAGCCCACTCTGCGCCCGGTTACTCCCTCCGTGATTATATTCGCTAAAGCACCAATAACGTTAAGATCTTCCTGGAATGCATCAACAATAGCTTTTACATTAGCTTCTCCATGTAGAAGCTTTTCTACGCTTTCAACATATGAAAGCCTACCCTTCATTTTCTCAAATACCTTGTAAGCTACCGACTTACCAGCATCCATGCTGTCTTTAACCAAAAGCCTTGGCCCCAACTTAGGTCTACACTGTTTACCGCGTAAAA
Organism: Pyrolobus fumarii 1A; assembly: GCF_000223395.1. Taxonomy (GTDB): domain Archaea; phylum Thermoproteota; class Thermoprotei_A; order Sulfolobales; family Pyrodictiaceae; genus Pyrolobus; species Pyrolobus fumarii. The sequence continues at coordinate 172,492 of NC_015931.1, read as the reverse complement.
GGAAATACTTGTTAGCAAAATGTAGGCTCTTTACGGAGCGGTACCGTGTCAGAGAGTGTAGCGCGTGAAGTTATTGAGCGGAGCCTAAATGGAGAACATATAAGCGCCAAACTCGTTGAGGAGCTTCTCAGTACTGAGCCCCTCCACGAACTCTTATACCAAGCTGACAAGCTCCGCGAGAAGATAGTAGGTCAAAATGCAACATACGTTGTCAATCTCTATGTTGCATATACTAATCGTTGCGTAGCACACTGCCCCATATGCAATTTCCACGCACAGGATGCCAGTAGATCCTACATTCTACCGATAGACAAGATAGTGGAAATCGTCAAGCGTTTCCGTATTGAAAAAGGTATAACGGAAGTACATGTAACTGGAGGCTTTAATCCCGATATTAGCGTTGATTACTACCTAAACCTTGTCAAGGAGATTAAGAGACAAGTACCGGGCGTAACGGTCAAAGCGTTTACAGCCGAGGAGTTAGTTTTCATCTCCCGTCGTCTAGGAGAGCCTCTAGACCAGCTATTGTGGGAGTTGAAGGAGGCTGGCCTTGACGCTCTGCCCGGCGGCGGAGCAGAGATACTCGATGAGAACATACGACGCATAATAACACCGTATAAGTCAGACCCCACCACCTACCTTGAAGTACACAAGATGGCACACCGTATAGGCATACGCTCCAATGTAACAATGTTATATGGACACATAGAGGAGCCTAAGCATATAGCAATACACTTGCTAAGCGTGCTACGTATTCAAAGAGAAACTGCAGGTTTCATCTCCTTTATACCGATAAGGTGGCGGCCGGGCAACACCGCACTAGCTAAAAACCCTAAGTACAAGGAAGTCATAGCCGCGAAGCAATCACCATTGTATGACCTCCGCATAATAGCTGTATCAAGACTTGTTTTGGGACGTGAGCTTCGTAACATAACAGCCTATTGGGTAGCTCTAGGGAAGAGACTCGCAAGCATAGCATTACGTGCAGGCGCCAATGATCTGGGCGGTACTTTCTACAATGAACCTGTCATAGGCTCGACAGAGGGCAAGATAACCCGGGGTCTCGATCCAACCGAGCTAGAGTACATCATAGTCCAGGCGGGATTAGTCCCATGTGAGAGAAACACCTTCTACGAGTGTTTAGGTAGGCGGGCGAAGGGGGCAAAGTTCTGGAGGGAGACGCTCTGGCTAGCTTGGAGCCCGGGATATACGTTCTACAACCCTACGCACACTTGATACCACTAGTGCGTAAAGCTAAACGAGTAGGATTACGTCTTCTCTTCCTTAAACCATCAGAGACGCATGGTGCCATAAAGAAGTACAGGAATGTATTCTGCGGGCTTACACCCCTCCCGCTTATCGTGACGTACAAACTACAAGTGTGGATAGGTCCAATGGTATACACGGATGGCTTCTCCCCTAGCGTTATCATAGCTTCTAGGGTAGCCAGGACCGAGCTATGTGAATGTAAACGTCTACTTGTTACAAGCGAGAGTATCGCATCTTACTCTCTCGCGCGTATCCTAGCAAGTGTCGTATGTGGAGGGGAGAGCGTAATAATTAAACGAAGTCTTGACCCGGTAAGTGAGGCCAGAAGAGAAGATTGTATACTCCTTATAGGCGACAAGGGCATTAGGATATACTCCTCGCGTAAATTCCACGTTGTAACCGACCTGGCCTCGCTATACCGCAAGACGTTTGGTTTTGACCCCGTTTTTGCAGCTACTGCCGGCGAGTGTAGCATCATACAAGATAAACTGTCGAAGCTCAAAAGACTAGAACCGACACTAACCGATATATTAGGTGCTTATAACACCCTACATGTCCCGCTCCCAACAGTAATCGAGTACTTGAGATACACTAGACTAGACTATAATCCTGAGCTTTTGAGGCTCAATATCGCTCTGCTCCAAAAATACCAGCACCTTATTAAACCACAACCAACAACCACATAGACAAGACTATTCAGGGACTCAGCAATATCCCTAATTCTTCTACATGCTACAATTTCTAGAGTACGAGAATAATCGTGAACACCGCGCTCCGGTATAACGATAATCCCCGGTATGATACCATAGACTAAAGCTTCAAGAAGATGTATGCGCCCATATCTAGTGTCTCTCGGAGTATAGATCATACACGGCCCCAGTTCCTCAATGATAGTCTTATATGCTCTTACCACAAGTTCATCGCTTATCTGCACATTGAGTGTGCCCGGATAAGGCTCACAGCCGAGAATGTCGAGAAACAAACGCTTGTAAAGATTCTCAGTCACGAATCTCGAGGCTTTTCCAACACCTCTTGTCACTTTACCCCTGACGACAAGATATACTCTAAATCTGCAGTTCGACGCCAGCAATCTCTCTCACAACCTCCTTAACTCTGTTGACAAGCTCGGACGGCACAACCCCCTCTTCAACATACTTTTTAAACTCTTCTACATCGATTATCTTCACACTTCCATCGGGCATCTTCACAACATCAACAGACAAGTCTATGTACCGCACATATCCTGGGGCAATTTCTGGTGGCGTATTAATGTTTATATACACTCCCTTTAGGTTACCATCTCTCGATATATATTTGTGGGTTATGTACCACCTAGACGTACTTATGCTAGTTTCTATTATATCACCGGGCTCCTTCTCGACACCTAGACCATCGTATACCCCGGAGCTTCTCACATGCCTCTCGAGTATCAAGCTTATTTCTCCACTATCGATCCTAGCTTCACGTACGGTTGCTACCCCAAGCTCTACTACACTACCATCAAGTTTGACGTGGTGAACTCTCACTCTCTTACCCTGAAGCTGATCGACTATGTAAAGCTTGAGACCCTCATGTAGTTTCGAGCGTACACTTCTATCAATTTCAAGAACCTTTTCCGCATAATCCACAATCACGTTGAGCTTCTCGTCGCCCAGGCTTTTAATGCTATGATGCCACGGTATGGTCGGAAGTATGGAATCACGAATATCGTCAAGCCTCCTTTTGTCAATACTGGAAATCTCGTATATGTATATTCGCTCGCCCTCGCTGACAACACCTGTTCTACCTTCCTCTAGCATCTGTTTGGCTTTCTCCTCAACACTTGCAAGTTTCTCAACGAGCTTCTTAAGCTCCTCCCTTAGTATGCTATCCTCTGCATCGCGAGCGCTGCTACGCCAGTGAACACCGATACCCCTGTTTGTATACTCGAGAGCTAGCGAGGATAACAGGGCGCGCCTATCAGCACGCGATATGTGTTCACTGAACGTCACCTTGACATTTGCACTCTTATAGACCATTGCATAATCGCCAACAACTCTCACACCTTCAACAAGCCTGCCTCTTTCCCCAGGGAATATCGGAGCCTTAACTACATATCCAATTACAAATTTCTCAGGCTCGCATTCTTCACTACTATTGACAAGCTCAAGCTCTATACCATCAACCTCAACAATACACTTACCGTTTTCAGCTCCCTTTACACGACCAACAACAGTCGAGTAAAGGGTTAGCTTTGAACGCCAATACGGCGATGTCGGCATGTACTTTGATAGTGCTTTAACCACGCGATCAGCATGTACTGGGAACCCGATCACAAGTATCCGAGATGGTTCATTCTCAATGCTCTTCACAGTTACATCTGCTGCTGCAGGAACCTGAGGCAAGCCAAACCTCATAGCAATTAAATTAGAAGCTTGTACAATTTGGAAACCCTCATCTAACAGTATTTTCGTTAAGGCAGTAGCATAGATTCCCCGTACTCGTACCCGCGTTATTCCAGTCTGAACATCCATCACTCAAGCCCCACACGATGCCAACAAAAACAATTGTGCTTTAGTCCTTCACGGTCTCTAAGAGGGTGATTACGTTCCAAATTATTGTACGCACGTAAACTGGCATGTTTGGGTCCTGGCTTATCTCATCAAGGATGCTTATAGCGTTAGCAGCACGTACGCCAGGGCTTAATGTAGGGTCTTTGAGCTGCTTTATTGCTTCCATTGCTGCACGCCTAATGTTTCTCGGTACATGGGTATCGTTAATTACTCTCATAAGCATTATAGTAGCCTGCCTTATCTTAGCCTCGTTGTCATACACAGCCTGCACCATACGCACTCACCCATAGTGTAGCCGTTAAACTTGACAAGCTAGAATATAGTTTCTATCTGCGAATAGCTGGCACCGTAATACGCGCTAATGAGGCGCTATTAGCATCTACTTCAACATCAACGCCGTTATACTCTTGAAGAGCTTGTAGATTCAAACCAGGGTTTAACTCTGCAAGCGAGTCTACCAGCACCAGCTCTGCCAGAACTGCTCCAGCTATTATCATCGGCTCTACACGCGTCGCTATAAGCAGCGCGTTGGGCGCAACTCCTCGACGACACATCCGGTATATGACGTAAGGCGCTACGGTACTGCCCCGCGTACCCTCAACGAGTAGAATCTTGCCACTAAGGTCTCTTTTCTCAAGCTCACCATAGAAGCTTACATTGTCTGGAATGACAAGCAATTTGCCTCGTGCCACTCCGGGCACAACGACTCGCCCCTTTAGGGTCATCATGTTCTAACCACCATGCGCACCACAAGCTATTGATACCAACTTGTCTAGTTCACCCAGCTTAACTTGTACACCATGCCTACGGGGAAGGTAGAAAGCCGCTTTCATAGAGTTTGTTGCTATGCTTTCTAAGCCCAGCCTTGAAAGTTCAGTAACTACCATGCACGTACCACGTACTACTCTAATGTTGAGTCTAAGCCCTTTATCAACATACTCACGTGGTACATGACCCCCGACAGCAACATAGAACGGTATTTTTGTCCCGCCGCACTTCTCCAACTTATTCATGATATAGTCTAGTACACTCGTGTTAACATGAGGGCATCCAACAAAGATAGCATCTACATTCTCGTCCGCGTAACCACCCACACGCTCTATAAAATCTTTAATCTCGCGATCGTCGATTTCCAAACGTTCACACGTATCACAGCGGGAACGAGCATCACGATAATCTGGTGTAACGCCTGGCAGATATATGAGAGGCAACGAGCCCCAAGCGCCAGCCGCAGCAAGCAGATTCCTAACACCAGCCTCGTCAACACGATATCCTTCGTCTATCAACGGTATACCGTCTACTACAGACCCTATAATAGCACCAACAACACCACTATAGAGATCGTTGCGCACATCGTCCTTCACAACAATGCGGATGAGGTGAGTCGGCATACGTTCCTCATCAAGGTGCATCCCCCATAGATAGATACGCCCAGTTATCCCCGCCGCAAGCGCAACTATACCTCCTTCTCTATTCGTACGTGCACCAAGTACGCTATTAGCATAGAGAACTGCGCTTGACTCCGACCAGGCAATGTGCTCACCACGACCAGGCCTATTACCAGCATCATAAGGCGTGCACGTCACCATTGTAGAGAAGCCCATGTTCCTAAACGCATTTAATAATCGTAATTGAAGCGCCCATTCACGGCTATCCCTGGGCATTATCCCATCAAGATCGAACCCCATTGGATTAATGGTAGCTCTCTTGACTAACACGCGTGCACCGTTCCTCGCAAACCATTCTATGAGCTCAACCCCCTCAACACCAATATTGTTGACAGAAATGCCAGAAACATGGACAGAAGTTACGGGGATTAACCTTGGCGCTCCCAACGCCTCACCAATACGAACTAATATCTCCATAGCTTTGCGAACAGCTTCACCATACTCTCCATTAAGCATCCGTTCCTCTATCTGCGTGAGATACATTACTACTTACTACCCAGAAGCTTTGGCTTCAGGAACTTGCTTTTATCGCCTTTCGGGATAGCCACTATCACAGTCTTGGTTCCAACACCTTCGGATCCGCTTGGATCTAGTGTAGAGCCTCTAACGCCACGAATAACTATGACATCATGGTCATGCTGTACCCTCGTGGCCACAGCCCACTCTACATCAACGGGATCATCAATGTTTACATCAGCTGTAGTGACTATTACGTTCTTGACGCTCGGGTGACCAGCTATGGCTGCTATGCCTGCAAGCCTAGCAAGCGCATCATCTATTTTGTCGAAGGCTATCACAGCATTCAGCCATCCGCCCCCGCCTTTAGTCAGCCTAACAATGGGCTCCTTGCCCGTCGCCCTTCTCACACTATCCCATATGCTAGCTTCCCTAGGGAACCCCATCAGTAGCCTATGCTCCTCGCTACCCGGAAGAATCTGCCATACAAACCTTTCAGTAACTTTGTTAAGGTACACAGCTTGCGGACGGAAACTAGGCTGTAACCGTTTCTCGTCACAGAGCAACAGTATATCAGTAAACGGGCCCTCCTCAACTAACTGCTCACCAAGTAATCCCTCCACCACGACACCTGCGTCACACGACACTGGAATCCCGTACAGCGGGGTTTTGCAGACACGCCCGCTCCATCCTAACCGCACCGCAACGCCTAGCTCAAATACACCCAGAGGAGGCGAGCATGCTGATGCAAGCTCTACACGCGGATCAGCACCAAATACTATGGCGACAGGCAAAGGACGCTTACGCTCCAGGAGCGCATGCAGATGCCTTGGAACTACTCGAACACCATACACTCCCTTGCCAACCCTCATTATACGATGTATGGACGCATTACATACATTATCAACACACGCTATGATTACACCGCCAGTAAGATATGGTCCTCCGTCACAATCATAGAAACGTGTTGCAGGAAGACGCTCCGCTACCGAAGCATCAGCCTTTTCAAACCATTCACTGAAGCTTTCCTCGCGTAGTTTAGCAGATGACGCCTCATTCATAGCTTCTAGCAGCTTTGCATATGCCTCAGAGTCTTTCCTAGCACCAAGAAGGTTATACAATGCACCACGATTACAAATTACGTTGCCAATAGCATCAAACCATTTACCACCAAACCTTGCAATCACACTACATTTTCCATCACACTCGTGAAGTAATCGTGGTAGGGCATCTAGACTCTCTAAATACTCTTCTCGCACTTCACAACTGGTCACAACGGGCATCGCTGTACCCGCCCGACTTCCTCGAACCCCGCCTCAATACTAAGCCTAATGTTGCCGATTATCAAGCCGCCTATCTCGCCCTGATAGCTTGTCAATACCTGTGCCTCTAGGCTCGAATAGTCTATGCTTGTTATCACACCCGGAGCCCTCTCTCGCATTTCATTATCTAGGACTGCAACATAGAGTCCTTGCTCAGAACCACGAGTTATCACATAGACTTGTTTCTCTTGCGATAATCTCTCGATGACACCCGGCCTAGGCTGCTTGTCAACAACAAGAACCAACGAATCTACGCTCTCACTTCCCGCCAGTACTTGCACACCAAGCTCACTCGATAGACTCGCTAACCTATTCTGGTCGAGTAGCTCGCCCATGAAGAGGCATGAGCCCATCACGCTTACCTCTGTTAGCTTAACGCTTCTCACTGTCGCCCCTTCGAAGAATCTACGGTAGGCCTCGGATCGTAGCGTTCTCCTATCCTCACGGTCACGCACTCTCACGACAGCAGGCGACTTAACAGCATACACTTTCGTTTTGAAACCTCTTGTCCATCCTGCGACAACATTCGCAATACTGTCATCACCGACAACAACGACTGCTGCTGGCCTAAGCACGCGGATAAGCTCCATCTTATACTCTAGCGCGGATAGGCCATACACCCAGCCGTCGCTATCAACTGCTATGAGCTGTGCACCTCTGTCTCTAAGCACATGGTATAAATCTACGACAGCAGCCAGTATTCTACGCTCGTGACGATGCGGTGCTATTGAGCCTATGAACCTAAGCTCCTCAGCTTTAAGCCATCTTAACCAAAGTATCTTCCTATCAACCAAAGTGGCAGAAATGAAACCAGGCGGGCCTACGTCCGCCTGCCCTATATCAGCGTCAATTACACCTACTCTTAAGCCAGCATGTAAACCTCGATTAGCCAGAAGGGCTGTGAAACTCGACTTACCTGCATCCGTGGGACCTATTGCTATTACAACACCGCCTTCGCCCTTAACTGCATCAACTATTTCGTCTGCAACTCTAACCCACTCATCTATGACCTCTTCGCCTTCAACTGGTTGTTCAAGCGAGCTACCCTCTCCAAGTGTCACCGCCAATGCTGCATTCTCGATAGCTTTTACACCATAGCTTCTGAACTTGTCTATCTCCACACTCTCGTTCTCGGAGAATACTGCACCAAGTATCATAACACGTCCTCTTAGTACTGTGAGCTTAGCTGGACCCATAACACGAACGATCTCGCCTTGCTCGAGTTCGAGACTTATTCTTGCCATAGACTACACCCCCGTTGTGAAGCTTTACCGTAAACCCCCATACTCTCAAACATGCGGGACCAGGGGTATTGAGAATCGTAGTAGAGTGCGAAAGACTACTCAACATGGTTAATGAGCGATCACCACTACTAGTCTATGGCGAGGCTGCGAGCGGCAAAACGCTAATGTCGCTAGCTATAATCAAGCAGTTGTATACTCGAGGAGCGATAAACGATATATTGTTGGTGACAAGCGAACCTGTGAGTACATTACCTGCAGCATCACGGATTCTGCCCCCTAGAGCTAAGATCTTGACAGCCTTCTCGACTCTGGATATACTAGAGTATCTGCTGGAATATGCGCTAGAGTTGGCAAAGATTAACCCGCGGAACATCGGTGGATGCGGCATCGTCATTGATACTCTGACGGGTCCTTATCGAGTAGATGCCTCACTTTTACCAGATATCTCAACGCGCGTATTGACGTTAACGGCAACGCTAATCAACAAAATTGCAAAGAGATACTCATGTACATGCATAGCAACTAGCCAGGTACACGTAAACCCCGAAACAAGAGCCGAGGAGCCGCCCGCCTATACGCTTATACAAGAGTACTTTGATGTCGTATTGAAGCTTCAACGTATTGATAGTCGCCGGAGGCTAGTGATAGACGAGAAAGGCAACGTTATTGCGGAGCTGCTGCTAACCACCAATATGGTACTCATAAAATGCTAGCAGAGGCCTCCGTCTTTATAGCGATTTACGTACCAGCGCTCGTAGCAAACGGTTCTGCAACTCTTATTTCTCGTGGACACCCTATTGACATGGGACTCCGGCTTCCAGATGGAAGACGAGTATTAGGCGACGGTAAGACTGTTGAGGGGTTTACTCTCGCCATGCTATACGCTACATCAATAGCATTTACATTCGCGTTACTCCTGAATAACCCACTTATCGCGTACTACGGGGTGATAGCTGGCTTAGGAGCACTCATAGGCGACATGGTAGGCTCGTTTACCAAGAGACGATTAGGGCTAGAAAGAGGCGCTCATGCACCCATACTAGACCAACTCGATTTCATAATTGGCGCTTACCTCTTGACCATCATGGCGGGCTACAAGCCCAATCTTATTATGGCGATAGCTTTCGCAGTCATGGTCTATATGCTGCACAGGATTACAAACATAGTAGCATACAGGTTAGGTATCAAGTCTGTCCCGTGGTAGCGACCATCCTCTTCTTTTCTTTTTCCTCTTTCTCGTTTTCCTCGCCGACCGGTAGTAATCCAGCAAGCTTCTTCATAAGATAACGATACTTGAGGTACTTATCTTCCGGCGAGAAACGTGGTGGGTGAGGTACTCTTACTTCGCCTCCACATACGGGGCACTTGTCACGAGAGAGTGTGTAACGTCCACAAATAACACATTTTCGCATTAACCATCTCATATCGTGGCCCCTCACTTACTCTTCTCTCTGGTGAAACTATACTCTACTCCTAGCTCGCGGGCAACAGACTCTGCCGTTTCAAGAGCGGCTGCGAGCGCCTTCTCCGCCTTCTTATAGTCGACCGCTATGATTTCTATGCGGTATCGAGGTGCCCCGACGGTGTAGACGCGAGCCTCAACATCTTTTTCGGTGTTGAGGGCAGCCTCCTTCGCCTTAAGGAGAACTTGCTTTATCCTTTCAACGCCATCCGGAGCCAGGCTGCGAAGCGTGAAGAGCCCTGCCACACGCACCTTACGTATCTCTATGTGACGCGCCGCCTCCTCAGCGAGCACCTTGGCCCACTCCTCTGGAACACCTGCCTCAATCAGTGCCTGAGGACCGCGCATCGCCGCTTGCTCAAGACCAGCCATTAGCTCGCCATAGTACTCTTCTATCTTCCAGCCAGCTTCCTCGTACGCCTCGTCTAGAGTCTTACCAAGTCTCTGAGCAGCTATCTCTAGTATCTTCTCGGCCTTTTGTGCACGCTTCCACTCAAGCATTTTACGCCGCTTTTCACCCTCGGTTACCCTCTTCAGGGAAACGTCGACAGTCTTCCTTTGCTTGTGCACACGTATGACTTTGACAACCACTTTTTGCCCTTCCTTGATAACCTCGTCAATCCTCCTAACCCATCTTGATGCTACTTCGCTCCAAGGCAGATACGCTTCAATACCACCATATTCATCAAGATTGAGGTAGGCACCGTAATCGTATATCTTCTTCACCGTGCCGACTACAAGCTCGCCTACTTCTGGGAGTTCTTTGCGCTTACGCACCATATGTATACGCACCCCAGGATGATGTTAACGTCAAACCCTTATGTCTAAAAAGAGTGCCTCGCGAGAACGTCAACCTAGGACTCTCAGCACTTGACCTAGTATCTTAGCCTTGCCGCCGGTAGGCTGCACTAGCACCGTACCACAGACAAGACACCTAGCTGGGAATGTCGCGTGGCTAAACACTACTTGCTCATGGCCACAGTTTGGGCAACGAACCAGCAAGAAGCGGCTCCTTGGCTCCGGAATAGCTATCTTGAGCTTCTTGACCACGGTTCCCACCCCTCACTTCTCCACAAGCTCAGCCTTCTTCAGCCTAATACCCTCACGGTGTAGAGTGTACCCGCACTTCTGACACTTCAACTTCAGTACAACTTTCTTGGTCGTCTTTGCAAATCTCTTTTGCTCCGGCTTACGCTTGCTACCATAACCCTTGTTCTTTGCACGATACCTGCGCTCACCCTGAGCCAGTGCACGACGGCGACCATGCTTGTATATCGCCACAGAGTGGGGGGTGTGCGTTCTACACCGTGGGCAGAACGTCACTATTACCTTCGGGTACCTCGCCATTCCAACTCCTCCCCGCGAAGCAAAGAAACTACCCTTTTAAAGGCTTAATCGTTGCGAGTTCACACTCCCCCATGGCGTATAGTAGCAACGCGACACCAGGGTCGAGGCTTATGATGGCACCCCGAGGCAACACTCTACCATTTATCTCACGCGATATTCTCAAGCGAACATACACTCTGCCAGCATCATCGACAATAACAAGCCCTAAGAGTAGAGCTCTCAAACCCTCCACAAGACGCTTGACGAATGTACACACTTCCGAATCCATACCAACGCGTGAGCAAACACCTCGTTCGCCACGAACAAAGAGAGTCAAGCGCTCAACAACGAATAGCTCAACTATCCTCTCCCATAGTTGAAACATTTCACGCGCTAGTTCTTCGAGGCCCTCTGGCAACGCAGTACTAGTTAAACCACGCACTACACGCACAACAATATCACTACGTATTTCACGAGAAGGATCCTCTAGCATCTCAAGTAGCTCTTCCGATACGGGTCTAGCCTCCTCGCTCATCCTGTCTCACCAGCAAGGACTGCAACTTCCTTGCACAGCAGGTATACCGCAACCGGAGCAGGCAGCTTATACTCCTCGCCAGCTTCAAGCTTCAAACGTTGTGATAAAACCTCTATAGTAGGCGTCGACACTAATGCTCGAACACGCACATCTCCCAACCGTTTAAATGGCGATAGATCATCGCTTAGCTCGAATTTATCTACACGGTTAACATCCAAAGGTATGACCGGGAGACCTGTCTTACCGTGAAGCGAGTATGGGATACGTATGAGTCTCTTTGTATCAACGGTTACCTGCGGGTCCACCTCTACACGTATCTCGCTAAACGCTATAGATAGATACTCCTCGAATAACTCACGATTTCTACGATATAATGCTGCTGCTTCAAGAGGCTCAGAAGAAACTATACGAACCACTACACTATCGCCGCGCCTAAGGGCCATCCTCCGTATAATTCTCGCTATGCGACCACGTACTCCAGCATCACGGATACTAGGTGGCAACTCGAATAGTTTCACACGCTTCCTGCCCCGCCCAACTTCACTATCCACATGTTGCATCACACGCTGCTCATCAAAACTTTCTGCACGTACATAATCGAGTATCTCTTTACGAACTTGTGAATCCGCCTCAAAACACTCAACAATCTCCTTACATCTAACGGTAACGTGAAATCCCCTATGCCCGGAAAACTCGATATACACACGAGATTTGTCAAAACCTAGCTCATAGACCAGCACATCGAATAGCTTTACAGCCTCCCATGCAGCTTCCCGTACACACTCAGCAGGCGCGAAACTAGCCTTCACACCAACCTTTTCGTCGACAACCTCGACTATGCTACTTTGACACTTAGGCAGATGATCAGCATCAATGTCAAATATTAAGTCCGCGCCGACCCACCCCTTCTCATCCATATTCTGGGCTGCAGGATGCTTGTATACTGCCGACGAGTAGTAGAGATGCCTCGGCGCCTTATCGACTACCCATTGCTCGAACGTACCACGAGACGAGAATGACAAGTGCCTCACGTAGCTCTTCATACCCCATAGTTGCGCTGCGAACTCACGCGCATAGAAGTCCTCTGGCAACACTAGTTTACGCGCACTGCGTGCATAATAGTCGCGGAATAACTTCCTTAGGTAGTTTATGGTCTTAACAGCCATTTACTCGACCCTCGGCGCTATTATGAATGAGAACTTTGCGCCCTGCGGCAGCTCGTGTGTAATTTCAGCTGGCATGTCACTCGAGAATTTTATCACTATAGCATCTGCCACTCTAGCAGCTGATGCCAGGTCGCTGAAGTACTCTAGGCCATACATTGCTGATTGTTCGCCCTCAGCCTCTAGCTCTAGTAGGCTACCACTCTCAATGCTAAACTCGACTTCAACCTCGCCTAACTCGCTGCTAGATGATGCTACAAACTTTTGCCCATCAGTATAGAACTTGATGTTTTCACCTATGAGCTCAAGATCTTTTATCATGTCGCGATATACGTCGCTCATCAGCCTAGCTGTAGCCTTGAATTCCAGTGTTGGTTCAGGTATATCCTCGGCACTCACATCAAGCATAGGCATGACAAACTTTCGCGTACTTCTCCCGAGGAAGATTATCGAGAACTTTGATTCCTCAGCCTCAAGTACAAACTTGTCATCCTTAACAGCCCTACGCAATACTTTCGCAACGTCCTCCAGGTTCACGCCTATCTCGACTCGCTCATTGGCCTCGAATTCCTCGAATGACTCTGGCGGGAAGCGCAAATCCACCATCAATACCCTGCTAGGGTCCATAGCACGGAAGCGGAAACCATCATTATCTATGACGAAAACACCCTCCTCTATGACCTTCGATATAGCTGATATCACATAACGCCAGACACGTGCATCAAAGAAGACTAGCCGCGCTTTAGTGGTCATACTATCGTCCTCCTCCCCTAAACTACTTGCGACACTAGCACGATAAGGGGTTTAGGACTGGAGACTGCAACGGAAGAAACGCCTAAATACACGAGTTGCATCGAGCCCTGCTAGCGCCAGGTTCAAAGCCCTTTCTATATAGGGGTGTGAGGAAATGTGTAAAGGTGTACGATGATAAGCCTCTATGAGGTCCTCGACAAGCTTCCTAAACAAATTCTCATAGAATCGTAGCACATCCCTTTCATCTGGTAGACTTTTAACAATGTCCTCTACGCCATTCACGTTAGTCATACTCTCTCCAGACATGGCCGCACTTTGTACACTTATAGAATCTTGTTGGTGGCTCGTCTGCACGCCTCGTCTGCACAACCCAATAGTAGGCCTCATCGTGGCTGCAGCGCGGGCACTGTATACGCGTCTTTGGCAGGAGCTTCTCTTCCATGTTGGACTCTATGACTACAAGCTTTTCTTTCTCACTGTGCTTAATTGTTGTAACTAGTACCCTGCTAGCAACATCACCTGCACCCGCAGCTCCTTCACGATGTCCACACTTGGGACACACGTAAACCACTTGCTCATTTTCACGCCGAGGCGCCATTAGAGTGCCACAACGCGGACAGAACTTCAACGTTGTCCACCCTAATCGAGGGGCCAGGTTTACAGCCAGCGGATAAACCTGCTGTTATCTAGTAGCTAGGCTCTAGCCCTTGGATGCAGTCTTCTCAAACTTCTCTTTGAACTCATCACACAACTTTACTATCTCGTTAAGCACGTTCTCCAATACATCTATAGGCGACACTGTACCGTCAGTCGCTATAACCACGACAGGGTCGTCTACCAGCGGATGGTCAATCCTATATGCAGCGTATGTCACATGAGGCTTACGTATCGCTAACTTAACTATCAAATTAGCCATTGTATGGTCCTCGCCCCTCAGGCGAACCTCAACCCTCTTTTCACTCGCCTTCACTAGTTCCAGTCTCGCCAACCAGACCACCCGCCCTGAAAACGACACCAAGTCTCCTAATCGCTTGCCTCCATTCCCTCTTTAACACTATCTTTCCTTCCTCATCATGCTCAAATACATCAGCTTTAAGCCCCACTTCTATTACCTCCTGGGGCACTACATCAAACGCCGCTGCTACAGCCGCCACTACACGTTTAGCCGCAGTACCCCTAACATCGAACTTTATCTCCTCGAGGACCTCAGCTATACGTGAGGCTAAGCTAAGCACAACATCTAGTGGCGCATTGGTCCTTATCACATTACCCTCGAGCAGTTCCGCCCTATAGCCACGAAGGCTAAGAGCTTCTACAAGCGCTTGTGGTGGGAATGTACGCCTAATCTCTTTCACAATGGCATCAACGCTAACCTCGCCTTTCTTAGACAGATTGTAGAGATCCCATAACTCAGCAACAACGTTCTTAATACGATACCAACTGTCTTTCACGTCTGCCTCTACACCAACGAGCATAATACGGAGTCTACCATCTTTCTCCACTTCTATCTCGGCATACGGTACACGGATAGCTTCCCGTAACCTCTCATTCAACTTGTCGAGATCTATGCCCGGTGGGACTCTGATTGTGTAGAGTCTCTTGACTAGCGGCACGCCTACCTACCCTTCTTTACGTAGATGTAACCCGTTGCTATCTTCCTATTCTCTTTACTCCCGCATCGCAGACACACGAGAGGCTGCTGACCTGGCACTCGGTAGAGGGGCGCACCACACTTAGAGCAGAGTGCAGCTACAACACCACTATTGCCGAGCTTTATGTTGAGCTGGAATGGATGCTTAGCATTGACTATTCTCGCTCGGATAACATCTCCAGGCTTCACAACCTCCAATATACTCCTAGCAGGCTTGTCGCTAGCTTGAGAAACGTGCAAGAAACCAGTATACATACCATTATAGCGACGTAAACGCTCATCAGCAAATACCTTGACTAGCACAAGATCCTCGCGTAACAATGCGGTTACAACTCCATATACTGTAGAACCTCTACGTGGAATACGCGGCTTCCCAACCGGGTTTATGACGGAAACACGACGCTGAATCCAATCCAAGAACACCCTACCCACTACACCTGAGCGAACAACGCCATTAAGCACATAAGCGCCCTCGCCAGGCACGAACTCCTCGATCACACATATCTCCTCGCCAGGTACAACAAGACTACGATGTAGCTTCTCTAGCTCTTGCCTCCTTTCGCTCAATACTACCCCCTAGCCGCATCTGCTCAAAACCTCTTAATCAACGAATAGCCCTAAGCAGGCCAGCAAGCTCGCCGAGGAACCTGCAAACAAGCCCAAGCTCGTCACCATTAACCTCAACATAGGATAGGCCAATCTTTTCGAGTAGTCTTTGTACGGCACTATATCTGGTACACAACACGAATAATCGCGTCTCGTACTTTACACTGGATTCGCGGAAGGCCTCCATAACATGGCCCAACGCCCCACACTCAATCCAATCGATGAGCTTGAATCCACGCACTACGGCAACACAGTACATGTCGTCCACGGTATTAACTACAAGTATCCGCGCTTCGCGTTTCACAATCTTCACCTCTCACTACTACTAGTGCAACTTTAACTCGATGAACACGCCTTCGATGCTCAAGTAGAAACGCTGGTATAGCATGATTTAACACGTCGATAACACCAGCTTTGCATCCTAGCTTTGCACGTATAGCCCGTAATAATCCATCGCTCCAAGCATGTATGCTATACACCTTATTTGATACTGCAATAGCCGCGCGAAGAAACTCTAGATCAATACCACGCCTGGAACGAATCCCGAACGGAGGATTCATGACTACAACCTCAATGCTCTTTTCGCGGAGTGGTGGACACCTTGCATCTGCCACTACAAGGTCAACCGCATGTCCAAACATTTCATTGCGGACAAATTCGTGTGCCACTCTTATCGCGTCATAGTCTATATCAATACATACCGCATAAGCCGCTGCACCCGATATTAGCATCCCATACGTGAGCATACCAGTACCACATCCAAAATCAGCTATACTATCTACACTCCCCTCCCTCGCCAGAACACTGTATACTAGTGTAGCTGCAACTTCCGGGTCTGTACGGTACTGCTCAAGCTCAACCTTGGCTCTCTCAAAGCTAGGGACACGCGAAAGTATGATTGCAAGATGTTTCCTGCTTACACGCTCCACGCTATTCACCATGGGAATTTCACCCTGTCATACACCCCTAGAGCATAGAGTGCTTCTCCTGGTGTCAACACGGGACGCCAATAATCGCTTAGGTCTTCGATAGCTAGCCTAGGACACGAAGTTACGACAAAGGCTTCAGCAACATCGACGGGAATAGCATCAAGATCTTGTCTAAGGGTTCTTGAGCTATAGAGTAGTGTGTACTCCAGTCCTCTGCTAGTGAATAGCGATGCGAGCCTCTCTACAAGCCACAATCTACATTGACCTTTGCGTGCACCAACAATGATTCCCCATTTGCGAGCATTTCGAGCCTCCATGGCTTTTCCGTAGCGTACACGCAGAACACGCTCTGCATCGCTAGTATAATCATTCACAGAGTATTTGTCTACATCAACGACGTATATCCTGCTTGACGCATGAGTTGCTAGTCCAAGCCCTAGTGCGTGGAATCTACTCCCGAATACCAAGTAAGCATCTACATTCTCTAGCTTATCAAGTCCTCCGAAGAAACACCCGAGTATAGGACTTGTCCTCAACACTTTGAAGCCATGCATATTTACCTCATTAACCACGTGAAGCGCTATCTTCTCATACTGAGTGTTATACCCGATAGCAATAGTGTCTACGCCGTCCTCCGACAGGGTATCGATAATGAGACGCACTAATTTCTTAGTGTCAACATCTTCTACATTGAGCTTCACAGGCACGTAAATTATCTCGACACCATTACATTCTTTTAACGGTTCATAAGGATACGCATCGTGCCCCACGTGCAGAACAACATCAAAAATTGCATGGTGTAACTCGCACGTCATCGACTCACAGGAGCCGTATGTAGGTTCTAGGCGAAAAGCTACCTGACGCGCACCACAAGACAACAACAGTTTCCTGATAAGGCTCGTATAGATTTTGAAGCCCTCGGGTAACTCGACAAACACTTTTTTGCCTTTGACAGACTCGCATATGTTTAAAATTTCACGTTCTATGATGGCTGCCCAGTCGAGCTTCTTCACTGTGCTGACAGTCCCTCCTTCAACGGGATAACGCGGATTCTTGTTGGCAGAGGTAGCTTCGATGCGCCTACACGTAGCGCCTCTTTTGCAGCATCTAGGTGCTCCTTTCTGACGCGAACCTCTAGCACCGCTTGTCCAGGCTCTACTCTAGCCGCCGTACCAACAGGTTTACCGAAGGCTAATCTCATACCCTCCTGTAGACGGTCTGCACCAGCAAATGCCATCATCTTGTGCTCCCTTAGCACGTGATGCGGGTATACACGCACTCTGAAGAGATAGTTCTGCTCACCTATAGTCGTCGATAGATACTTGTGTACCATTACACGGGCTGCCTCGAGCGCATTGTGCCTTATCTGTCCACGCTCTAGCACGTATACCTCGACAGCATAGTCGTAGTCACCATGCGGGTTACCCATTACGAACTTGGAGATCTTGGGCGGCGGCACACCGTGTATGTACTCTTTGCGCGTGTATGGCGGTCCAGAGAGGTTCTTACTACGCCGCTTAGTGTAGCATCTGGCGGGCTTCAACGGCATGACGTGTACCCATAGCCCTTCAGTTAAACACCCGTTTTTAGCTTAATGCTCTAGAGCCAGTATCTTTGGCCAGAGATTACCGTGGGCAACTACTCTCTCGTGCACGATCTTAAGACCTATACGTTCAGCCACGTTCTTCACGTGTACATGCTCAGTGGTTATCATGACAAGCCGCCTGAAGTCTAACCTGCTTATTTCGCGTAGAAAGTCCGTATACAATGCTCGTAT
Organism: Pyrolobus fumarii 1A; assembly: GCF_000223395.1. Lineage (GTDB taxonomy): Archaea > Thermoproteota > Thermoprotei_A > Sulfolobales > Pyrodictiaceae > Pyrolobus > Pyrolobus fumarii. The sequence continues at coordinate 153,999 of NC_015931.1, read as the reverse complement.
GTCACGCGGATTACCAAGCCTAATGCCATATGGTGGATTGAGAACTATTCTATCAACGCTCTTGACAACCTCGCTAATACGCCTAGCATCATGGACATAGAATTTCATACGCTTGTAGACTCTAGCCGCCATTGCATTCATCTTAGCACCCCTGATATGCAACGGATTGAAATCTGAGCAGATTGCCCTGGCATCCTCAAGGAATAACAAAGCCTCTATGGGTATGGTACCCCCACCGCACATGGGGTCCATAACAACTTCGCTATCACGCACACCACTTATGATCAACATCGCATAAGCTAACGTCGGCTTCAACGAGGCTGGATGCTCGTACACCCTGTAACCTCTACGATGCCATGAAAGGTCACCACCAAGCTCGATAGAGACATAGAGCTTGTCAAACATAACATCGACGGCTATAATCACGTGGGGATGATCCAAGTCTACTGGGGGACGTTCACCATACACACTTCTAACAAGATTTATAACAGCATCACCAGCTACACGGGCTATATCAAGCGATGTGTATTCGTGCTCCCCTACTCTCTCTGCTCTTACAGCAAAGCTCACACGCGGAGTGATATACTCGCTCAGTGGCAACGTCTCTATAAATTCTCGTATATGCTCGAGACATGCTCGTTCTCTACACACGCTGGTCTCGCCAAGCAAGATTCTTGCACGGTGAATAGACCGTAACAGATCAACACGATAGAGCTTATCCTCAGCCACTTTAGCTATAACACGTCCTCGTAATTTATCTGCCGATACTATACTCGCGTTCAACTTAGCTGCTATTTCCTCAGCCGCTATATCCTCGATACCAGGGTTTGTTGTGAAAATCAGCGTATACATTCTTCCGCCCCCAACTCTAAAGCGAGCTTCTTTAGGAAATACGATAGGCTACTCGCTTCGCCGGCAGTCAAACCAGCCTTAACAACCATATGTCTAATAGCGGGCAATACCTGCGCCAACCTCTCATCTTTTACAACACGCTCAGCTATACACTCCAATCTTTTTATGACGACGCGTATGTTCTCTTCACGCGCAGGCTCTATCCTAAACTGTGACTTCTTCAATCTAAACTTCTTGAACATCTCGTAGAGCAGTATACCGACAGCATGCGAGAGATTGAGCACGGGGTACTCACGGCTGGCGGGAATGGAGACTAAGAGATCACATTTGGCTATCTCTTCTCGTGTAAGACCGGTACTCTCGCGGCCAAAAACAAGAGCAACACTACTATATCCTTCAACCATCTCGACAAGCTCCCAGGGCGTCACAGCATGTCTGAGAACATCACTCTTCTGTCCCACACGGGCAGAGGTGCACGCTGAAACAGCTACATCCTTCAAAGCATCATCAAGACTTTCAACTATAACAACACGTTCAAGCACATCACGCGCATGGGCAGCAAAGCGTAACGCAGTCTCATCGACCTGCGCCACAGGTTTAACCAGGAATAGCTCATCAGCCTCAAAGTTCTTCACGAGTCTTGCTATGAAACCAAGGTTAATCGGTCCCTCAATACCAACTACAACAACACGGATCTTCAATACTACATCACCTGCTGCTGCCGAAACACTTCAGCGCCAATGAATATACCTCGGATGGTGAAAGCTCGTAGACCCTGCGCTCGCCAACATCGTTAACAAAATCACCGTTTTCACAACACGACCTTAGTACCTTTGCAACACGCTTGTTACGCTGTGAAAAGAGACAACGTGTGAACTCTTCTACTATCTCTATCTCGCTAGGTGAGACAGCATCCTCGCGTAATCGTAGATTTACCGTCTGGGAGTACACCTCGGGAGGCGGGTAGAAGGATGAGGGTGGATATACATTTCCTAGCTTAACCTCGTACACCAGTTGAACTAACACTGTCAATCTCCCGTAACTCGACGTTCCAGGCTTGGCTGCAAGCCTCGAGGCAACCTCGCGCTGCACAGTGAAGATAGCACTCTTAGGCCTGAATACCTTAACTAGCCTTGAGAAGAAAGGACCTGTTATCGAGTAGGGTAGATTCCCTGCCATACACTCCACACGTTCAAAGAACAATTCCAGTATATCGCCATACACAACGTCTATATTCTTATGCTCGCGTGCTACTTCCCCGAGCAACGGTATAAAACGCGCATCAACCTCGACTCCAAGAACGTATCCTGCATTATCACTAAGCCTGGAAGTTACCACTCCAAGACCAGCCCCTGGTTCAACAACGTAGTTACATCCACGCATGTTACGCGCAATTTCAAGCACAAGTCTTGGGTCGACCACAAAGTTCTGGCCTAAGCTTCGTCGCGGCCTAATCTCATGAGCTCTGAGTACTCGCCTCGTCCACTCTAACAGAGCTCTCTTGCTCGCTAGCGGAGGTCTCACCACTTCCCACCCTAGAATACAACACTTTCAGCACGTTAAGCACCACTATGTCACGCCGCTTTCTCGCCTTAGGCGGCGGATTTACAAATAGATAGTATCTCTCCTCGCCCTGTAACTCGCGGATAATACGCTCAGTTATCACCTTGACAGGGTCTATGTGTACACGTCTCTTGATATCCTCGAAGGACTTGAATGGCTCGCGTTCACGCTCGTCAAGGATTTTCATCATAGTCTTTTTCCCTATACCTGGGAGCAGCTCGAGTGTGTGGAAACGTATGTTAATAGGCTGGGCAACGTTGAAGAACTCTACAAAGACACGCTCTTTCCTCTTTATTATCTCGGGTACTATCTCCTCTAGCTTCGTCCTCGCATAAGGTGATAACTCCTCATAGTCTATCAGAACAGTGCTACACTCCTTCACACTACTATTCTCGCCCTCAAGCCAGATCCTAGAACCAACAGCTATCTCTACATCCTCACGAGGCAATGCCTCCATGAGAGTAAAGTACTCGTCACCCACAAGCTGCAGATAGTCCTGCTCTCTATGCTCGCGGTGCCTGTCTTCGGGGTTAGGCGGCCTAAAGTCCAACACATAGGCTGTCCGCTCCGGCGGCTTTCTACATCTATGCCGGTGCGGCCTTCTACCGCGAGGACGCCATTCACGCCTAGTCTCCATGTCTATTTACCTCGTGATACAATACAATCTTTAAGGAAGTTAAAACACTAAGTCTTTCGCAGAATCACCGACCACGGATAAAACCACATATTCCTTATTGTTGCTGCCCACAAACCTCGTCTAGTACCTCAATTATCTTCTTTAGATCCTCGTCGGTGAGCGTCAAACCAGTCTTTGCAGCCGCAAGTATAGCCTTTAACTCGTATACTGTGCGCGGCCTTATGTTGACTATCAGCACACATGTATACTCGTTCAACCCGAATTCAGTCTTTAGCCTCTCAACAGCCTTCACAGCATTATCCGACGTACACTTAGAGAACATACGTAGATAGTTCAGGGTTCGATATACTATTTCGCTGTATGGTTGCTCCTCTCCACGCGGTAACGCCTCAGCTAACAGCTTGTAGGCATATGGTATCGGCACATAACGGATATCCTTAATCTTCAAGCTTTCTCGCCCTCACTCTTCTTGCCCCCAGAGAGAGCCTCTGACGGGACGGGACGTAGATGCTCCGGTCTCACTATCAACTGTTTTACCTTACCACCAACACGTACTTCTACGATATAGCACTTACCGCGCTTCCCGACAACAGTGCCTGTTTTACCGTGATAGCGGCGGTGAGGCATACCCTTCATTACCGACGGGTTGATTATTATGTAGACTTTATCGCCAGGCTTGTACTCATGCATTAAGAGGCTTAGTGGGGGTACTGCACCCTTCTCACGGATGTGTTTGCGTAGAAGCTTCCTTGTGCGATGGCGAAAGCCCTTGGGTGGCTTTACCATTACTCACACCTCCCCGAGCCGCACCCGAAACAAGGCCTTCTTTAACCCTTAGTTTCGTCTCGACCTTAACCACATCAAGCTCTACACAATGGGCTTGCTTACCCAGTGCATCGGGAAAGCCGGGCCAAGTATCCTCGCCGCTCACAAGCTCCTTAATGTACAGGCCTCCTTCAGCTCTGATAAAGGCTATGAACAGATTGTCGGAGATCTTGTAAGCACTTACCTCGTAAACTTTACGCTCGCGTATAATGTCAGCTCTACGGTGTCTAACTCTTCGAGGTGTACGTTGCCTTACAAGCCTTCCCTTGAAGAACTCGACAAGCTTCTCAATATCCTCGTGCGACACGCCATCTGGAACATAAACTAGAGCGCGATATATCTTAGCGTGTCTCTCCTCGCCTTCAACACCTTTGACTACACTTCTCATAAACGATCTAGTCACACGCTCAATAAGCACGGTCTTGAAGAGTCCAACCCACTCATCGTTAACACTTCTCTCCGCGTCCTCAATTTTCACTCTCCGCCTTCTAGGCTCCTTAACCTCAACAACTATGGGCCTACCAGAGCCCAACATTCTGACATCAACATCTTCGCGTCCAGCAGCGTGTATCACTATCTCGGAACCCTTATAGAGCTCTAGGAGAGGTGTGTACGCATCTTGCACCGAAAATGGATACCTCTTCACACCGAACGACGTTATCCAAGAGGATTGTGACACTCTCCTTGCAGTCTTCTTGTAGAAGCCTAGGATCAGTATAGGGTTTATGGTTGCTTCTATGCGGCCGCTGGGATATTCGACGAGTAGAGTCACATCCGGATTCGAGAAATCCACGCTAAATCCTAGGTCGCGTAGCCTCTTACCAACCTCGCGTTTTAATTCAGCAGCGATAGACTCTGCATGCACAAGCCCGTAGTTAGCAACTATGCTATCTTCGACACCCCTTACCTCTTCTGCAAGCCTAGCACCGACGACAAACGACTCTGCCTCAACTTCACGCAGGAGCCTTGCTGCACGCTCAACAACCTCGTTAACCACCTTGTCAAACACTCCACCACACAGAGGGCATACAATCTCGGTGCGCTCCACGCCAAGCTCCTCGTAAAGCCTTGGAGCAGTGTTGTATAGCGATGCTGAAAGCCTCTCTAGGAGCTTAGATGCTTCCTCATCACCCTCCCTTGCAAGACGATGTAACACCATGATTATTATCATCTTGATTGCCTCTCCTCGCTGCTTGTTGCTCCATCCCTTACCTAGCAATGCGAACATCCTACCAAGACAACGGTCGCAAAGCGGGTACTCTAGGAGTACCTGCAGACTCTTCACTATGATATCGCTAGCTACGTGTGCCACGCGCTCCTCCATCCCTTCCATACAACCACCTATCCATCATCGTCTGGACTATACCAGCACGCAACCATATCACAATGTTGCCTACCAGTTCTACATTCACAATGTGTCTGCAGGAGAGTGACGAGTCATCGATCCCCGGAAAAATCACTATATTCGCATCGCGTAGAGCTGGCGGCAATATCACATCCGCGTCTTGTATGTGTAGTTGCCCATCCTCTAGGTATAGGCACACATCAGCATTAACAATTGAAGGCCTGGTGACGGTGACGCCACGCAACTTGCCTTGCAACGCTCTCCGCACGAATCCTGACAAACTATCAGCATCCATACGAAGATGACGCACCCTTCTGCCATCGACAACAAGCCTAACACTAACTCCACGATACACTAGATCAGTTATAACTCGCGTATCTCGACGTATACCATAGGAAGTTAGAAGTGAATATCCTATGACGAGGCCAACATCAATCAGAGGAGGTTCTTCACGAAAAGACGCATATACTATACGCATACAACACGCTCCCCAGCCTACACTCCACCAATGTTCCTGAGTAGCCTTTCGAGGGCACCCTTCTGCTTCTTAAGTCTGCGTAGCATACGCTGAAGATTACGATAATAGTTCACAAGCTCCTTAACATCATCTAGCTCCACGCCAGCACCACGAGCTATCCGTCTCATCCTACTCTTGTCGATAATCTCTGGATGGTCTAGCTCCTCGTAAGTCATTGAATCCATTATTGCAAGCCACTTTCGTATTTTCTCTTCACCAAGCTTTGCAATCTCATCAGTAACTGCTAGGCCAACACCAGGTAGCATCTGTAACACTTTTCTCAGGGGGCCCATGCGGGTAAGTTGACGCAACTGTCTATAGAGTATTCGGAAGTTCAACTTCCCCTCAAGCATCTCTTCAACAGTCTTCTCGAACTCCTCAGCAGCTTCTAGCCGCTTAATCCTCTCCAGTATACCCTCAATATCACCCATTCCAAGGAGTCGCGACACAAACCTTCTAGGATTGAATACCTCGAACTCCTCTACATCCTCACCAGTACCTATGAACTTTATTATGGCACCCGTGGCAGCAACGGCAGATAGTGCTCCGCCGCCCTTGGCTGTACCATCCATCTTTGTAACGATTATACTACCGATTGGCGTAGCCTCATGGAACCTCTTCGCTAGATCGAAGCTCTTTTGTCCCATAGCCGCATCTATTACAAGCATAACCTCGTCAGGTTTTATCGCCTCGGACATCCTCTTCATCTCCTCGAGAAGAGCAACCTCGCTACCATAGCCGTGACGACCTGCAGTATCGACTATCACTATGTTTGCACCGCGTTCTTTCAACTCTTTGACACCGCGAGTTGCAATACCAACTGCGTCACGCGAACCAGGTTCACCATAGAACATGACACCAATACGTTCAGCAAGCTGTCTTAACTGATCATAAGCACCAGGCCTATACACATCAGCTGCCACGAGGCCAACTTTATACCCCATTCTCTTGTAGAACAGAGCTAGCTTTGCAGCCGTAGTTGTCTTACCGCTACCCTGTACACCAACAAGCATGATGACATAGGGTGTATAAGGTGGTTTAACCTCGGGTTCCCGGTCGCCACCGAACAGTTTTACAAGCTCCTCATACACTATCTTGAGGAACCAGTCGCGGCGACTTGCTCCAGGCGGCGGTTTCTCCTTTAATGCCCGCTCACGTATACGCCGAGTGAGGTCGAACACGAGCCTAACGTTAACATCAGCTGATAGGAGGGCACGCTGTAGATCACGTATAAACTCTTCAACAGCACGCTCGTAGGGACCACTAAGTCTTAGAAACTTCCTAACGGCGTCACGGATAGCATCAAGTCCCGGCAAAACCTGCCCCCTGTAATACTTGAGATACTCCTCTGGTGTAAAAATGGGCCTTAGCCGCGTGGCGGACGTACACGCACGATTAGTCTCTTACCCATGACATTCCAGTACTCGATCTCCGCGCCGGGCTGGAGCTGCTCCGCTAGCTTTGGATCCTTAGGCTTCTCTGCCTCAAACGTGTCAAACGTCTCTAGATCCATAATCTGGACTGTGTCCCCAGTTACCGCGAGCACCTGGCCAACCCTCTTTTCGATAATCGGCACCTCTACACGCTGGTCAACAGGAGCTATCAGGGTCTTCTTGCTACCCGTGAACAACCCAATAGCAACTATGTGCGCCTTAGCACTGCCGTGCTTACCAGTCTTCGCCTTGCTAATCTCGACTATCCTGCACGGCTCACCATCAATAATAACGTAGCTGCCTACCTTTAGGTCGCCAACAGTCGCATACGTGTAGCTCATGCTCGCACCCCAACACCATCACCACGGGTTAACCCCTTAAAAACGTAAATAGAGCCTCTACGTGCAAATTATTATCGCTTCCATCACCCGTGAGATACACTGAAGATTGAAGCGCTTGCACACAACACATCTTGCCATAACACGTTTGCACTCTACAACACTATAATGGCACCACCTATCCGCACAACCATGCCACCCTTACTTTATCACCATCCCAACGATTATTGAGAAAACATTTGAGCCACGAGCTACACAATTCTCAGGATGTAGTAGCCTTGTGAGACACGTGTTTCGCCTATATTGTAGGCGAGCCTAGCTTCGTGCACCGGACTGTTAATCACTAGGGTATGATACTCTCCATGTTCACCTAGTGGGTCGACACCAACCTTCCTGGTATAGTCTGCAAGTTCCTCAACAGTCTCACGTGAAAATACCCTACCAAGCCATTTTCGCATTCTCTCGTTAGCGCCTATAAAGACCGCCTCTATACCAGCCTCGGCCTCCTTGTATAGCACCTCCACTGGGTCCATGCCCCATAGGGGTTCACGGAGACTAGCACCAGCTTCCCTAGCAACAGACTCCATGTAACGAAGGTGATCTTCTATATAAACATCGCCAGCTACAATCTCATCAACACCAAGATGTTGAAGTAGTTTTACAGTTTCCTCTTGCTCACGCCCTCTGTGCAACCGGGCTACAATGATAGGTACGCCCACGAGGGCGAGTGTCTCTAATGTCTTTCCAAGGTTAAAGAGGTGGGGATTAGGACGAGGAAACTCATAGAGCAGCACAATACCATAGTCAATAGGCCATGCTTTCAACGCGGCAAACAAGGAATCCTTGCCACCCGAGAGAAGAGCCACGCGCACCAAGGAACCCAGACAGGTATAACAAGATACGCCCAGTGAATAAAGATGCACGCCACGTTATGAAGCAAACACTAAGTTGAGTGTATTAACTCGGAACTAGCAGCAAAGCATCGTCAAAAGAGCCTATTCTAGTATTAGACATCCATAGAACTCATCAATAATCTACTAACACTTGTTCACATCATTAATTATCATACCTGTTTGATTACCTGCTACTCTTCCGGTAGAGTTCGTAGAGGTGTTATTGACTCTCTGTCTTTACGTGTTCTCGAACAGGTGGGTAACTTACCCTTGCTCGCCGCTTCGTTGAGCACGGCAAGGATGATGTCAAAGATTGGAATCTACTTGTCTATAGTGTATCTTTCTATTGGCATCGTGCTCGCAATGAGTGGCTATACCGCCCTACTACACCCAGTTTTGACTAGCTTTGGTGCAATGACTGTCTTTGTGTCCGGCGTAGCTATAGCCTACATTATCTCGATAAGACCACGTAAACCTCTATACCCTGTTCTCCTAGTTTTTGGAGCAACACTACTCTATGTAGCAGCATTGATATGGTTACATAGTCCCGTCTATGGTCTTGCCACTCTCGCAGTGGGGTTTGCCGCCCTAGGCCTTGGTACACTTGGCACTAGCATGATGGCAAAGAGTGGCACTACGGTACGAGCATCGCTGTTAGCCTTAGGCTACACATTCCTATTCACGTCAGCATATCTTATGATAGCAACAACATCATTACAACTGAGTCTCCATCCCACGCTCCTAGGTTATATCATGGCATTTCCGATGCAAGTCATCTATGCAGTAACATTACATGCACTACCATCAACATACAATATCAGACCATCGAGAATAATCTATGCTGCCTTCCCCCTCGCTTCCCTATCTTCACTACTCCTACCACTGCTACCACTCTACGGTGCACTAGCCGCAAGCGCAAGCCTTCTCATATTCACTTTTTCATCAGGCTTCACGCGTATACCATCAATACTCAGGAAGCTCCCTGCAAACAGAGCCGCTGGAAGAGCACACAGATACTTCCTCATTGGCCACCTCTACGCTTTAACATCGATAGTGCTAGCCACAATACTGCTGATTAGCTATGGAATAGGCATTGCGCCACAACTATATCTTATACACTTCCTACTCATAGGCGTTGTATCAACGTTCATAGTCATACACGCACCCCTGATGCTACCCGTCATACTAGGGACGAGAACAGCAAGACGCTATAACCAAGCACCATTCGCATCACTATTAGCCTCCGCAGTAACATGGATCCTAAACCGCGATATCTCACTCGTTCTATTCCTAGTGGCACTTGTATCTACACTACTCATAGTAAAGCCCACAAGACCATTGCCAACTATACTCAAAAGTCCCACTAGACAATCAATGAGCGGGAAACACCCACCTTAGACTTGTATGAGCACAGCTAACACTAAGACCTCTTTAACCCAACGTAAACGGGCTCCATGCGCTATACGCTTCTAGTTTCCCAATGCCATCCTCAGAACGATAAGCTAGAGTATCATGTTGTAACAGACGGGAGGGGAGAAGAGTGGCGCCGCGGCCGGGATTTGAACCCGGGTCACGGGCTTGACAGGCCCGCATACTGGTCCGGGCTATACTACCGCGGCACCATGTACCTCCCGCCTCACCCGGGGGATAATTATACTTTTCGTACCCTGCTGTTTTGACTAGTTGGTTAACTACCCCTCTGGTTCCACTGGAGCCCACCGCATTCGATAACATTGCACTTGGGGTGCACAGCTGTCGAGTATCAACGCCAGACGCACAGGATGGGATCCTCACCCCTCGGGTTCCACTGGAGACACGCTACCTCCCAACCTAAACCAAGTAGCAAGTTGACATCAAACCTTGCAAGATTCTCTTACCCACTTTATACAAAACTCGTTTTGTATAACAATACATTCTTTTTGACTCAACAGTCAAGCAAGGATAGAATTAGGTAACAAGGCGTGGGCAATTGTCTTCTCCAGTGGAAGACGGGGGGTGCCTGTGTGAACAAGATCGGCGAGGAGATACGACGGCTTCGCCTCGCTGCAGGTCTCTCACAGCGTGAGCTTGCAAGATTGGCTGGTGTCAGCCAATCACTGATCGCTAAGATAGAGGCCGGGAAAGTCAACCCGCGTGTTGAGACACTTAAAAAGATACTTGATGCTCTCGAGGCTGTGCTTCGCCGGCTTGATCGTGTGGAGGCATATGCGTCAAAACCTGTCATAACGGTTAGAGTGGACGAGCCTGTTAGGAAGGCAGTTGTGGTTATGGATAGGTACGGGTTCTCGCAAGTTCCCGTGGTAGATGAAAAAGGGCGTGTTGTTGGCACAGTGATTGAATCTAGTGTGTTACGCGCTATTATTGAGAGAGGATCACAAGTTCTTGATGAACCCATCGAGCGTGTAATGGTTGAACCTCTGCCTACGGTAAAGCCGGACGAACCCGTGATGCGTGTGCTGCCTTTGCTAGAGAGGTATCCGGCGGTGCTTGTAGTTGATGACGAAAATAGGCCCATTGGTATTGTCACAAAGATTGACCTGATTCGTGGTCTTTCCAGGTCGCCTATCGGTGGGCTCCAGTGGAACCAGAGGGGTGGTTAACCAGGTGGTTAAAACATGACATTCGTACCTGGTACAAGTAGTATGTCGCTAGCTGATGATGGTGTCGGTTTCAAGCCTCGCGGTCTTGCAATGCGTGTGATACGCGCCAATGGCATGTATAGGTGGTGCCATGCCGAAGGAGGAGGTTCAACAATCATCCTAGGCAAACGCTCTATTACTTCTACACCTTTTACGCCATAGACTATCGTTCCGCACTCGCTACACTTGTACACGCTGTCTCGCACTCTAGTTGTTCTAGCGTTGCATTTTGGGCATGGTGGTGCCAAGTGCTCGTATCTTACGACACCATCCAGTATAACAAGGCGTTCAACGTTCACAGTTAGGCGTCCACGGTGTACACGCACGCAGCCCTCCAGAGTTACACGAGCCCATAACAGTCTAGAAGCTATATGGCGTAACTCTCCGGTCTCACGATAGAATGCAGCATCTATGCAGCCACTATCGTCGCAGAATTGCGCTATGACATGACCGCCTCCGATAATTCTAGTGTTGCCGAGTACACCATGCAAGCGAATACAGTCATAGGGCTTGATATGCTCAACTAAATCGTCTCTAATGTGTACACCTGTGTGCTGATTACTCCTATAGATAATGGCGTGCGTGTAAAACTCACGCGGTACAAATTGAAGCGAATTAGCTAGAGCCTCTGGCGTATCGCTCCTAACGCCAGCCAATACGGGATCGGGGCCATGTGGCTGGATCAAGGCACGGCCTGTCGCATAGTCTATACTCGCAATGCCGTAGAAGCCGAGGACGTGGTCCAGTTTCCTAACAGCATCTTGTTCTAGCTGTGGCCGAGTACCCCATAATCGAGGAGGCATGTAGACTAGGAGTTCGAATGTGTGATCAAAATCAAGGCGAGCGCCGACACCAGCTAGGGCCCCCACTATACTATTCCCCTCTGCAACGAGCACCTCTGCACCATCTAGTTTCAACTTGTTAAGTGCTTCCCATGCATGTTTGATTGGTACTAGGCGCGTGAGCGCATCATAGTATAGTCTTGTAAGGGTGTGCTCACGGCGTGGCAGTGCCTCATCGCTAAACAATATAGCAACTATGCTTGCTTTAGTCTTAGAACCAGTAGACTCTGCATATTCGACAAGCATGTCTCTTGCTATCATTGCTGCACGTCTTGCTCGCTCGACACTATCAGTGCTAAACCACAGGGTTACGGAGCCGTTGCCACGAGTCTTCATAGGTATAGACGGATTGAGGCGTACAAGCCAAGGATAGTCAGCTGGCGTGAGGTTCTCGCGTAGAGCTAGACGAAGAAAGATGAGGGAGGCGAGGTGTGTAGTACAACCGCCGGAAGGCGAATCTGCACCATCAAGAGCTATGGCTAGCAGCATAAGTTACCCGCCGGGGAAATGTGCAAGTATTGCTATTTACTTGCGTTCGAACTCCTTACCCTCTATGACGACATGCGTTAGTGTTGCGCTTACATGCTTAATCTTCCTTATACGCTCGGATATCGCGCTTCTGAGTGTTCTAAGGTCATCAGCCTTGACTATAGCGATTATGTCGTACATGCCATACACCACGTACGCTGCCTTGACCTCTGGTATCTTCTTTAGCTCCTCAAAAACATCATCCTCGTGGCCGATTTCAACATTGATCAAGAGTACAGCGGTAGGCATAGCCAGTGCCCATAGTCGTCAATCCAATAAGAGGAATTTAAGGTAGACTCCAAGGGTGAAGCCTACGCCAAAGGTATACGTAGTTCACTACCGCGAGGATGATCCGGGTAAATGTACAGCGCTGCGTATGGTCAGAGCGGGTGAAGCCATTATTGTAAGACGGCCTCCACCAGGTACACTCCTCCTAGACCCCTATGCGGCTACGCCAGTGTCACAGCTAGATGCAGATATCGTCGTAAAACGGGGTGTTACAGTGATAGACGCCTCATGGAAGAAACTAAACGGGCATAAACTCGAGATGATTAGGAAAAGGACAAACCCGCGTAGGCTACCACTACTCTTTGCAGCGAATCCACCGCATTACGGGTTAGCATTCAAGTTGAGTAGTATCGAGGCCGTGATAGCAACATTATATATAACAGGCTTCAAATCAGAAGCCGAGAGGCTAACTAGATTGTATAAATGGGTGTATAACTTCATAGAGCTAAACAGGGAGCTTCTCGATGCATATGCAGCCTCAAAAACTCCCGAAGAAATACTCGAACACGAGGCTACACTCCTATCAAAAATATTAGAACGCGAAGTCAAGCCAGCAGAGGTACCCACTATAATATCACGTATACTTCAGTACGATGCAAGATGAAAAGCTTATACCTCCTTTTGTCAACCGAAGTTATGTGGAGCGCGGGGGTGCCCGAGCCAGGTCAAAGGGGGCGGGCTCAGGACCCGCTGGCGTAGGCCTGCGTGGGTTCAAATCCCACCCCCCGCACCACTCCTCCATTGCCAGATGATAACATACTAAGAGACCCTCACGATGTGAGCTGTTGACATTTGCTTAAGAACTATTGTAAAACCGACGGTCGGGTAACATATGTGCCGCGCCACGGTTATCGCATCGTATATCCTGACGATTTAACATGAGACGTGTAAAGCGAACTGTAACAGGCCTGAGTAACTCATAAATTGCCAGAAGGTGACATGTGATGCGTTACTTACATAATCTTGGCTAGTAGGTCTAGCCCTATGATTGCTGCTATGAACCCAGCAGCTATTATCATGACTGCTACTGGCGATAACTTGATCTTTGCATCCTCTTCTTCATAGAATGATAGAAGTCCAGCAGCACTCATTATACTTGGTGTTGTGTCGCGTGCGTGTTCTCGCTTCTCACTCCTCTTGTTGGAGGGCATGTGGTGTTCACCACGCTATTTCCGCTTTAATAAGGGGTATTAGAGGGTGACTTTGGTGACGCGTCATGGAGCTGTCATGTGTGCAACGCGAGATGAAGAGGTTGTACTATGAGCGTGACAGTGTACGTGGTGTGTATGCAACGTTTGTGTGGCTTGTTGAGGAGGTTGGCGAGCTCGGAGAGGCTATATTGAAGGGTGATTTAAAGCAAATTGAAGAAGAGATAGCTGATGTTATTGCCTGGACTTTATCGCTGGCGAATCTGTTGGGCATCGATGTTGAGGCCGCTTTCAAGAGGAAATATCCGGATGCAAAGTGCTAGCATCGCGGCTACAATAGGAGTTAACAGTTTCGACAATCTCAGTTGCCTTCTCTGGCTGCCTCTCTAGAAGTGTGCCTATCACTATTGCATCGGCGCCGGCTTCTAGCACCGCTAGCGCCGTGTCAACATCCCTTATGCCTCCACCAACAATGAGATACACATCATTGCCTACAACTTTGCGTGTTAACTTCACTGTTTCGGGAGGTATGTGTGTATGTGCTCCTGAGCCCGCCTCCAGGTATACAAATTGCATGCCGAGATACTTGGCTGCGAGTGTATAGGCTGCAACAAGCTCCGGTTTGTCGAGCGGTATAGTTTGTGCTCTGCCTACGTGGCCTGCCGCGCCACCCTCACCAACTATTATGTAGGCTGTTGGTAACACTTCAAGACCTAGGCGCTTGACTATGGGGGCTGCGGCTACCTGCGCACCTATGATCCAGTAAGGGTCTAGGGAGTTCAATAGGCTCATGTAGAGTATCGCGTCCGCGTTAGCGGCTATATTGTTGAGTCCACCGGGGAATAACACGAAGGGCTTATCTATGCCAGCTTCCCGTGCACGGGTTATAAGATCGTCGATGTCGTAGGGTGTAACTCCTAGACTACCGCCTATGAGCACAACAGTAGCTCTTGTCAAAATAGGTATCAGCTTGTTAATATCAATAGGCTTGTCCGGGTCGAGGAGCGCAAAGAACGACTTGCACCCCTTCTCTTTACGCTCAAGTAAAAGTTTCTTCACTCGACCCCTCCACGTACTCCTCGCCATGCTCAGCTTCACCCGCAAGCTCCTCGAGGCTCAACCGGCGCTCCTCACCAGACTTCAATATCTTGTACTCTATCTTGCCCTCTAGGAATCCATCAAGGAATTTGGAGTAGACGTCGACAGGCTGGAATATTGGCGGTACCCACATCTCAGCCTGCAAGCCGCACGTGCCACACTTTATGATGGCTTTGTAGTAACCAGTATTCTGGTCAACCTCCTTCTTGTTAATCTCGACTACGAGTGTCTCTGCCTCGCAGTTCGGGCAGCGAAACGCAGAAGGCATCGTCGGCCTCCTGATAATCAATTTCTTCCTTCGCTTCCTCCTTCTCCCCACAATCTCACCCATTGAGGTACACTGGTCGTTGTACTCTAATTAGCAGTGTGGCGGGGCCCGCCCCGGCTATAACCCGCCTTCTGTACTTCGGCCGCATTTGGCTAAGCGGGGCGGCGCGCCAGTCGCGCGGCCCTCATCGGCGCGCCCCCTTGCACCCCGGGGGGCGGCCGTTTCAACGCACCCGCCTGGGTCCTCGGGGGGTTGCTGACCCTCGGTTGCCCGAGGGTCCTCGCCCCCTCATCGTCATCCCGCAGGCGGGCGTGTCGTTTCTGTGCCGTTGCCGCGGGTTTCACCCGCGCCCCCTTTCGGGGCCCCGGTGCCGCGGGGAGGGCGGAGTTTCCTCAGCCTTGCGGCCGTAGCGGCCAGCCGGGGCGGGCCCATAAGTCTTAAAGTGGAGCACCCGGGTTATTAAGGTAGGTCTTTAATACTGGTTTTTGAGGCCCGTGCGCGTGGGGATTAGAGGATGTCGCAGCAGCGTCCAGCGAGTCCACTTCGTGTGCTACGCGAGGCAAGAAACAGGGTTATCCTTGTGAAGCTAAAGGACGGTAGCGAGTACATTGGTAAGCTTGAGTTGACTGATGGAACGATGAACCTCATACTAAGTGATTGTGTTGAGGTTGATAGCGAGACTATGGAGCCCAAGGTGAAATACGGGCGGGTGCTTATACGCGGTAGTATGGTTGTATTTGTTAGTGTTGATTACGAGTTGTACGGTAAGTTGCCGGAGGTGAGTGGTGCGTGAGGATTGTTGTTGAGGAGGTGCATTGGCAGCCGGTAGAGGAGCTAAGTGTAGAGCTGGTTGAACGAAAGGGTGTTGGCCATCCTGATTACATCGCTGATGCGATAGCTGAGGCGGTTAGTCGCGAACTATCCAAGTTCTACCTCGAGAGGTACGGATACATCCTCCATCATAACGTTGACAAGGTATTGGTTGTCGGTGGTCAAGCCGAGCCTCGTTTCGGCGGTGGCGAGGTTACGCAGCCCATATACATACTTGTCTCGGGTCGTGTGACTACCGAGGTTGTACGTGAGGACGGTGTTGAGCGTATACCGGTAGGCTCCATAATACTGCGTGCAGCAAGGGAGTGGATACGGAACAGTTTCCGCTTCCTTGATCCAAACGAGCACGTGATTATAGATTATCGCGTTGGTAGGGGTTCTGTGGATCTGGTATCCGTCTATGAGGCTGGCAAAAAGGTACCACTAGCGAACGATACTAGTGTTGGTGTTGGCTATGCTCCTCTCTCTACGCTAGAGAGGCTCGTCTATGAGACCGAGAGGATGCTTAACAGCCGCGAATTCAAGGAGAAGGTGCCCGAGTCTGGCGAAGACGTTAAAGTCATGGGGTTGAGGCAGGGCAAGAAGATAGTGCTTACCGTTGCAAATGCGATGATATCGAGGCTAGTCAAAGACAAGGATCATTATGCAAGCGTCAAAGAGGAGATTAAAAACGCTGTTGAGGACCTAGCCGCTAAGTTGGCTCCAAACTATGATGTGGAAGTGCACGTGAATACCGCTGATATGCCTGAACGCAACATATTCTACATCACGGTTACTGGTACTTCAGCCGAAGCGGGTGACGATGGCGCCACCGGTAGAGGCAACCGCGTGAATGGCCTCATAACTCCAATGAGACCTATGAGCATGGAGGCAGCGGCAGGTAAGAACCCAGTAAGCCACGTAGGCAAGATCTACAACGTGATGGCTCGTATAGCAGCTGAGAAGATACATCGTGAGGTTAAAGGTGTACGTGAGGTATATGTTCAGCTACTAAGTCAGATAGGTAAGCCGATAACGGAGCCCCTAGTAGCCAATGTGAAGATACTTCCAGAGGAGAGGTTAACCAGCGACATGATACGGGAAGCGGAGGCTATCGTCGGTGAAGTGATGGGCTCGTACAGGGAGATAACCGAGCGTATAGTTCGTGGTGAAATTGAACTCTTCTAACATCTTTCTCTGTTAGCCTGAAACGTTTCTAACGACCCTATAAGTAAGAGACTATCAGGCCCCGGCCCGTGTTTCACGCGGTTGACGGGGGCGGCGTGCCCCAGGATGAAACCGCGGGGCGGACTAGCCAACCTCCTCATCAGTTTCGGTGGCGTATCGTTCACGGCGGTAGGCTTCCACGAGTCGGCGTAAGCTGTCTGCATCAAGCAGCAGGTTGTTCTCTTGTGTGCTTCGTTTTCTCAGTTCCTCGTCTATGCGTAGCTTCTCGAGAATAGCTTCTTCTAACACTTCGGTGTCTACTATGGCGATATCCTCTTTCACTATCACCCTATCGGGTGGTAATAATATCACGGGTATGTTGTTAGCCTTTATGATCTCCACTATGTTCTGCGGGATTGTCTCTGGAGCGAGTATGGCAACCAACTCGTTCTCTACGAGTTGCACGAGTACGCTCTCATCTAGTATGCCAGGCTCGTGCAAGTAGATAACACGTGTAGTCCAATATAGTGGATCGTTCATGAGACGGCGTAGGCTCGTCTTGTTCAAACCTTTCACGGCAGGTACGAGCGCCTTAACACCCATTGCAACACTGCGCATGAGTTCCAACATTCTTCTCTGTGAGACTGTCAACTCCTCTACGTGTTTGCGTAGCTTCTCTAGCTCATGTTGCAGAGACTCTATCCTGTATTTGTACTCGACTAGTTTTTCTTCGGCTTTACTTGCAGCCTCGAGCTTTGCAAGCCTAGCCTCGTTCTCCAGGTGCTTGCTACGTTCTATGCACTCTTGTAGCTTCTTCTCAAGCACTTGTATACGTGCCCTAGCAGCCTCAAGCTCCTCCTGTAACTTACTTATCGTCTCGTTATTCACGTCTTGATGCTGTTGCTCTTTTTGTGTATGCCTAACACTCTTCACCGGCTTAGGAGGTTCTTCGACGAGTATGCGTTCTATCTCTGCCTCTAATGCCTCAGCGATAGTAAGCCCCTTCAACACAGTAGCCTTGAGATTATCGATACTAATCTCAGCGGGGTACTTTGCAACAGTAGACTCTATTTGACGGAACTTGCTAGAATATTCACGATATGCGCGCAAGGCTGCAGCTAGAGCATCTCTCTCATGAGCATTAAGTCTCGAAATCGATAATCGAGACGAGATGCTCGCTACTAGTTCCTGCTTCTCGTCGACAGTTAGGGAGTATGGGGGTGTGTATAGGGGGACACCCAGGCTAGATGCAAGCTTCTTGACAGTCTCGGGGGGCGGTGTTACATCAGTCGCTATGAGTACAGGCTCTCCATGCCTTTTCACAAGCTCTATTATCTCAGCGCGGTCTAACCCTTTCCGACTATAGACAAAGACGGGGTTGCCGTGCAGGTCTACTGCAGCTACACCCGTAACTATCCCGGGATCGACGCCAACTATCAGGTAGCGTCGTGGTGCTTGCTGGTCTCGGATGGACTCGAATACTACGCGGCCCGTATAAACTGGTCGTATTTCTATGCGAAGGTCTCGTCCCTTAAACCGTCTTATTATGCCGTACAGTGCTGAGCGCGGCGCATACACTATGAAGACTGCGCTCTCTAACCCATACCCGCTCTTACGGAATATAAGGTCATAGTCAAACCCGTGCTTGTCGAGAAGCTTCTTGATAATCCTTGTAGCTCTTAGTATTGAGGCCTTCACTCCCCTCTGGTAACGAGCCTGGCTCATACCTCCGGAGGAGCCATGCCTCGCCCTAGCAATGATTATCTTAGTCTTCTCTTCTGTAAATGCTACACGCGAGCCAAAGCCCCGTTTAGCGAGCACGGCAACAAGATAGGCTGTTTTACTCGGAGAAAGCTTGCCCTCTACACGTATACCTGCTAAAAGCGCGAGACTTCGAAGATCTACAAAACTCCCATCAGGATTACGCGTAACTTGTACAACCTCAGTCTCGTCGGGAAGCATGGATAATACTTTACGTAATAAGCTCTCATCTTCACTCAGCTCAAATATGTTGTCGCATGCGAGAAGCCGGGGACGGTACTCCCACACAAGGCGAATCAGACGTGCTAGTGTCACATCTTCCTGCTTGAACACGAGCTTCTCTGCAGAATCTATGCCCACAACAGCAAAAAGGCCACCCGGCTGCACATCAAAACCTATAACCTCTACACTCCGTCCCCTGCCCGACGCCTGGCTGTTCAGCTGCAAACCTGTAGCCCCGACCCCCTGTGGCAAGAATGATAGAACTGACACTAAATTAATCTACCACTTGGCTATGCACTCGTGAGCCTTGATGCATAACGCTTCCTCTGCCACTCTTTATACCATCCGACGAGGCCAGTCTTCAATGCAAACTTCTTGCCGTAGACCAGCACTCCCTTCTTAGGCCCGAGTGTGACGCCAGCCAACGGTCTACAGTCTGTTATCAACGGCTTATACCTGGCGAGTTTGCTGGAACCTGTTACAAGAGTTACAATATTGCGGGCTGCTGTCTTGCCCTGTCTCATAGCCTCTCTAACCATCTTGAGCGCATAGCAACCTTTGCACTCTACGCAAGTTACATCACCTGCTGCGAATATGTTGCCAGCCACGCGAAGGTAAGGATCAACGCTAAGATAACCTCCCTTCACGCGTTTGATTCCGTCAACACGTATCTCTGGCGTGCATGCTTGCAATCCAGCCGCCCATATCACTATATCGGCTTCAATGCTGCCACGAGTAGTTTCTATGACACCTTCTTTGACTGCTGTCACGCGTGCACCATACAAGGTTTCAATACCCAACTTCTCAAGCTCTTGCTGTACAAGTCGTGATGCCTTATCATTACGGAGGGCGGCAAGAGGCTTATCCATCATATCAACTAGGGTTACGTGTATGTCGTTACGGCGTATCTTAGCTTCGGCTGCGACCTCCACACCCACAAGACCCGCACCAACGATAACAATACGATTAACCCTGTCTATCAAGTCACGTATCTTTACAGCTGCGTCAACAGTATACAACGGTATGCTGTGTTCGCGCGCACCCGGTATGTTAAAGAATGCTGGTGAAGCGCCAGTAGCGAGAAGCAGATAATCATAACTTATCTGCTCACCATTCTCGAGTATAATGCGAGACTGTTCTACAACGGTTACGCGTTGCTTAACAAGCTGGAAACCATTCCTCTTGGCATACCTTTCGACGCTCCACGCGACATCCTCGGGGTTTAATCTGCCACCAGCGACTTCCGGCAATGCTGGCAGAAATACAAGCTGGCCATTGGCGCTCACCCATATGCAGTCGAGCTTCTCGCCGCATAGACGCCCGAGCATGCTGACAGCCTCAACGCCTGCAAATCCAGAGCCAACCACGACCACACTCTTCATGGCACAATGCCTAACCCTAGCTGTTCGGCCCAGGGTACTTAACTCCAAGCCTTATAGGGGGTTCAATGCATTAGCATAGAGGGCCCCGCCGGTCTCACACCCGCAGAGGCCCGGCAGCGGAGGCGATGAAGCGGGGCGGTCAGGCGGGGCACAATGCTTGTGGGGACATCAAACGCTCAACCACAACTGTTTATGACGGATGTGTTGGGGGTCCCTGTTTCTGGGGATGAGCGGGCCCCCTTGCGCCCCTAGCCCGCGGAGCCCGGGGGAGACCCGGGCGGTGAGGACTGCCGGGCCGGTAGCGACCCGCGAAATATAGCTATCACATTTTTCAAGTGGTAGACATGGACTAGATTCTCGCAGGTGCTGATGTTGGCAGTAGTACGTAGGGGACCGTGCGGTGAGATAGTAGGTAACTATACTGGCGTTAGTGAAGAGAAGGTTGTTATGAATAATGTTGAGTTGAAGGGGGTGTGGATACGGTGGCTCATTCGTGGTGGAGAAGCGCGTGGTTTTGCAATGAGAGTGTTTAGAATTGAGCCTGGTGCAGTGATACCAGCGCATACGCATCCTTGGGAACATGGCATCTTTGTATTGAAGGGAGAGGGTGTTGTTCGTATAGGTCGTAGTAGGTATGTTGTGCGTGCAGGTGATTACCTATTGATACCGCCTAACGTGGAGCATGAATACGTAAACGTGGGTAATGAGGATTTTGAGTTTATCTGCGTGATTCCGTCCAAGGCCACTGTTGACGAGAAGTACGACCCTTGTAACAAGAGTTAGGCCTATATACCGTTACGCGCGGGGCCCGTGGTGGGATACTTGCCGCGCGTCCCAGTGAAGCTCGTGACATGGGATGAAATAGTTGAATGGGCGTACGGGCTTGCTAAGAAGATAAGAGAGGACGGGTATAAGCCAACTGTCATAATAGCTGTGGCGCGAGGTGGTTATGTCCCTGCTAGGCTACTATGTGACTTCCTTGGTGTTGAAAACCTTCTAAGCATACAGAGTCAGCATTGGGTTGCTGCGGCTCAAGCGTCCGAGAAGGCTATCCTCAAATTCCCCTATCACGTTGATCTGAGTGGTCATCGTGCACTAATAGTGGATGATATAGTTGATACCGGAGAGACACTGATGCTCGCGAAGGAGTTCGTACAGCGCGAGTGGAAGCCGGACGAACTCAAGGTGGCGGCTCTTCAATGGATAAGCACTGTTGCAAAATTCAAACCGGATTATTACTACATTGAGGTGCGTGAATGGGTATGGTTCCAGTATCCCTGGACGAGACTAGAGGATACCATGCAGTTCATAAAGAGGATGATGGAGGAGGCTGCTAGAGAGGAGGGTAAGCGCGAATGGACCTACGACGAGATCAAGAAGAAATTCGTTGAGTGGTATGGTGTGGATGTAGGCGACCTCTATTACCGTGAGGCGCTACTGATGCTAGAGGAGCGAGGCATCGTAGAACGTAAAGATAATGTCTATGTCTATAAGGGGTGAATCTCTGTTGAGTTGTAATCGGCTGTGATGTGACCAGCTATCGCTGAGGCTAGTGATGAGATTGGTCTTTGCTGAGCAGGTACTCCTCGTAACTCCTTCTTAATCGTGCGCCAGCCATTCTAGCAGCCTTTTCGAAATCTCGTGGGCGTAGAGGTAGCCACTTAACAAGCTCCTCATACAAGTCCCAGTCAACATAAGCGCCCTTAGCTCCACGAATAACACGTGATATTTCAACATACGCTCTTATGCGGGCCTCATGGGGAGGCGTGACATCGTATAATGCCCTTTCAATATTACCATCGTAAACGTAGCGCGCAAGTAGAAGGGCCTCGACGAGCGTGTTGATAGTATGAGGAACTCCTATAATGCTTCCGCGAAGCGATATCCTGCGTCTCACAGCACCTTCTATCGGTAGTTCGCGAGTAGCTCCAGGCCTAGGCCTCTTATCCACTATGCCACCTAGTATGAAAACATCGGCCTTAACCACCTCATCGGGTTGCAAATCTTTGTCGGCATTAGGGTCAAGTAGTATCCTTAACCCAGTATACCCTCTAACGTCTAGAGCATCATCCGTGTTCAGGCTACTCATTTGCACCTGCATGGTTGCCATGAAACTCTTTAACCATGCACGTACACCCTCAGCGGCATTCGTCAACAATAGATGACGATCCCATAGGAATCTCCTAATCACACCGAGCGTGGCTGCCAACTGTCGTCTAAGGCTTGAAGCCTCATCCAGATTATGCATGTGTAGTTGTGCCAGGTCGATAACTATGAGTGGCTTAGGCTTCTCGGGAAGAAGGGACACTATATCGTCGTGCTCTATACAGTAGCTGCTTTTACACCTATGTTGATAGTAGGCTGCATCGGCTTTTACATCTCCAGGCCCAAATACAAAACGATATTCACGCCCTTGATAATTCAAGACTTGATCGATGCCACCTTTTATACGCGAGGCTTCGCCTACAACTCCACTCCATACTAGAACGCGCAGAGCAACCTCTTGGAACCCATTATCCCTAATACGTCTTGACTTTATCCATGCACCAAGGCCTAGGTTATACCAGCCATATTCGTTGAGCAACCGAAGCAACTTATAGAAGAGGCATTCATTCTCGCATACCGTGTTATACCTTAATATCTTCAAGACCCTCAGCCTCCGTGAGGATCCTCACTCATCGGAATGTTGAGAGGAGGCTCATCACCGGTGGTGGGCGGTCGGAAGGGGGTTAATCCTCACCCTTCGGGTCGGGGAGTTTATCCTCATCCCTCCATCCCCAGTGCTTCTCGAACCGCCCGTATAACGTATCTGATATCCTCGTGTGTCAGTTTGGGATGCACTGGGAGGCTAAGCACTTGCTGTGCTGCTATAGCAGCGTTAGGGCATATCTTCTCGGCTGGGGGATATCCCAGCGCGCGATAGAATGGCTGGTCTGGCAGAGCTCTAGGATAGTGAACTGCAGTCTCTACCCCACGCTCGCGCAACCTACGTGCGAGTTCATCGCGCGTTATGTCTACCCGTTCAGGATCGACTCTCACCACGTACTGATGGTAAACGTGTCGATAGCCGGGTTTCTCTACAGGTAGAATGAGGCCAGTATCGCGCAGACCCTCGCTTAACATTCTAGCATTTCTTCGACGAGCTTCATTCATCCTCTCTAGTTTCCGAAGCTGGGCTAGGCCTAATGCCGCTTGTAGCGATGTGATCCTCATGTTGAGACCAAATGTTACATGGTTATACTTGCTCTCCTGACCGTGATTTCTTAGCATTCTCACACGCCACGCTATCTCATCGTTACTGGTTGTTACAGCGCCACCCTCACCCATGGTCATGTTCTTTGTGGCATAGAAGCTGAATGCAGCTGCATCACCCCATGCCCCTGCCTTAACACCCTCTAAGCTAGAACCGTGTGCTTGTGCAGCATCTTCGATAAGCACTATGTTCTCCTCCTCGGCTAGTCGTTTCAACCTCTTCATATCGGCCATGTGGCCGAACAGATGGACTGCTATGATAGCTCGCGCCCTCCTAGTAAGCTTCTCCTCCACATCCTCCACGCTTATGTTGTAGGTCTCAAGCTCTATGTCGGCAAACACCGGCTTGGCTCCGAGGGCAACTACGGCTGCAGCTGTAGCTGCAAACGTGAAACAAGGCACTATGACCTCGTCGCCAGGTCTTACACCGGCGGCGTACAACGCAGCTATCAAAGCCATGGTGCCATTAGCCACGGTTATGGCGTGTTTAACGCCGATATACTTTGCAAACTCTTCTTCAAACTTCTCAACGTATGGGCCTCCCGATAACCACCCGGAACGCAAAGCTTCAAGAACAAGAGTTATATCATCCTCCTCGAGCAGAGGCTCTGATATCCGTATGGTGCGCGACGACATGGTGAATTCCCTCACTCACCTCTGGCTTGCACCTTCAGCGTTTAGCATAATTTCAATAATAGTGTATGGTCGGTGGAGGAAACGCGCAGCTAAACTAGCAATGATAGGATTAGCAATGTACTACTTGGTGTTGCTGTTAGAACATCTAGCTTAAGACTCGAGTATATCCTCGAGTGCCTCTAGTATATCCAAGACATCGCGTTTTACAGTGGATTGTACGCGTATACCCTTCTGGCGTGCAAGTACTTCCAACTGGTTCGCAGCTTCACTCAAATCGTCTAGAACCTCCTCTATAAACTCTTTGGCACTCTCGTCACTCTCCGCCTCACGGAGATCATCGATGTAATCGCGTATATCACTATACTTTAGACGTAGATACAAGGTATCCTTCTCTAACCGGACCTCGAGGCTAATGGGAGCCGAAGGATGACGAGCTATGACGACAGAATCGCTAGATTCCACCTGGTAGCCTCGCTTGCGTAATAAGCCGGCGAACTCTTCTATGCGGGACAAGGTCCCCGCCAATTATAGCACTAGATAATGCGGTGATACTAAAACGGTCGCCGGGAGCCTTGAGAATCTGGATTGACGCGTTAACTCCTAAGCAAGCTAGGCTTGCTGCTGCCCTCTACACGAGGCTTGTAAAGGAAGGGTATGAGGTTCTCGTAACAGCTCGTAGCTATGATTTCACGGAGTCTGTGCTACGTAGACACGGCGTCAACTATGTGAGTGTAGGGCGTCATGGCGGAGAGAGTTTGAAGGGCAAGCTAGAAGCTGACATTGAGCGAATGGCGGCTCTGCTGAGGATAATCGACGAGTATAAGCCTGATGTGCTAGTGTCATATCCGAGTCCATCTGCGACTAGGGTTGCTTTTGGTCTCTCAATACCCATAATAGTGTTCAGTGATAGTCCTCATAGTGTCCCTCCTCATCGGCTAACAATACCGTTGGCTGACGTGCTTATCCACTCGGCGCTGGTGCCCCGCCATCATTTCGAATGGTATGTGTTGACGCGCTTTACGCGTGTTGTAAGCTTCTATGGTATCGAAGAGTGGGAGTGGATACGCGGCTATCGTTGTAACGAAGGGCTTCTGGAAGATATGGGTCTCGAGCCGAACAAGTACATTGTTCTGCGTGTACCTGAAAGAAAGGCTGTATATTATCAAGGTAGGAGCATCCCAAACGTTAACGAGATAGTGGATGCTATCGTGAAGAATGGTTATCAAGTTGTCATATTCCCTCGCTACGAAGATGATTTGCAACATTTGAGGCATATGGTAGAACGATACCCTAAGATGGTAAAGATAGTGTGGGGCGAGGCTGTAGAGACTCTTGATCTATACTGTCATGCGGCGGGAGTTGTGACTGGCGGTGCAACGATGGCTCGCGAAGCTGCACTCATGTGTAAACCCGCGATTAGCCTCTATCCCACGCATATCAACCAAGTTCTCGAGAAGATGGGGTTTCCGATACGCAACATAGAGTCCGTCGATAAACCCGATGATATAGTAACGATTCTAGAAGAGAGTAGAGGCTTGTGCCCAGCCGAGATGCTATCCAGATTCGAGGTGCCAAGCGACGTTTTGATAAGAGTGTTGGAAAGCATCTAGGGGAGAATAGATAACACCCCAGAGGCTAGCCTAGGAAGATGGGTTCTGTGCCGGGGTGCCCGAGCGGTCGAAGGGGCGGGGCTGCAGTGGCGGCTACCGTTGGTGTCCGCCCGTCGAAACCCCGTTAATCCCGGGTTCGAATCCCGGCCCCGGCTCCATTCTCCTCTAAAACTAACACCAGTGATGAGCCCAGGCGTCACCGACGTCAGGATGACGTGTTCAGCCTTGTCTGAGGCCCCTCCTATAATAGGGCAGTCCAACGAGCCTGGCTGCAACCAGAGGCTCACGTGCAAGTATGAGTTTCTCCCACGAGCGTAGCGCGGGGCATATGTAGCAACCTAGCCTGTAAAATCCAAGCTCATATAGCGGGTTTAGCTCTAAACCGCGCACCTTGGCATATAACTGTAGCAGTATAGTCGACCACTGCTTAAGTGGAGTGACTATTAGACGTTTCACATGTTCACTCTCCTCTACACGCATCAGTGGTCTGCGGCTACGTGGCTCGGACTCCGCATCCCTATCGCCCGTGACGACTACCAGCTTCTCGCCCAAGCGTCTCAGCACGCTCTCCAGAGTCTCAAGCTTCAAACCAGTACACCAACGATAATCATGGCGCGGCATGCCCTTCAGCGGTATGAATTCACGTACAGGTGCACGTGCCTTTACAACC
This sequence comes from Pyrolobus fumarii 1A, assembly GCF_000223395.1. Lineage (GTDB taxonomy): Archaea > Thermoproteota > Thermoprotei_A > Sulfolobales > Pyrodictiaceae > Pyrolobus > Pyrolobus fumarii. The sequence goes on along the minus strand of NC_015931.1, from coordinate 127,275 downwards.
TCGATGCCAAGCCTAGAGGCGAGATCATTGATATAATCTATGTTCTGTGGGAAATCCACGCCAGTATCAACGTAAATTGCGACTACGCGGGATGCACCATAAGCTTTGACCGCGAGATAGAGGGCCATTGTGGAATCTTTTCCACCACTCCATGGTACAACGATAGCATCCACGTAACCCAGAACCTCTTCGGCACGTGCCAGTGCATCTCTTAGCAAAGACAGTGATATACGCTCAAAGCTCTCAGTGACTGTGTAATTGTTAGTGTTGAGCAGCGAGTTGTATTGAAGCCCATATTCTCTCCTATTCTCGCAATTAACGTTAGTCACGCTAGGAATGCCCTCATCCGGCATGTGAAGCTCGCAACAAGGGGTTAGCCCGTCATAGACTAGGTGTCTTCCACCAGCAAGACGCTCGAGTATAACAAGCTCCGTGTCCGGTAAACACGCACCTAGCTTTGAGAGCCACTTGACCCACCCGCGTCCGCCTATAAACACGTCGGCGAATGGCTGGTCAACCACAAGATCACTAAGCAGTTTGTCGCGAGGCACTCGATGGACAAGTATTTTGTCGCCATCTAGGCCGACACGTAGTCGTAACTTTGCACGGGCCCGCTCAATACCCCAGAATATCTCTTCAAGCCTGGCATTTCTAACGCGCTTCTTACCAATGCTTATCGCCGCGAACCTCTCATCAACTATACTAGCGTCTAGCTTCTCTACAAGTTCTGCATCCTCACGACCACCAATGTACATTACGAAGTGTGCCTGATCCTCTCTAAGTATGCTTCTTGCCCTCTCATATGCCTCTTCAGGATCGCGAGTACCGCCAAGACTCTCAACTACAATGCCCCACCCGTCATAGAATCTATTTACAGCGGCGCGTGTAGCATCACGATCCTTACCGGCTCTAACGAGTATGAGATATGGGGGTTTGCTGGGGGTTACGGGCTTCCACTCTTGATGTACCATGACAGCCTCTAAGACCCCATTCGCTAGTGCAACAGTCAGCAATTAGTTATTAGTAACGTGGCAGGTGTACATGGCATGTACGAGATGAGTGAGGTAGTGATAATAGGCGCGGGGCCAGCAGGGCTACTCACAAGTATTCACTTGGATATGGACGTAGTGTTATTAGAGGCTAGGAAGCGTGTAGGTAGGCCACCTCACTGTACCGGCATCGTGAGTCTTGAAACGTCTAGGTTGTTCCCACGTGAAGCGATAGCAGAATACTATGATGGGTTGATTGTAGTCGCGCCTAACGCTCAAAGCGTGTATATCGATACACGGCTGGTGAGACTATCGAGGCCCCTCCTTGAGGACATTCTAGCGTCTATAGCTGCCTCGAAGGGTGTCAAACTATTGTTAGGTGTGCGGGCGGATAGCATAGAGATAACGGAGAATGGTATCCTGGTGAAGACCTCAAAGGGCAGACGCATAAGAGCTCGGCATGTTGTGGTGGCGGAGGGTGTTGCCCAGAGGCTTGCAGCTAAGATAGGATTGATAGCGCGAGGGGCGAAGCTTTACGGCCTCCAGTATCTGATTAGACTGCCTAGACGCTTGTCGGATGATTCAAGGCCGATCGCGTTCATACTAGGTGGGTGTGCAAAATATGGCTGGATAGTACCATTGCATGGCGGGCGTTATGCGCTACTCGGTGTCGCAGCTTGCTCCCATAGGATGAGCGCGAAGCTTACAGACCAGCTTCGGAGAATGCTTGGCGCGGTATACGTAGAAGATAGAAGAGGGTTGATTCCGTTCACTAGGCCTGCGCCTCGGCCTTGCATAGCCTACGACGAGGGTATGGTTTGCGCGATTGGCGATGCAGTAGGAACTGTAAAGGCTACGAGCGGCGGAGGGCTCTACGCGATATCAAGGCTTGCGCCAAGCCTAGCCGCGGCATTGAACAAGAACAACCCCTCAATCTACACAAATGTATACAGGGGCGTTGCTAGAGTGCTTAGCAAACTATACACAGTGGCGAGGCTAGCCTATGCCCATAGACTCCTAACAAAGACAGTGATACACTTGGCCGGGTTTGTAACCGGCGGGTCTATCGCTCTCAGAGACTATGATGCCCTAGGTGTGCTAGAGTGGCGGCGGGGAATGAGAAGCCCCTGCTACGAAAGCTCGCTGAAGAGATACTTGGGGCGGGTGATGCAAGCCGCATATGGAAGCGCATAGACATAATCGGGGATATAGCGGTTATAAAGAAGCCATTCGACTTCCCGCTCGAGAAGCTCAAACCACTGGCGAATGCACTAGTAGAGAAAATACCTTACATCAAGAGTGTATGGGTTGCTACAAGCCCGGTAGAAGGTCAATACAGGCTACGTGATCTCGTGCATCTCGCGGGCGAGAAGAAAACTGAGACGATATACAGAGAGCACGGCTGCGCCTACAAACTTGATATAACGAAGGTGTATATATCGCTACGTTTAAGCTACGAGCATAAAAGAATTGCAAGTATGGTTAAAGATGGTGAAAGGATACTTAACATGTATGCAGGTGCAGGATTCTTCTCAATACTATCGGCGTGTATGCATGACATAGAGGTAGCCTATAGCATAGATATCAACCCATATGCATACAGTTATATGGTGATAAATACGCGTTTAAACCATGTAGAGGATAAGGTCATGCCGATACTAGGGGATGCTTATACCACCGTGATGAAGCTCTTGAAATCCAGTGCGGATCGTGTACTCATGCCACTACCCGAGAAGGCATTAGAGCATCTACCAGCAGCTGTAGCAGCTCTAGACCGCGAAGGCTGGATACATGTGTATCTACACGTGGCGGCGCGCACAGCGCGTGATGCTATTGCACTTGCTACCAAAATGGTCAGGGCGCGGTTAGTGGAGCTTGCAGCAAGCTATGTTGTCGAGAATGCACGAGTTGTTAGGAGCGTAGGTCCGCGTGAGTACCAAGTTGTTGTAGATACACGAGTTAAGCGTTAGCGGTGTTGCCCCTCGAGACGCGCAAAGCGACAAATCTAAACAAGCGTTGTAAAGTCTCTAGTATCTCATCTGATTCCAAGGGGCCTCTAACAACTATGCTTGTAACCATACCTTGCTCATTCTTCTCGAGGCTAAGCTCAAGTTCGATACCTTCTTCTCTGAGCCTTTCAATGCGCCTTGCAAGATGTCTCACATAAGGATTGGAGATATGCACTGGCTTCTCTAGTATAAGTTTCAGTGTATTGCCAGACCTATATACCCGTCCTACAAGGCGACCCTCCTCGTCACGAATCTCTTCTATAAGCGACGCTCCTCCCTCGCTACAAGCTTCAAGCGCCTCTAGCAGCATGCGGTAGAATTCGAGCTTCTTCTCAAGGAACGCTATCTTGCGTTCAAGCATTCTCTTAAGCTCTTCGATATTCATGTATGACCCTATGCTAGGGAGGGTGGCCGCGGTGAGAAGAACCCTACTCGCGCCACTCCTACTGCTGCTTTTGACATTGGGGCCGGTGGCGGCTCTCGGGTTCACGATTCAGCGCGAGGTGATAGTACATCTCCTAGCAGTTGATGCTACCGGGCGCGGCAAAGTAATAGATGCTAGAATATGGGTTGAAATACCTGGCTCTGATCTGTTCATAGCTAAGCCGGCCTATGGTGTCAGCGAAGATACCGTACTCTCTGCTAGGCTGGCACTATTCTATGCATCCCTACTTGCAGATGTAGACCCGCTAACCATCAACGGTGGTTTCGAGATAATCGGGCGAGAGGAGGTTAGCGGTGCAAGCGGCGGCCTCGCATTTGCAGTAACTTACTACTCTCTCATAAAAGGAGTGTACATCAATACATCGCATGTCGCGCTGACGGGGCTCCTGCAGCCAAATGGGATGGTGGCAGCTGTTGGCGGCGTGGAAGCCAAGGTTGAAGCTGCGTCAAAACTAGGGATTAGTGAGATAGTCGCACCTGTAGCTAGCTTATCCAGACTGCGTGTAAATTCTACAAAGGTTGGTATAGTCCCAGTATGTAGTGTTGCACATGCACTCGAACTAGTGCTATCATCCCCTAACATAAACTCAGCCAATATCACGTTGCGCTCAAGCGTCTTCAAAGAGTCTGCCTTTGAGTTATTGGAGCTGCTGAACGAAACTATACGCTTGTTTGGTGATGAGCTGGGAGAGCACAAAGCTATTATCACGGATGGCGCTAGTGTCGCCAATACGTTGTACAACGAGGGGAAGTATTATGCCGCAGCTAGCATAGCCTACTCTACTCTAGTTATGCTTCTGGAAGTGCTGCCTTCCGGAAGCTTAGACAACTTCACTAAGCTTATTCTATCTAAAGTCAACCGTACGGCATTCGCCGAGAAACTGCTCGAAACCAAGAACAGTATAGCAGTTGAGAAAAAGGTGCCTCTTTGGAGGCTCGAAGCACTGTTAGCTGCAGATTACAGGTTTTACGCCGCATCAAAACTCCTAATGAGTAGTAATCCGCGTGACAAAGCACTAGGTGCACTTCGACTATTGACGGCTAAACACTGGCTTGACGCCTCGACTAGGTTAACAGGCCCCCTAATAGACCAGGATGTGTTCAAACGTAGTGTAAGACTGCTTGTGACGTACGCGGATCTAAGCGTAAAGTACCTCGAGAGTCTTGTAAAAGGTGCACAAGTAAAGATAGAGAACCCGGAGAAGCTCGGACTGGACGAGCTGCGCAGGGATATGAACGCGGCTTACATACAAGGCGATGATATACGGGCAGCGGCATTGGCCCTTAACGCATTAGCACTAGTGGCACAAACCATTACGCAATACGACATTGTAGCAGGAGCCGATCCTGTCCACGAGGCGATATGCGGTTTAAAACAAACAATGTTACACGAGAGCATCGCGGGGCTAAAATCATTCATGACCAGCATGCTTGTGGAGTACGCTACCAGCGCGCCGACAAACATCACGAGGGCAATAATGGCGTCTCAAGCCGCGACATACTCGCTACTACCCCTCGTGATGAAAGTTGTCTCGGCGCACGTACAGCAGCAGCCTGGAGCCTACTCACCCCTAGATGATAGGTTAGTTGCTGTCATAGTCATAGCGATGATAGTAGGCTCGGGTAGTGTCATAGCGGCATTATCCATGCTTAAGAAAATCGAATAGAGTTCTTTGTTTAGTTTCGCGCTTCTCTGTTTCGCGTGCCCGGCCTAGCACCTTATCAACAACTGGTCTTATCACGTTTCTAAAGTCGCTTTCAAGCTGGGTACGCAATGTGGGATTGTATAACGCGGCTGCGGGATGATAAGTTGGTATTATGACAACCTCGACGCCCTCTATCACTGCCTTGTAGGTACGTCCTCTATGTGCCTTCATGCTGCGCCAGACGAGCCCGGCTTTCTCGAACAGCGTACGTCCCGCAAACCTGCCGAGCGCTACTATCACTCTCGGTTCTATTAGTCGTATTTGTCTCCAGAGATACGGGGTGCACGCTCTAATTTCATCTTCGCGTGGGTCGCGGTTACCCGGAGGTCTACATTTGAGAATGTTAGTGATGTAGACTTCGGATCGTTTAATGCCGAGCGCATCTTCTATTAGCGTTGTTAGTAGCTTGCCAGCTGCTCCTACAAAGGGCCTACCCGTCTCATCCTCTTGTCGGCCTGGAGCTTCGCCAACAAACATTATCTTAGTGTCGAGAGGCCCCTCGCCCACAACGGGGTTTTTACGCGTCTTGTAAAGGGGGCATTTTGTGCACGAAACTATCTCTTTCACTAGCTTCTCGTACTCTTTCTGTTTCTCCTCCACGTTCAGAGCCATACCCTTGTCCAAAGTTAATCGGGGCTGATGGTTTAAGGCCCCTCGGGCCGCTACGCGAGATGGATAGCCGTGCATCGACTGAGGTTGATACTGCTAGCCTCTCTTGTACTCGCACTAGAGGGTTATGCTAGTATCATAGCGTATTTCTGTCCATCGCTATTCTGTTTTGAAGGCGGCTTTTGGCTGCTGTGGGGTCTATGGCTAGGGTTGCATGCAGCCATCATAGCTAGATGTAGAGTGATAGAGACTGTGCCATTCCCGGTGGTTGTGCTCGCTGTCGGGTACGGCGTGCTAACGGGGTTGGCACTGGTAATGCTTGGCGTTGTACACTTGGCGCTTGTAGCGTTTGCGGCTTCAATACTTTCCTTCATCGCGATGAACCGGTTTGAATGCGGAGCCCTAGGATTATCCTCTATTCTTGTCTTTTACACTGGGGTGGTTGCGCTACTTTCTGGCGTAGAGCCGTTACTAGCAGCTGTTGTACCAACCTCGCTACTAGCGGGCTTCCTAGTGGCAACGTTATACGTTGAGACCTACCTTCTCTCCAGGCTCGGTGGACGCCATTGGCTAGTAACAGCTGCTTTAGGTTTTACACTACTCGCAATAGCTGGTTTCGTGGCCGCGTATACCATGCAACCCTACCGTCTACTATTTAGCCACGAATACAGCTCGCAATGCTCATGGAGTAAGTACTGTGTGTACATAGATACTAGCACGGAGCTACCCCTAGCATCGTGGGGTTACACATTGCTAAATCTAATGCAGCTGGCGTTAACGGGCTCAATACTTGCTCTTCCAACACCCAGGCGGCGTTAAAGGAGGGTGTCATTGAGAATAGTCGCTTTTACCACATATCTCGCCGGTAAAGTAGCCGGTGGATATGCGTGGCCGAGTACATTCGTGTGCTCGACTATATTATTGCTAGAGACAGGCGGTACACGGATACCGACGAGTGGGTGAAACTAGAGGGTGACATCGCCATCGTCGGTATTACAGACTATGCGCAGAAAAAACTGCGCGATATAGTTGGTGTTGAGCTACCTGATGTTGGACGTAGTGTGAAACGTGGCGAGGTTGTAGCCTCTATAGAGTCTGTTAAGGCTGCTGCAGAGGTTTACGCTCCGCTAACTGGCGAGATTGTAGAGGTTAATGAGAGGCTGTACGAGGAGCCGGAACTTCTAAACAAGGAGCCTTACGAAACCTGGATGTTCAAGATTAAGGTCGTCGACAAGAGCGAGTATGAAAAACTAATGAGTCCTGAGGAGTACGCTAAGCATATAAAGAGGAGAGAGGAGGGCTCCTAGATGCCCGTTGACCTTTGGAAGGAGGTATTCCTATCAGATAGGCCCGAACCGGCACATCTCGAGCTATTCGTAAAACTGCTTGTAAGTGATCCCAGGCTAGCGCTTGAAGAGGCTGCCAGACGTGTAAGGTACGAAGCTAAACCCGATACTGTCGTTGCGTGGAGAGATCCAGTGCCACTTCTAGCCATAGCTTCCATACACTACGTGGAGGGGACTAAGCCGAAAGTAATCCTAGTCCAAGAGGCTGGGCGGCTCGTAGAGTTGACTCTCGAAGCGCTGACCAACGTACTTGAGTTCTCGGTCATGCCTGTAACCTACCCAACCGGATATGGCAAGCAGCGTGTAAAAGACGCCCTTGAGAAAATATTGAGAATCGTGCGGGGTGCATCAATAAATATAGTTGATGTGACGGATGCACCTGCTCCGATAGGCATAGCGTTGCATAGGGCTGGTGTACGCAACTACACGATAACGAGGCGCAAGGGCTTCGAGGTACTTATAGAGAAGTTTAACCTATAGGACTTTGGGAGGAAGCTTGACGGGCATCAAGGGCCCCCTTCTAAAGGTAGAATGTGGTTCTTCGACCATCGAAGTGTGGCAAGGTGATATAACGCAGCTTGAGAATGTCGACGCTATAGTCAATCCCGCTAATAGTCTGATGATAATGGGGGGTGGAGTAGCAGGTGCTATTCGTAGAGTCGCGGGAGACGAAATTGAGCAGGAGGCAAGACGTTATGCTCCTGTCCCAGTAGGCAAAGCTATAGTTACAAGTGCTGGTCGTCTACAGCCTCGGATTAGACATGTGATACACGCGCCGACAATGGAAAGGCCTGCCATGAGGACTACGGTTGAGAAAGTAAAGAAGGCTACCAGAGCGGCTATTGAAGTTGCGCTAGACAAGGGTATTGATAGCATAGCGTTGCCTGCTATGGGTGCAGGAGTAGGAGGGTTGAGCATAGAGGAGTCTACGAATGCAATGCTTGATGCTATAGAAGAGGTTCTGCGCGAGAAGGGTAAGCTTCCAAGTCGTATAATCTTGGTAGGCTATCTGGAACACGATGCTAGGAAGATGATTGAAGTTGTACATCGCAGAGCAGCGAAGAAAGATACGTGCATACGAGTGTCTTCCTAAAACTATCTCTTAATCTTCCTCTTTTAACGCCTCTTCATAGAGGCGTCTTAATCGCCGCAGGTCCACTATCGCGTATGGCTCGCCTTCAAACACCTCGAATTGCAGTATGCCATACTCTCTGAGCCTCTCCAAAGCTTCTGGGTTACGGCGTATCTCGCGGACGGCATCCATGAATTTAATGTAGCCTGTACTAGTATCGTGTCTACGCCATAAGCCTCTAAGGGCAAGACGAACGATAGTCTGGCTTCCAGCCCCGCTAAAAGAGAACAGCATGTGACCCCGCTCTTTCAGATAGATTCGGAGTGCTGCTAGAAAAGCCTCAACTGGATCCCTTTTCTCCGCCATCTCCACCCCCAATACCCTTCTCAAGAAGACGTAGAATCGTACGCCGCCCCTTAACCTCTATAAGCAACGCTTTTGTATCATCAATGAGCCGGCGTGCAACGTCAACTTTGTGTCTAACTCCAGGCATAAGGGCATCTGGGTACTCCAGGCTACGCATCTCGTTGTAGAGCGCCTCCATAAGCTCTAGTAGTTTAGCTGCGGTCTCAGTATCGTCGATCCTCATCCTATCTAAGGCAAGTCTCCGCAGCTCGCCAATAACGTCTCCGAGACCCTGAAGATAGGGTATCTCGGGTACGCCAAGCTCCTCAGGCGTCGGTAGACGAGCCTCTATTACGAGCGAGTAGAGTAGCTTAGCTTCAACATACTCCGCTAGAGTAGAGTCCACAAGTCCGCTATGGAACAGCCTCTCATCCTGCTTGGCATAGTGTAGAAACTCTCTAAATGCCTCATCTAACTGTTTTAGATGTTCGCGTGCCTCGTCTAGACGTCCTCTCAATACGGCGTTGATAGCCCAGCCGGAATACCGTATTACCTCGCGTGACTTGCGTATCATGTTGTCGCGTAGTTCTTCACGCCGCGACAATACACCATCAATACGCTCTATTATGCGGCGTAAGATACGCGACGCTTCTTGTGATTCTAGTATGTTTAGCATCAAGACCGCCCGGGCTAGGGTCTATCCCTTACGCCATGATAAGGTGTATTTGCGGCTTGAGGTAGCGCCGAGAACCCAAACTAATTTATAATGTCAAATCCCTAGTATCCATGCTTATGGAGAGGTGAAGGCAGATGGCTAGACGCGGTATCAGCTGGGCGGCTGAGGTACTGAAGCGCATCCGCGGCCTAGACTTCCCAGTCAAGAAGGATGTGATAAAGGAGCGTCTGAAGGACCTCTACTGGCGCGGCATACCAATGACAAAGATACTAGACGAGATACCCAAGGAAGAATTTGAGTCGCCAGCCGAGCTGTTGCACGAAATATCCCAGGCGATTCATAAGCTGGAGGAGCGTGGCGAGATACCGGTGACCAGTAAGAAGGGTATCAACTGGGCTGTTGAGGTTCTGAAAAGGATTCGTGGCCTGGACTTCCCCGTGAAGAAGGAGATCATCGCGGAGCGTCTAAAGGATCTATACTGGATGGGCGTACCAATGTCAAAGATACTCGATGAAGTAAAGAAGGATGAATTTGAGTCGCCTGCTGAGCTGTTACACGAGCTAGCTGAGGCTATACGCAAGCTGGAGGAGCGTGGCGAGATAGCTGAGGAGCGAGTGTAAAGGAATTGAAACCTCCTATGTTGTCTTCCTTGGTTTTCTTCCCATCCGTGCCTTGTAATTTAGAGTAAAATAGTATCATCGTGCTGGTGGTTTAACGGCTAGTGTGTAGGTACTCTCTTCGTGCGAGGACTCCTTATATGGTTTAGCTGTCTGGCGATAGGCGGGAAGGGCCTCGTATGGCGTCACGATGGGACAAGATACGTGCTTTCATTGCAGTCGATATTGATGATCCTCAGGTGGTCTCTAGGCTCGTACAGATACGTGATCTCTTCGTGAATACTGGCACGCCGATGAAACCCGTAGAGGATTACAATATGCATATAACTTTAAGGTTCCTTGGTGAAATCCCGTCAACGTTAATCGAGGACATCTATGCGAATGTGTTGTCAAAGTTGCGTTTTCGTAGATTCCGGATTAGGCTGGTGGGAGTTGGTGCATTTCCCAGCATAACGAGACCGCGTGTTATCTGGGTAGGTGTGAGGGAAGGTAGTGATGAATTGCAAAGGTTGTATCGTGAAATAGAGAGTGGTCTTAGGAGAATGGGGTTTAGGCCGGAAAGGGAAGAGTTTGTTCCTCACGTGACGCTTGCAAGGATAAAAGGTAGTAGGAATATAGAACGCGTGGTGAAATTGCTACAAGAATATGCTGATGTAGAGCTTGGCGAGTTTGAGGTTAGGGTTGTGAGGTTGAAGCAGAGTATTCTAACACCTCGGGGACCAATATACAAAACGTTGAAAGAGGTTACAGCTGTGGAGGGCGAATAGTTTGGGCAGAATAATTGAAGTACGTATATGCATGAGTGGCTTAAAGTATGGTGTTGTGTGCGAGGAGTCGTGCATACGGAAGAACATAGGTTCTTTCGATGTATATGTGATATGTCATGCTGGCGAGTGCGATAGTAGTGTACGTGAGCTGGCTGAGAAGTTTGACGAGAACGTTGTGAGAAAACTTCAGGCGATATGCACTGGTGTTGGTGGGTGCTCGGAGATAATGATCGAGAATGAGAGCCTTTGTTGTAGGACAAGGCTTGAAAACATGCCAGGATTATCGTCGTTAATCTCGGCTCTTAAAAAGAAGGGTATAAAGGTGAATGTGCAGCGGGGGCAGGTAGTAATCTGCGCTCAGCTTGGAGATATTAATGAGGCAGCTGAGAACATTCGTAGTGCGTTCCTGTTATTAGAAAGCGTTTATGATACACAGCGCAGAATAGCTGAGGGTGTAGCCAAGAGCATAATGGCTGTTGAGGGGGAGAGGGGTGGGCACAAACATGAACGAAAACAAGGCGGGCAAAGTTAGGTTGGCGATAGTGGTATCAGAGTTCAACTATGATATCACGGAGTTGATGTTAAAGAAAGCCTTGAGTCATGCAAAGTTCCTCGATGCTGAAGTAACGTATGTCGTCAAGGTGCCAGGAGTATATGACGCACCCTACGCTGTTGCAGAGCTACTCGAGAAGCCAGATGTGGATGCTGTTGCGGTTATCGGCGCTGTCATAAAAGGCGAGACTAAGCATGATGAGGTCGTTGCGAATCAAGCTGCTCGTAAGATGTTGGACCTGGGAGTTGAGAAAGGAAAACCTGTAACACTGGGCGTTATAGGACCCGGAGCTACAAGGTTGCAGGCTCAAGCTAGAGTAGAGGAGTATGCGCGCCGAGCCGTGGAAGCGGCTGTGAAGCTAGCTAGGCGTATCCGTGCATTGAGAATCACGAAGTATGAGGGTAAGACGGTGTTTATCGAGTAGCGAGTCAAGATGCAACGATTTTTATATCCTAAAAATCTCCTTATGTTGGCTTGTCCTGTTATGCTTTAGCGGTAAGGCTTGTATAGCACGACTACTAGGCGCCCTCGCCATTCACTCATCTCAACTATTATCTTGTCGCCCTCCTTCCACCTCATTACTTGTACTAGCTCGTCCGGAAGGCGTACCAGGAAACCCTTCTCATCCTTCTCTACAATACCTTCGTATCTCTGGCTTGTGCTCATGTTTTCCACCACAGTGAATGTGCACCCATGGGGCTTGACTAATTATACTTGCGGCTCGGTGCGCGAAACCATCCTCACCTATCGGGGGGCAACCATTCTCCTCACAGCCGCCATCGTGTTAGAGCGTGTAGCCTTGGTTTATGAGCTAGATGTTGATCTTCAGATGGGTGGTGTAGTGTGGAGGTAGGCGTGGTGTATCTGGGCGTTAGTGCGGCTGTACCAGCGTATGGTAGAGGCTTACCGTCAATAGCTGTGATGTACCGTGGTCTAGTGTACCTATTTGACGTCGGCGAAGGTACGCAAGAGAGGCTTGTAGAAGCCGGGCTGAGCCCGCTTCGTGTTAAGGTTGTGGCAGTGACGCATATGCATGGTGACCATTTTCTCGGACTGGCAGGGCTCTTGCAATCTATGACCATGGGTGGTCGTAGAGAGGAATTGTTCGTAATTGGTCCTCGTGGGTTGCTAGAGTATATAGAGATTGTTGAGCGGCTGACGGGTCATGTTAGGAGCTTTGACATCGTGTTTCGGGAGGTAGAAGAGGGTGTCGTGTATGAAGATAATCGTGTGGTTATCAAGGCTTTTCGCGTCTGTCACGGACATGTAGCGGCGTACGGGTATGTCTTTGAGGAGAAGCCGAGACCTGGGCGTGTTAAGCTTGAGAAACTTAAAGAACTTGGCTTAAAGCCTGGGCCTTACCTATCTCGCGTGAAGCGCGGTGAGAGTGTAATAGTTAATGGTGTTCTTGTGAGGCCCGAAGATGTGCTAGAGGAGCCGAGGCCGGGTGTGCGCGTAGTCTACACTGGCGATACTCGGCCCTGTAAAACGGTCATAGACGTGGCGCGAGGTGCTGATCTGTTGATACACGAGTCTACCTTTCTAGAGAGTGAGGCAAGCGAGGCACATGAGAAGGGACACAGCACTGCATTGGAGGCTGGGCTGGTTGCCGCAAAAGCCGGTGTAAAGTGTCTTGCTCTCACTCACTTCAGTGCAAGGTATCGCGAATTGGATGTGTTTGAAACTGAGGCCAGGCGAAATTTCGGAAATTGTGTATATGCGGCTAGGCCGCTACTAATACACCCACTGCGTCTTTGACCATCCTGCAGTGTGCATAGAGGGTTACTAGGGCTTCCTGTAGCGGGCCTAATCCTCGGAGAATATGGATGGTTCTCCCTGCAGTTCTTGTGTATGGGTTAGGAGCCAAGGTGGTTAGCGAGGGAGGCGCACTTGTCTATCGAAAGTGGGTTGAAGCGCCGCGGGGACTGCGTCCGGGCGAACTTGTGGTTGTAGAGTCGTCAAGAGGAGAGTTGCTGGGCTGCGGGCTCTATGATAACGTAGGCCCCGTTGCTGTGAGAATGGTCTGGTTTGGTAGCTGTCCATTCAAGTCTCCGCGCGAGGCAATAGAGCATCTGATAGAGCGGGCGTTACGTTATAGAGAGCGGTTGGGCTACACTAAGGAGGATGAGCCAGCATATCGTCTAGTTCATAGTGATGCGGATCTAATGCCCGGATTGATAATAGATGTGTATAACGACATCGCTGTTATACAGTCTAGCAGCATAGTATGGGACGTGCATATGGACATCATAGTTGATGTTGTGAGTAAAGTCGTGGGTGTAGAGCATGTCTATGAGAAAAGCACGCAACGTACAAGGCGAGATATAGGTCTGGAGCCGCGTGAGCGCTTGCTACGCGGCTCTAAGACGCGCACCATTATACGCGAGGGTGGAGTGCGTTTCGTGGTTGATGTGAGAAAAGGGCAGAAGACAGGATTTTTCCTAGATCAGCGTCTCAATCGTATCGAGGTAGAGAGGTACTCGAGCGGCGAGGTAGTCTTAGATTTATTCAGCTATACGGGTGGTTTTGGTATTCATGCACTTGTAGCGGGAGCAAGAAAAGTCGTATTTGTTGACGAGGATGAGCATGCGCTAGCTGTACTGAGAGAGAACTTGCGCTTAAACGGTATAAACGAGGATAAGGCGGTGATAGTGCAAGATAATGTATGGAGATACTTGCGTAGAGAGAAAAGCCAATATGGTATCGTCATTGCTGATCCGCCAGCGTTTATACAAGCGAGGGAGCATTACGAGAGAGGAAAACAAGCTTACGAACGATTGTTTAGCAATGTTGCTAAGCTAGCTTCTAGCATAGCGTTTATGAGTAGCTGCTCTGCGTTCCTAACACGTAACGACTTTCTCGAAATTGTTGCAAGAAGCGTCCTTAGGGCGGGCAAACAATACCGTCTAGTGGGTTCAGTTAGGGGCATGCCTCCGGATCATCCTCAACGATACCACGCGGAGCATCTAGAGTATCTAAAGGCGGTATACGTAGAAGTGTTCTGAGATAGCCGGCGGCATGAAAGTGAAAACATGGTTAAGTGGAGGCGGCCGCAAGGCTCCCCCGTTCATCCCTAGATAGCCCCGGGACACGGGGGAGTCACGGGGGCCCAGAAGCTAACAATAACTATGCCCGCTTATATTGCATTAGGTGCTTTACGTCAATCCATAATGGGGTAGAGCGCGGGTCTCGTCTCTCTATCAACATGGTGGCAGCGTTGTGTATAGCCTCTACAAGCTCGTATGGTGGTGGCTCTGCGAAGCCACATATGTCAATGTGTATTGAGATTGTTTCTATACTACCTTCTACTTCGAGTATCTCGATCCACGCGTTATTTATGTGGCTACACACCGGTCTAAGGAGCATAGACAGATCGCAGTAATGTATCCTGGAGTCGTTAATCGAAACTATGTTGTTCATGCGGGTTATGCATATTCCGGGGTATCCCTCCACGTACACATCCAACGTTATATGCCAGCAAGGGAACTTGGACGGCGTCAGCGTCGCTCGCCTAAAAACCTCAAACCAGTAATAAAGGACGCCATTCGGCCCATGTTCCACCTTGGGTTGTTCGGCTATACCGAGAACCCGATAATAGTCACCGAGCATGGCGGGCTGCCCGTTTCGCGACATCAGCGTGGCTGATAAAGGGCGGCATTGACAGGCACTAGCTCTCTACCACAGAATGGGCAGCGGTAATGTAGTCTCTTTGCATCAGCAGGACAGAAGTAGGCATCGTATTTGTCCTTACAATGTGTGCATACGTAGTGTAGATCCCTAGTTATGTCTATCTTGAGGGCGCATATTCTACACTTCCTGGTAATCCAGCCTAAATGGCCAAACGCGTTGATGCCCTTCAAGCCAGCTGTAGACACAGCCCTCCCCCGCGAGCGGCACCAAAGAACCTCCTTTTTATAGTGAAGGCTCAGCCCCTAGTTGTGCGCTCACAGGTCGCCTCGCCAGCTCCTCATCACGGCCATAAAACTCCGAGTTTGTGCAGAAGGCGAGTATTTTCCTCTTTTGAATACTCATGTTTGTCTCTATGTCTTTAGCGCTGGAGTTAACATGTAGCTGTGTAACGTCCTATTTATGCATCGTTGCAAGTCTCTTTGAGTATCTGTAACAACGCGCGTATGTCCAGAGGCGACGAGAGTACTACGCCGTCTACGCCACTATCTCGAAACGCCCTGATATAGTCGTCAAGCTTCTCGAGAGGTCTGACAGGTTGACCTTCTAGTATAGCACGTAGCTTCTCCAATTGAGAGGATCTGGCTGTTATGAGGTATGCGAATATCTGGGCTCCAGTCGTTTTCGCCTTCTTGACAAACTCTACGTGCTCACTTAGTTGTGGGTCCAGCCTGTTCACCGTATAGAAGTCTGCTCGTGTCTTCATAACGCGTTCGAGTGCTTTCTCTACACCCCAACGCATACTGAGATATATCCCTGCTTTGATGCGTGAACTCAGCTTATCATGCCTCTTCACATACTCGACGGCATATTCGCTGGTAACCTCATTTACATCGCGACCTTTTGCGGGTGGATCGCCTCTAAGGAACAGGAGCCTGGTTACACCGGCTATGTATGCTCCCCATACCACTTGCTCGAAAAGAACCATATTCATGTCGCGTAGCCTCACGTGCGCTATAGTCGGAATGCCGGCGTGTTCAAAGAAAGATGCGAGCATAACGCCCAGTACCTTTGGCTTGCCGAGAGGCGCGTCTGGGACAGCTACCATATCGATGCAGGGTATCTCAGTTATTGTCCTCACGAGAGATTCTAATTTTGAAATGTTGCGAGTCGGTTCAATCTCGACGATTATCTTCATCGCTCATCCCGCCGACCCCAGCAAAACAGCAAGACTGAAGAACCCCACGCCAGGTTAGCTCTCTACAACGGTGCTGGGCCGGTAGCTCAGCCTGGAAGAGCGCTCGGTTTGCACCCGAGAGGTCCCGGGTTCAAATCCCGGCCGGTCCACCACCCCCTCTCACCTCCTTTAAGTGGGGCACAACGTCCGTAGCAATGCGGGATATGCTTGAGAGCATTCGACGTTGTGCGTCAAGTGTTGACGCATGCCCTCTACAATAATGGGCTGGTGCTAGACCCTTACACGACAATGGAAGTTGCGACACTAATCCACTTGTACATAACTACGGGTAGTAGGAGTCACTACGAGGGCGCGGTACGTCTACTGGGTTTTGTGCTGGGAAAGATGGGGTATGATGACGCTGAGCGCATCGCGAGTAATATAGTTGAGGAGGTTGTGAATAGAGTAGATTTGGCGGCTGTGAGGAGAACCACCGACACCGAAGCCTAGAGCATGATGTGGATGCCCAGCGGTTCCGAGCCTTTTATGTTATAGTTTTCATGGTTCTCCTGTACTTTGGCTGTGAGGATAAACCGCGGGACCGACCGGGAGGCGTGAGGAGATAGGGGCTGCTGGCTGAGCCTCATCTATAATGTGGGGGATGAGGACCCCACTCTTGCCCGACTCTGTGATGGGGAGGGCGCTCGTGGCCGACCCGCACGTAGTGGTAGTTACAGGGTTTGAGCCTAAGAGTAGCGTCGTAGAGATAAAGGCACCTCCTTCCAAAAGCTTCTACTACCGTCTAGCAGGCTTATTATTGGCTGGGCGCGGATGCGTACGCAATGTTCCTGATTGTGAGGATGCTGATGCAGCCACGGACATAGTACTAGCCGCGGGTGGCGTAGTCGTTAGTGATGGACGTGTTTGTCTCGACTATTTCCGTGAAAGCGAGACGTATGATGTAGACGTGTATTGTAGTGGTGGTGCTCTACGAATAACGCTCGTTGCTCTCCTCGCAGCTGCGCCTATAGGTTCACGCATATCTGTACATGTGTGTAAACGATTGTTTAGGAGGCTCGAAGAGGGTACACTTAGCCTCTGGAAACAGTTTGGAGAGGCCCGTCTTGACCCAGGCAGTAATGTGATAAATATTGTGAAGACAAGAGAGCCTCAGATGCTGCGCGTAGCTTCGACTAAAAGTAGTCAGCCAATAAGTGGCGCGCTCATAGCAGCAGCTATTCTATCAGCATTGCGAGGGGGCGACCCTGTTAAGGTCGAGGGCTATACGGGCGTGTCAAGCGGGCACATCTATGAGACTCTAGAGTCTTTACGTTTAGCCGGTTTCACGCTCGAAGATATTCGCATTGATGAACGTGGAGATGGCATTGCTATACACGCGTTAGTTAGTGGTGTCGAGAGGCGTTTCGTGTTATGGACTCCGGGTGATTGGGGGCTTGCTAGTCTAGTGGCTCCTCTAGCATCGACGGGAGTCAGGCTGATTATACGTGGATTATGGAGGCCGTGGGCAGGCCCGGGTGATCACTACGCTAGCTTCTACTACAAGATACTAGGATTCGATTCTAAGATTCTCGAACACGATGACAGTGCGGAATGGGATATTGAGCCATTTAGTGCAAGAAGCGCAGATAACATCACAATTACTGTGCGCCGTGAACCGGACGTAGCTGTTAGTGTAGCATATGCAGCTTCGGCTCTGGGCGTCAGTGTTAAAATAGCTGGTGTGCATCACCTCGTTTTAAAGGAGAGTAATCGGCTAGAGAGTGTAACCGCGAGTCTTCGCTCGCTAGGTTATGTAGCATACCATACCAATGATGATATAATCGTCGCCGGGAGGGCAGTTAAACCCAGTTTTGTTAATATTGAATGTCCGGATGATCACAGGATCGCTATGGGGACTGCCGTGTTGGCTGCAACGAGTGGCGTGGTGGCACGTATATCGAATGCTACATGTACGTCTAAATCATGGCGTGGCTTCTGGAGTACACTTCAAGAAGCCGGTGTGAGAATATTCTTCGAGGGTGGTAAGCTTGAGTAACGGGTTCAAGCCTTTTGAGTTTGAAGAGCATACGGCTGATGTTATAATCAGGGCGTATGGGCGTACTCTGGAAGAGACTATCGCTAATGCCGCTCGTGCAGTGTTCGAAGTCATCACAGACACTAGTAAAGTTGAGCCTAAGGAATGTAGGCGTGTCGAAGAAAGAGGTATCGACTTGTACCAGGCCATACTACGTTGGCTTGAAGATTTCCTAGTGATGTTCGACTCTGAGGGTTTAGTGTTCTCGAAGTTCAAGGTTGAGCGTGTAGAGAAAGAAGGTGAAGAATACATAATCGTTGGTGAGGGGTGTGGCGAGCCCTTTGATCCGGAAAAGCACGAGCCACGTACGATAGTAAAGGCAATCACCTACCACGAGATGAAGTTGGAGAAGAACGACGGGTTGTGGGTATTGAGATTTGCGGTTGACATCTAGAATCGCTAGCTGGTCGATAATACGTAACGAGGTGACACGTATAGCCCATTAAGCCTAAGCCTTTCGGCGCATCTTGGACAGAATTTTTCCGTTTTACTATCAACTTCGTACACGCTATTACTGAAACTCATGACACAAAGGCGGTTACTGCAATGAGGCAAGCCGAAGGTGTGACCCAGCTCGTGTATAACCTCCTTCACAGCTCTGCTAACAAATAGTTCATGATTGTCGGGCTCGCCGTAGAAGCTGGGGTGTAGCCTACGTAAGTATACGGCTGCAGCGCGCCCCTCCGGGTATGCCTCGCCGAAAACAAAGTTAAGGCCGTTGGCGTACGCGTCTATGTCGCCTATGCCAAGTATATAGTCGGCTCCTAGCCTCTCACGTATAGAGGCTAGCCATTTTACGATATACTCGCTGCGATACTGCATACGCTTCCAGTCAAAGAAACTCATAGGCGGCAGCATGACATCAGGCGAAACTAAAACATTAACATTCATAAACGCGTCTTTGACGCTGTTTGCCACAGTGTCAATCAAGTAATCATCTATGTTGGATAGTTTTATAATAAGCAAAGTGTAGCTCTGCAACGCTTACCGCACCGTATGGGGGGTGGTGGACCGGCCGGGATTTGAACCCGGGACCTCTCGGTTGCCAACCGAGCGCTCTTCCAGGCTGAGCTACCGGCCCACTCCAGGATTAGCCGGGCTATCCATCCAGCCTTTATCACGTTTTCGCATACCATGGTATTAGGCTATATATCATCAGCTGCGGGCCTTTCGCTCATCCCCCGAGGGTCGCGTTATTGCTCCCGGGTTCCCTCATCACAGTCTATGATGGATGGCTGCATTACGCTCCTAAGATGAGCGTAAGAACAAAGTTTTATGAATCTCCGCCCCATGTAAGACGTTAAACATGGCGGTTGAGGGCCGCCGCGGAAGAACAGGCCAAGATGAAGAGCGAGGGCCTCGTCAGTCCCGCGGTTGGAGGGCAACGCGCCCGATGAGTGAGAAGGGAGGCCGCCGTAGCTCAGCTGGAAGAGCGCGGGACTGTGGATCCCGAGGTCCCGGGTTCAAATCCCGGCGGCGGCCCCTACTCACACTACTCTCGCATTGCCAGTCTCTCTACACATCTTACCTCAACTCTTATTTACTCTGGTAGCTGTTGGTGAGCGGTTCAGGGAGTAACGAGCAGCGCGAGGTGATGGGTCTCGGTCAAGATACCCCTCGATTATATATGTGTGAAGAGCGGTGTACTGTGTCCACGTTGCCAGGAGCTAGTTGATACAGGCAAGGTTGAGGAACGCGAAGTGGATATAATGCGTGCGCTAATCGAACTTGAAGAGTCAGGCAAATTGCCTGAACTACGCGATGCCGTCTATCATAGAGCGTATTTCATAGACAGCAACATGGTGATCATTGTGATGGACGTAAGCGGTGCTACTAGTGTACCGGTGTTTACACGGCTAGCAAGGAAGATCGAGGGCGCCCTTTCCGAGAAACTCGGAGGTATACGAGTACGTATAGTGCCGAGAGCAGGGGATGTCAGGACTCTCGCTGTGCACCTGCTATATCCAGCACGTGTATTGGGTGTAAACTACGTCTACATGCCGGATGGTACTATAGAGTACGTTGTGAGGATATCCAGGAGAGACAGGAGGCGTGTTGAGCCTCAAAAGGAGTTTCTAGAGAGGGTTTTGACCGAACTGGCCGGCCAGAAAGTAAGGCTCCGGTTCGAATAACCTATACATATTAGCGAGAAACGTTGTCGCGTATTCACCTCTTTTAAGCGAAAACACGTGAATAGCAATCTCCACATCCTCATACTCTTCTACTTTGAGGCGAAGCGAGAAATGCATAGCAGGTTCTATGCATGACTCCCTCATGTAGCTCGATGCGTGAATGCCGTAACGCCTTAGAGTGCAGAAGTAACTCTCTTCAACACCCTCTGTGCCCATCACTTCACGATAAACCCTCTTTACGTCCTCATCTAGGGCATCCAAGTACTTGCTTAGGCCACAGCCTGGCACGGGTATGCGTGGGTACGTCGTGCATACACGTGTGCTATACTCTGTCACTAGTCTCGACAATATCCTGTTGAACAGATAGGATTGAAGTGCGTTGACGTGCAGCTCTAGTACCTTAGGCGGAAGATGCTTCAGTGCACGTATAGTGGAACGTGTGGCTCTCAAGAGCTTTAGGGCGAGCCTCTCGTAATCTCCTCGTCTGCTTGTTTCGCGTGGGTACTTGGTATATATCAACTCTGCGAAGTAACGACCTAGGTCCCCTCGTGCAAGAGATAGCCCGGTGTAGTGGGTATTTGGGCGACGTGTACCGAATCGTTGAAAACCATAATAGTTAGGAGCGATACTAGTTGTACGTGTTTCAGCCTCCCCGTCGAGTAATGCAAGCGTTATCGAGAAATGATTGAATTTGACATCACCTATCTTTATGCATCCCCTTGTGTTCGTGCAAGCTAGTGTATAGCTTCGGAAACCGGCGCGACTGTAGGCATATTGGCCCCATTGTCTTGCAGCGATAAACTGCGTTGTTATCCCGTCGGCATCCTTTAATCCTGCGTAGCTAGATTTTCCTATGACATGTGTTAGGTTTTGAATCGCATGTAGTGTATCGATGTTAGCTTTTGTTAGAGCGTATAGCATAGCGTTGCACGATCTTATCGAAGGCTCCTCAAGTACTAGGAAGCCTAGTGGACGCAATATCAATGCACGGGGTCGTTTATCGTTAAACCACGCTTCAATACCCAGGAGTGGCTCTAGACTTGATAGGTCTACTAACATCTGTAACCCCGACGTGATGCTACAGAAGCTTAAACCTTCCAGTTATCTTATCAACCTTGCTACTGGGCGCAGGGCCTACAGCAACAGCTGTTAATGTTCCGGGAGGTAGCTCTGTCCTACCAGCATCGCGGATTAGCGCTGTTGGTAGATGCTCACGTCTAGCTCGCTCGTAAACCTCTATGAGTGTCTGCTCGTTCTCTCCTTTGACAACGACCTTCTTAGCTCCCTGTGAACGCCAGAGGTCAACCCAGTCCCTTAGTCCCATCTCGAGGGCATTCAGCACGGCCTCCACTGCGGCGTGCGCAACTTGAGCGGCGAGTTTCCCCTTTGTCATTTTAATGTCGGTTCGCACTACAATTACCTGCTTGAACTCCTCCAATTGTAACCTACCCGTGGGCGCAGTGAGCGGGGTAACTAGTGTTTATAAAAAGGAGGGTGGTGGTGGCGCTTGGGGTGTGGGTGTGGTGGCGCTTGCCCAGCAGCGCAAGCTAAGCATCTATGGTCCATCCAAGTTGCCGGTATGTGTCAGTTGTCATAGATTGATAGCGCCTTGGGAGAAGGCTGTAGTATTCCCGTGCCCGAACTGCGGCGAGCCGATATGGAGATGTGCAAAATGCCGCAAGATGGGCGTGTCGTATAAGTGCCCGCATTGTGGCTTCGAGGGGCCCTAGAGAGGTAGGTTAGGGTTGAGCGAGGCGCGCGTACTCGTAATCATAAAGGTATACCCGGATGATGTTAGTATAGACCTAGGCGAGCTTGCCAAGCGCATAGAGAACGCGCTGCCGGAAGGGTATCAAATCGTGCGTAAGGCGACGGAGCCCATAGCCTTCGGGCTTAACGCACTAAAGCTCTACATACTCATACCCGAGGAGACTGAGGGCGGCACAGCAAAGCTAGAGGAGATACTCTCCAAGGTAGAGGGCGTAGGCGAATACGAGATTGAGGCAGTGCATCGCGTTGCACAATACTGATCGAGTGTGTTTTTCGCAGTAACAGCTTAATGCTAATACGCTGTTTTCCGCCTCCCCTTGTCAAGGGTAAGGTGTAGTACATGTCAACTGTAGCTGTTAGGTCGAAGCGCCCAGAGGTTGTACTGCGCGTAGCCGAGGCTAAGCCAAAAGATGTTGGTAAAGGTAAGGTACGAATCGACATCGACATCATGAAGATGCTTGGTGTCGAGCCTGGTGATGTCGTAGAAATCGAGGGTAAGAGGGTAACAGCCGCAACCGTTTGGCCGAGCTATCCCGAGGATCAGGGACTACGGATCATCAGAATGGATGGATTGACTAGAAAGAATGCTGGTGTGAGTATAGGAGACAAGGTTATCGTGCGCAAGGCTGATGCCAAACCAGCTCAGATGGTAAAGTTAGCGCCCGCAAGCTTTACAATTACTGTCGACCCTGGCTTTGTTAGCTTCGTAAGGAAGAGACTAACCGATTATCCTGTTGTTGAAGGAGACAGTGTCATGGTTCCAGTGGTCGGCCATGCAATCCCGTTCGTCGTTGTCAAGACTAGGCCGTCCGGCGTCGTAGTAATTAACAACAATACGAACATAGTGATACTGGAGAAGCCTGTTGAGCAAAGCAACGTGCCAAGAGTAACTTACGAGGATATAGGTGGAATGAAAGATGTGATACAAAAGGTGCGAGAGCTTGTAGAACTGCCATTGAAGCACCCGGAGCTCTTCAAGAGGCTTGGCATAGAGCCTCCGAAGGGCATCCTGCTCTATGGGCCTCCCGGTGTAGGCAAGACGTTGCTAGCCAAAGCGATAGCTAACGAGACAGATGCATACTTCATTGCTATCAACGGCCCGGAGATAATGAGCAAGTACTATGGGGAGTCCGAGCAGAGGCTACGTGAGATATTCGAGGAGGCTAAGAAGCATGCACCAGCCATAATATTCATCGATGAGATCGACGCGATAGCGCCCAAGAGAGATGAAGTCATAGGTGAGGTTGAGAGACGAGTTGTGGCTCAGCTACTCGCCCTCATGGATGGCTTAGAGAGTAGAGGCGACGTGATAGTAATCGCTGCAACTAATCGGCCGAATGCCATAGACCCCGCGCTTAGGAGGCCTGGCAGGTTCGATAGGGAAATAGAGATTCCACTACCAGACAAGCAAGGAAGGCTTGAGATACTCCAGATACACACTCGTAACATGCCATTAGCCGAAGACGTGGATCTTGAGAAGCTAGCTGAGATGACCAAGGGGTTCACAGGAGCAGATCTGGCTGCGCTCGTACGCGAAGCTGCCATGCATGCATTGAGACGATATCTACCAGAGATTGACCTCGACAAAGATACGATACCACCGGAGCTCCTCGAGAAGATGGAAGTGCGGATGGAAGACTTCCTGGCGGCATTACGTGAGATAGTGCCAAGTGGTTTACGTGAGATCTATGTTGAGGTTCCTGAGGTGCATTGGGATGATATTGGTGGTCTTGAGGATGTTAAGCAGCAGCTTCGTGAGGCTGTGGAGTGGCCCTTGAAGCACCCAGAAGTGTTCCAGAGGCTTGGTATTCGTCCGCCGAAGGGGATTCTGCTCTTCGGCCCGCCGGGTGTCGGCAAGACCCTGCTCGCGAAGGCCGCTGCAACCGAGAGCGGCGCCAACTTCATAGCCGTGAGAGGCCCAGAGATACTCTCAAAGTGGGTAGGCGAAAGCGAAAAAGCAATACGAGAGATATTCCGCAAGGCCAGGCAGCATGCACCGGCGATAATCTTCTTTGATGAGATCGACGCGATAGCGCCGGCGCGTGCAGAAGTCCCAGATACTAGTGGTGTTACCTACCGTATAGTCAACCAGTTGCTGACAGAGATAGATGGTATAGTGCCGCTTCAGAATGTGGTTGTGATTGCTGCCACTAACAGGCCGGACATCCTAGACCCGGCGCTACTCAGACCAGGCAGATTCGATAAGATAATCTATGTACCGCCGCCAGACAAGAAGGCGAGGCTAGAGATACTCAGGATACACACTAGGCATACACCGCTAGCGGATGATGTGGATCTAGAGTACATTGCAAGCGTCACTGAAGGATATAGCGGTGCAGATCTAGAGGCACTGGTGCGTGAGGCAGCGTTAGCGGCGCTAAGAGAGGATATCAACGCCACCAAGGTGCATATGAGGCACTTCGAGGAGGCGTTAAAGCGTGTAAAGCCATCAATAACTCCCGAGATGGTTAGATTCTATGAAGAGTGGTACGAGAAGGCTAGACAACAATTACCTGGAGTCACAGTGAAGAAGATGAAACCGAACATCTACATGTAAAGGAGGTGGCAGCTTTTGGTATGGAGACCCCTCCCACTATACTTGATAGTACTCGAAGAATTAAGACGGTTGACTAGATCGCGGGCGGCAAACACAGTGCGTGACGACGAGCTTTATGAGAGTGTACGTAAGACTGCAAGATTAAAAGGCTTTGAAGTGTCCTATCACGAGTTCCTAAAGGTGTTGATGACGCTGGAGATGCACGGGTATGTGCATGTGACGTCTACATCGGACAAAAGCGAGAAAGGTAGGATTATTGAGCTTTTGAAACCAGTACCTTAACCTATAGGGGGCAGCACTGTGGGAGTAAACATACGCGAGATTATACCGCCTAATGCAATTCAAACACTGAGTCTCGATGCTCTGCGAGGCAAAGCGGTTGCCATTGACGCCTATAACGCGCTTTATCAGTTCCTCGCGGCAATCCGGCAGCCGGATGGCACACCGCTTATGGACTCGCGTGGACGCATCACTAGTCATCTCAGCGGCTTGTTCTACCGCACGATAAACTTGATAGAACATGGTATCAAAGTAGTGTACGTGTTTGACGGTAAACCGCCAGAGATAAAGAGCATTGAGATAGAACGTAGAAAGAAAGTGAAAAGCGAGGCGGCAAAGAAATACGAAGAGGCAATCAAGAAGGGTGACCTAGAAGCCGCTAGACGTTATGCACAGATGGCGTCAAGGCTAACCGAGGATATGGTAAAGGAGGCCAAAAGGCTTCTTGACGCAATGGGAGTCCCGTGGGTTCAAGCGCCTGCTGACGGTGAAGCGCAAGCTGCGTATATGGCGCGTAAGGGGGATGTGTGGGCGGCAGCAAGCCAAGACTATGATGCGCTCTTGTTTGGCGCTCCGAGGCTTGTGAGAAACCTCACTATAACTGGCAGAAGGAAGTTGCCAAAGAAGGATGTGTATGTTGAGATAAAGCCGGAGCTAATAGAGCTGGATAAGCTGCTCAAAGCATTAGGTATAACGCGTGAACAGTTGATAGTTATTGGTATACTAGTCGGCACAGATTACAACCCGGATGGTGTGCGAGGTATAGGGCCGAAAACAGCCCTTCGCATGGTAAAAGCGCAGCCAGATGTACGTAAACTCCTACGCTCGTTGCCGCGTAACGAGTTTCCTACAGAACCCGAGAAGATATTCGAGTACTTCCTAAATCCTCCAGTGACTGACGAGTACAAGCTTGAATGGCGCGAGCCAGACGAGAAGATGATATACGAGATACTCGTGGTGGAACACGATTTCTCGCCAGAACGAGTCAAGAACGCCATACAGAGGCTAAAGAAGGCTTACCGCGAGCACTTCAAGACTAAGCAGCTTGGTCTCGACATGTGGTTTAAGAGGTGACAAGCAGAATGGAAGATGTTATGCGACGTTTGCGCGAAAGGCTTGTACGAAAGCTCGTGGAGGAGGGCATTATCAAGTCAGAGAAGGTCAAGCGGGCAATGCTAACGGTTCCTCGAGAGCTGTTCGTACCCGAGCATTTGCGTGAATTAGCATACGAAGATACACCCTTGCCGATAGGACATGGTCAGACCATAAGTGCACCTCACATGGTAGCTATCATGCTTGAAGAGGCCGAGCTAGATGAGGGCATGAAGGTGCTTGAAGTTGGTACTGGTTCGGGGTATAACGCGGCACTTATAGCGGAAATAGTAGCGCCTCGGGGCTCGAAGAGGCCCGGGCACGTCTATACTATTGAGCGTATACCAGAGTTGGCTGAGAGAGCCAGACGGAACCTAGAGAGGGCAGGATATGCAGATCGTGTAACGGTCATAGTTGGTGACGGTAGTAAGGGGTATCCTCCAGCAGCACCCTACGATCGGATAATCGTGACAGCCGCTGCCCCAGATATGCCAAGACCTTTAGTAGACCAGCTAAAGCCTGGAGGTATACTGTTGATCCCTGTAGGTGATAAATGGAACCAAATTCTCTACAAGATTGTGAAGAAAACGGATGGTAAACTAGTAGTTAAGAAAGTAACGCCGTGCGTCTTTGTACCCCTCGTGGGAGAGTATGGATGGCGAGAGGATGCGGCCTATCTAGTCTAAAGACGGGCTTGATAGTTGGCACGTGTAGAGGTGCAATGAATATCCAGGCTAGTCATAGTTCCACACTAGAGTTTTCATCTGAAAACATGGTTACGGTGCGCGGTGATTGCATAGTATGCATAGGTCTCAAGATAGGGCTGCATAAGTGGTGTGAAGAAGGTAAAGCGTGCATAGAGATTATTGTTATGCCTCCTCCTTGGCGCGGCGACAAACCCAAGCGGATTGTAATAAAATGCTTGTATGCAGGTCCTGCAAGATCCAACAATCTAGTAGCTAGACGTAGTGAATACGTCGACTCCAGAACACTAGCATCTCAATGTAACATGGCAGCGGACGACATTCCGAATGATACTAAAAGGGTGCTTGCAGATCCTTTTACCCTAGTTTACATTATCTCGCGTTGTATTTCATCCTCTTCTGCATCGAAATAGAATACGGTAAACATATTGTCTCGGAGCGTAATCTATGACCGGAATAGCATCGTCTCCATCACACTCAAGTCCGCACTCTGCTAGTTTAGTGGCTACATGGTTAGCGACTTGATGTACGTCATTCTCGTGTGCTACTACGTAGAATATTACTATTGACTCTGACGAGGCTAAGCTGCATGGTATGGACACGAACTTTATACTCTCGTGAGGCAAGTCCAATATTATGCTATCGAATGATGCATGCTTGAACATGCGAGGCAAGGTGTGTGCGTCAACATTTGTGACTATGATATTTGCTTTCAGTCGTCTACGGTTTCTATGTAGGGTTAATAGTAGGTCGCGTATAGCGTAGGGATTAAGGTCGTTTGCAACTACTCGTGAAAGACTTCTTGTGTGGATCGACGCTGTTACTGCATACCCGCCTATACCAGTAAATGCATCTAGTAGGGTACGGCAACCATATTCATCAATAATCTGTGCCACTCGTAAATGTTCGGTTGAGAGGCGAGGATTTACATAAACTCGGCCTATCGTCACGTGGAAGTCTATGCCATTCTCGCGGTGCCAAGTTTCTTCAACGGGGTCGCCCAGTACTAGGTAAAGTTTCGGGACTCTATACGCTCCTGTCGTCTCTATTTTTGCATAAACGGCTTTGATGCGCTTATGTCTACGCATTATCTCTTCCGCTGCCTTCTTAACCTGCTCATTGTTGACGTCTTCATCGCGTTTCACGTTTATTATTGCAACTTCGCCTATTGTGACGTAAGCTATCCGTTCAAAGCGTTTCTCCATGAATACCTTGCCTCCGGAGGAGGGTAGGGCCGGTCTTGGAGCTTATCGGTATAGTAGCTAGGCTTGACGTAAAAGACGCGCTCGAGTGTGTACACATCCTCGTTGAGAAACTCCTAGAAAATGGGTTTAAAGTAGGGTTAGAGTACGGCGTTAGCAAGCTAATCCAGTTGCAAAAGAAGAGAGATTATGATTACAAGATTTTCACACTTGGCTCCACTCTTCCCGATCTCCTGGTTGTTGTGGGCGGTGATGGTACGATACTGCGAGTTCTTCATGCATATAGAGGGTCTATCTCGATTATTGGTGTCAAGTTTGGACGCCGAGGATTCCTTGCTGGGTTCGAATGCTCTGAAGTAGAGAGTCTAGTCAAGGCACTTGTTAACAAAAATATAACGTGGTGTAAAGCTGAGAGATTGAGAAGTGTGAAGTTGCCTTTGAACCAAGAACTTCCACTAGCGTTGAACGAGGTGGCTGTTGTCGGAAGCCGTGGGAAAACTATAGAGTTGGAAATCAGGGTCGGCAGCAGGAGCCACCAAGTGTATCACTTAAAAGGTGATGGGGTATTAATAGCGACTGCGGTTGGTAGCTACGCGTATACTGCTGCAGCTCAAGGACCTCTCCTAAAGAGTGAAAAGTGTGTCGTGATCACGCCCTTGAACCCGTTAGCAGGGTTGAGTCACCCTCTAGTAATTGACAGTAGTGTGCATATTGAGGTGCAAGTTGGGAATGGATACAGGGCTGCATGGGTGTTAATTGATGGTCAGTTTTCAACGCCGATTGTACCCGGTGAGGTGTTAAGTGTAAAATCTTCAGAATCGCCAGTCTATATCGGGTATAGTGCTAGATGTCCATGGGAATAACGCATTTAAGGAGATAAGCATGCTGTCAACCATGGCTGGGTTGGGCCCGTAGCTCAGCCAGGATAGAGCGCCGGCCTCCTAAGCCGGTGGTCCCGGGTTCAAATCCCGGCGGGCCCGCCACAACTCACTCCTGTATGGAGGAGGGGTATGTGTGCCGCGTCGCTCCTCATCACGGCGTAGAAGCACGACTCGGCGTTCTTCGTCCACGTCATCCACGCGTAGTAGTACACGTACAAGAAGGAGTACAACGACAAGGCCTGTTGCGCGGTTTGCTATCACCGATGCTCTTGTTGAAGATATAACCAGAGAAGTTATATCGCGTTTAGGTCTAGAAGATATTGGAGTGAGTGTTGATGAGCTTGTTGACCTACTAAGGCCGGTGCTGGAAAGCATTGCTGACCAATATTCTAGCAGACCCTCTAAGGAGCAACTACTTGCACGCCTCCTAAGAAACCAGGATAAGCTGCTTGAACTGATAGCGTCGTATCTAGCCGATACACGAGAAAAACTCAATGAGCAGCAACTTGAGTTTGTGATTTATCATGGTGGGACCAGCATAGTCCGACATGTACCGAGACTCTACAGGGCTGCTCTTGAAATTGGAAGGGACGATCTCGTTGACATCCTTAGATCCAAGTGGATCGAGGGCGGTGTGGCAACACCACATCAATGCCCGCGGTGCAATTTTTACTCGTTGACGCCTGCGCTAACATGCCTAGTTTGTGGAGCTGAAATAGATGAGAAGGAGTTTAAAGAAGCCATAGGTTTTCGGGAACTGCTAGAATTCTTTGCGCAGGAAGCTAGTGTTGAGGAATTGCGTGACGCGATTAGCGAGAAGCGTGTATTGTACGATGGGCGTAAAATTAAAGCGCCGAGCATGGCGAGATCAACCTTTGATATTGAACTTAGATTAGAGCCTAACGAGGTTAAGATTCTTGAGGAGGCATTGAGAGCAAAGAAGGGTGAGAGTCGTGGTACTTGACGTTAACAGGAGTGATGTAGTTGAACGTATGTTAAAGATGCACAGGGCGCTTCTAATGCTAGTCTATAATTCCAATAAGGATAGTCCAGAGTATATCAGGAAGCTCAGTGAAGTGTTGTCGCCTGCGTTTGAACCTCACGTTCCACTGGTACGCGTCGATGTTTCGAGTGATTCGAAATTACTGAATCTATTGGAAATCGAGGATAGGATGTTGCCTATGCTCATATTGTTCTTGGAGGGCGTGAGTATATGGCGGCAGTATGGTTTGTTCTATAACCTAGCGTATGACAAACAAGCTGTGCGTATAGGTGTCAAGAGAGCGCTAGAGGTAAGGGGGTTAAAGCCTAGAGACCTAGGCTTGAACCTCGCGAACCTCCTCCTCTAATTGCCTGTTCCTCCTGAGTGCCATGTTGTGTTGCAATCGGGGGTGCGTCTCCAAACAATACTGCGAGTAAAGTTTTTATAGAAGTGTAGCTGACGGAGTTACGTGGAAGGCTTGGAGGGTGACGAGGATGGCTCGTGTAGCCCCTGCAGAGCCAACCGGCATACCCGTACTGATACTAAAGGAGGGCACTACGAGGACGTATGGCAGGGACGCGCTACGCACTAACATAATGGCTGTAAGGGCAATCGCAGAGACGCTAAGAACCACTTACGGCCCCAAGGGAATGGACAAGATGCTCGTTGACAGCCTGGGCGAGATCACGATCACCAACGACGGTGCAACAATCCTGGACAAGATGGATGTGCAGCACCCTGCTGCAAAGATGGTAGTACAGATTGCGAAGGGTCAGGACGAGGAGGTAGGTGACGGCACGAAGACTGCAGTCATCTTTGCCGGCGAGTTGCTGCGCAATGCTGAGGAACTACTAGACAAGAACATCCATCCGACAATAATCGTCAGCGGTTACAAGAAGGCGATGGAGGCAGCCATTAAGAAGCTTTACGAGATCGCAGAGCCTATCGACATTAATGACGATGAAGTCTTGAAGAAGATAGCCAAGACCAGCCTAACCAGCAAGGCGGTGCACGGCGCCCGCGACTATCTAGCCGAGATTGCGGTTAAGGCTGTCAAGCAGATTGCCGAGAAGAGAGGCGACAAGTGGTACATCGACTTAGACAACATACAGATAATTAAGAAGCATGGCGGTAGCCTAATGGACAGCAAGCTGATCAACGGTGTAGTCATTGACAAGGAGGTTGTGCACCCTGGCATGCCGAAGCGTGTCGAGAACGCGTTCATCGTGCTGCTAGACGCTCCTCTAGAGGTCGAGAAGCCAGAGATCGATGCTGAGATCAGGATTAACGACCCAAGCCTACTAAGGAAGTTCCTAGAGGAGGAAGAGCGCATCCTCAAGGAGATGGTTGACAGGATCTATGAGGTTGCTAAGAAGAGGATTGAGCAGGAGGGCTTCAAGCTAGGCGAGAACGCTGGCATTGTAGTGTTCTGCCAGAAGGGTATTGATGAGGTTGCGCAGCACTTCCTAGCCAAGAAGGGCATAATGGCCGTCAGGAGGGTAAAGAGAAGCGACATGGAGAAGCTTGCTCGCGCTACTGGCGCGAGGATCGTCAGTAACGTCGAGGACCTAAGCCCGGAGGACCTAGGCTTCGCAGGCCTAGTCGAGGAGAGGAAGGTCGGCGAAGACAAGATGGTATTCGTGGAGAAGTGCAAGAACCCGAAGGCAGTCACCATCCTGCTACGCGGCGGCCTCGAGAGGCTAGTTGATGAGGCCGAGAGGAGCATCCGTGACGCCCTAAGCGCTGTAGCTGACGCGATACGCGATGGTAAGATCGTCTCGGGCGGCGGTGCAGTAGAGGTCGAACTAGCAAAGTATCTACGTGAGATTGCGCCAAAGATTGGCGGCAAGGAGCAGCTAGCAGTTGAAGCCTTCGCAAAGGCTCTAGAGGCGCTACCAATGGCGCTAGCGGAGAACGCCGGTCTAGACCCAATAGAGATCATAATGAAGCTACGCGCAGCCCACGAGAAGCCTGAAGGTAAGTGGTATGGTATTGATGTCTTCAGCGGCGATATCAAGAACATGATGGAGCTTGGTGTAATCGAGCCAGTCAGTATCAAGGCCAATGCGATAAAGGCAGGCACTGAGGCAGCAACAATGATACTAAGGATCGATGATGTGATAGCGGCGGCGAGGAAGGAGGAAGAGGAGGAGAAGAAAGAAGAGAAGAGAGAAGAAGAGGAGGAGAAGGAGTAAAGCTCTAAGTTTTGATGATATTAGGCGTTTCTCCCCTCCAAACTCAGATTTTTAAATACTTCTTACCTGGTTTCACTCGCTCGGGTATCCTTGATCATAGTGCTGGCTGGTACTCCTGGAACAGGAAAGACTAGTCTAGCGAAGATGCTCTCAGAGAGATATAATCTAAGATACCTTAGCCTCACTGAATTCGTACTAGAGAAAGGTATATGGATAGACTATGACGCGCAAAGACGTAGTTTTGTAATAGATCCTGAGGGTGTAGTAGTGGAAATTCGACGTGAAATACGTAAAGTATACAGAGGCGTCGTCATTGAGACTCACGATCTTGAGTTGCTATGGGAGGCAGGGATAGAGCCATTGAGAGTCTTCGTGCTACGTTGTAGACCAGACGTGTTGTACAATAGACTTTTACGTAGAGGATGGCCGTTCAGTAAGGTGTTGGAAAATATAGAGGCAGAGTTGACCGGAGTATTGGCCTGGCAAGCTAAGGTTTACTTCCCGCGTGTGGCGTGCGAAATTGACACTACCCTTGCAGGAGTTAATGCAACAGTTGAGAGGATCGCGAGAAACATAGAGAATATCGAAAAAGATAACACTATTTGTCAGAGCATAGACTGGGTTAGTGACGAGGATGTTGTAAAATTTGTTATCAATTTATCGTTGAAACATAGTATGGGTTACTAGCGTTACGTTGAACTGAATTCTTCGTAGCGTACTAGTGTACCTGCGGTATCGTAAACCGGTACGTATACTAGAACAGGTTGAGGTAATTGTGGTGTGTCGACGACGGCATAGCCTACGGGCAGTTTCGACAACATACCTCTTAAGTCGTTAGAAATGTTCATACTTCGAGCTATCACGCTTATATCATGTGCACTCTTCAAAGTATGTACTATCCTGATATTAGTGTTTTTTAGTATGCTTGGGTGGAGCGATGATGGCGATTGCGACACTATTATTAGACCTAGGTGTCTCTTGCGCGCCTCAGCAAGTATTGAGGGTATGGTTCTAGTATCGCTTGATGCCACATTTTGTGCTTCCTCCAACACTACTATCGTGTCTAACATTCTGCCAATGGCCACTGCTGTATAGTAGAGATACGCTAATAGCATCCGTACATATACGCGTCTTAAAGGCAGCAATAGTATCCGATTAACACGTATTATGTAAAGACCGGCTCCTCTCGGCAACTCGACGTGGCCACGCACTTTGAACAAGCTTCGGCCTTCGCCAGTAACTAAGGCGCGCAACCGCCTCTCAAGGGCAGCTCTAATCTCTAATTCAGCCCTACTAGGTACAGCTTGTTGCACCTCAACCGTTGCAAGCAGGTTATCAGTGAATTTTTCAAGGTCCTCGGGCAGAGCCTCACGTCTAATCATAGACTTTAAAGCTTGATAGAGAAGCATCGATTGATGCCTAGTCAAGTCAAACGCATCTTCTAGCACATCAACCGTAACTTCGATATCAAGATCCTCAGGGACAAGTGGCAATTGTGGAGGATCCATAGCCACAAACTCTGCACCAATACGTTTCAATACACTCTCATACTCGCCGTGCCAGTCGAGCACGATTACACGTACATATCTTGCAAGCTGGGTGGCGATGAATGCAGTGGTGCTAGTTTTCCCCGAGCCGGTAGTGCCAAATACACCAGTATGCCTCCAGAACTCCTCTAACGAAGCGTATACGGGTCTATTGCTCTCGTCAAATCCTATCAGGATTTCGCCGCGGGTCTCTCCGGTCTCGCGTGAATGTAGTGTTAACGCGGAGGCCATCTCTTTGGCTATAGGCTCTCCATCACCCTTGCGACTAAGAATATCGTCAAGCGAGTTTACAATACTCTTCTTCACCCTAAGTCCAGATAAGAGAGATGATAGCAACGCCTCTACCCTAGAGTCACGTGGTACTATTATCAACAGCGAGCAGCCTCCTTTACCACATATCTGCATAGCAATACTCTTCCCAATAGTGTCGCCAAGTGCCCTCAGAAACTCCAGAGTGACCCTAATCCTCTCGATGCTCTTTTTGTTCCTCTCGACCTTAATCTCGTAAACAGTAAACTCTCCGTGCTTACGTGTAAGCCTGGAAGCAATACTTACAGCAACGAAACCACTTGCAAACACACCCGCTAGGCCAGCCGCTAACTGCATAGTTGCAATCTGGGCTACACCCGGAGGACCCGTCAATGCTGTTGATACTAGAAGCGCGCCCAGACCGCCGACAACAAGTGGTTTAGTAATGCTACGCGGGTCCATCCTAAAACCCCAGTTAAACGGGGAAGCAGAAACTAGCTGAGGCGCACCGCCGATACTGTCAGTTACTCCTCAAGAGGCGCTATATGGACATAGAGCTTCTCGGTAGGCATTATATCCAGTTTCTTGTTGGTTCTAACCACAACGAGAAGCCCGCCGATAGACAATATATGTTCCCATTGTCCTTCGTGCTCTCTAACTGTTACCACGGTAGCTCTGCCTACAAAGTCGACACCCTCCTTATAGTCTGGAATGCCACGTGTCAACCTGAAGAGTACTTTCGAACCCTCGGGTAGTGTGAAAACCTCCTTATGCCAATCCATCTGAACTTCTATGCTCCCATCTTCGGACGTGAGTGTCGCGAGCAGGATCTCTGGGATACGTTCCTGCTCCACGCTCCTAACCACACCTCTAAAGGAGAGCACCTCCGTGAAGCTCATACACTCTCAGCCTCTAGGCATCGCGGCTGTAAATACACCGTTTTAACGTGAACCCTCCTAGGGTGCAACGCGTGAAAAGAGAGGTAGGCCTTTTCGAGGTGCGCGATAAGGACCTAGCTGGGAGAATAGGGCGTCTCTACACACCTCACGGCGTCCTAGAGACGCCAGCACTACTACCAGTAATCGACCCGGCTAGACAGGAGCCAAGCATAGACGAGATCAAGAGCCTAGGATTCAACGCCGTGATAACCAACGCGTATCTCGCATGGAGACGGTGGAGGAACGAGGCTGTAGAGAAGGGGATACACCGGCTACTAGACTTCGACGGTATAGTGATGACTGACTCTGGCGCCTATCAGTTGATGCGTTACGGTAGTGTCGAAATAACACCGGAGGAGGTCATACGCTTCCAGCAGCGCATAGGAAGCGACATTGCAGTCATACTCGACGTGCCTACGGGCTCCACTGACAGTAGAGATAGAGCGGCCTGGACCGTAGAGGAGACTCTTCGCCGTGCTAGAGAGGCAATCAACCTCATAGAGGGAGACGAGAGGATATGGACCTTGCCGATACAAGGCGGACCCTACACTGATTTAGTCGAGAAGGCATCCAGAGAAGCATCGAAACTATCACGCTGGTACAAGCTCTACGCGGTAGGCTCGCCCACAGTGCTACTCGAGAGGTACTCATACGAGAAGATAATCGAGATGGTGGCAACAGCTCGATTCAACACTCCGCTCTCCCACCCACTCCACCTCTTCGGCGCAGGCCACCCCATGATAATCCCGTTTGCGGTAGCCCTAGGCGTCGACATGTTCGACTCAGCATCGTACATACTATACGCTCGCGACAACCGCTACATAACACCCTACGGCACACACCGCCTGGAGGACATGGACTACTTCCCCTGCAGTTGCCCCGTATGCGCCAAATACACGCCACAAGAGCTGCTAGAGATGCCTGCCCCGGAGCGCATAAGGCTACTAGCGCTACACAACCTCTACGTACTGCGCCAAGAGATAAACAGAGTGAAACTGGCAATTAGAGAGGGGAGGCTCTGGGAGCTTCTAGTCGAGAAGGCGCATACCCACCCATCCCTAAAGAGAGCCCTCCAAACACTCGTAAAGTACGCCGAGATGATAGAAAAGCTAGACCCGCGTCTAAAAGGCGGCGAGGTCCACGGGCTATTCCTCTACGCTATACCAGAAGAGCTCAAACGCCCCGAGGTAATCAGGCACCATAAGAGAGTGTTAGAGAGCTACAAGCCTCCATCCTCGACACTCGTGCTCTACCCCTTAGACCTAGATGCTAAACCGGCGACGAGCAGCCCGAGGCACAGGAAGCTACGCTCCAAACACCCAGGTGCACACCTAGTAGCATACGCGCCGGTCATAGGCCCGATACCCGAGGAGCTTGCAGAAACATACCCACTCTCACAGTTCGAGGCGCCCCGCACCTACCCGCTAGAGGCGCTAGAAGAGACTGTTAGCATAGTGGCACAGTTCGTAGAGAAACACGGATACAAGAACGTAACGATATACGTGGCCGAAGAGGAGTGGACAAGGCTCATCGCTGAAAGGCTCGTAGCCCGACTGGCTGGCAGGGTCGAGAAGATAGAGACGAGGGTACTAGAAGAAGAGTAGGACGGGGTGATGCCCCGTCAAGTGTAGAGCCTGTCGCTAGCCCCGCTTGGCGCAGTAGCAGCCTCGCGCTGATGCTCGACCCTCTCTATGACCTCCTCAATCTTCCTAGCCATCTCGAGCAACTCACTCACGTCAACCTCCAGGTTTAGCAGCCTAGCAACGACCTCAACGGCCACAGCAGCTGCAGCCGGGTCCGGCCTCGCAGTCTCAGTGTAGGGTAGTATCGTGACTGCGGGGAACCGGTGAATCTCCGAGTAGAGTATGAGGAGCGCCAGGGGACCCACCACGAACAAGTCCTTGTCTATCGTTGGCTCGCTAAACTCGCCCTGATAGCCGCCAGAAGCGAGCCAGCGGAACCTCTCCTCACCCCTACGAAACCTCGCGTCAAACCCGCCGATGAATACGCCCCTCGACACGCCCATCTTCTTAGCAAAGAGGACTACGGCCTCTGCGTACGCATCCCTCTCCCTCTCAACGGGTACATCGTGGTTGACGAGCACCAATAGCCTCCTCTCGACAGACCCGTATATCTCGAAAGGCGCGACTATCCCCCCGTCGGCACCCCGCGTCACAAACTCTGGCATATACCTGGTGACGATGTATCCCAGTCTCTGTAGTCTAAGCTTCTCCACAAGATGCGTGGTAGTGATGTACCCGACAGCCCCGAACCCCCTGAAACCAGTTATCAACACCCCGTCTCTAGCGGCCTCGCTCAACGCACCCGGGTCGATAGCGTATACCCTAACCCGGCGATGAGCAAACACGAGCTCAGCCATACACTACCGCACCTTCTTCCGAAGCCTAACAGCCTCCCCCCTCACCCCAGACTTTATCTCTAAAGGCGAGAGCCTCAACCTACCAACACCAACAAGAGAGTCACCCAAATCAACAACGATAACCTCGTCACCAGCCCTAAGCTCCTCGTCAACATCCAGAATGGCCTCCGTGGGAACGGACTTGTGAGGCACGCGAGAAGGGTCAACCACGACACGTAGCCTAGGCCTAGGGAAGCACGACAACAGCCGCTTTGCACCCTCGATACTCAAAGAGAAGAAGTAGTCACTCGCACGCAGCGTAGCAAGAAGTACACCCTCACCCCCATACACCTCGCGTATACGCAGCGTGTTAGGCGACACACCGACAATAGCATCGTCCGGAACCAGGCACTCACCAGCACCAAGACCAAACTGGTAATCCGCAATAGCCCGCAGCCTGACAATCTCCCAGCGCGACGCCCTCCTAAGCTTCAAGGGAAGGCCCCCACGCTAGACACCACAACCCAGCAGGTAGAAAGCAGACAGCCTCAGGAGCAACACACTCTTTGCGTCCATCCCAAAGGCAGGGATCCTAACAGAGGTGAGATGGGGACAGGGTGCAGGACAGTATCAAGTGTGAGGGATGCCGGGAGCCCAGCGGTGGTGCGGCGGCCGGGATTTGAACCCGGGACCACCGGCTTGGGAGGCCGGCGTCCTAGTCCAGGCTAGACGACCGCCGCGCGCTCTCCACGTGACGAGAGTCAACTAGGGGCTATTTGGGTTTACCTGGTGTAGCTAGCAACTAACCTCTCCCTCCCACAGCCTCCTCCTCAACGCTTCAAGAGGCTCCAGGGGTACACCCATAAACTCGGCAGCGGTGACAACCCTAACTCCACGCGTCCCCGCAAGGCTATACACCTCGCCAAGCTTCTCCCTAAAGCTGGCATCCCGCAACGTGTGGTGGTCTAGCACCAGTGTCGAGCCTCTCGGCAGCCTCGAGACAAGCTCCAGGAGCAGTGATGTTGACGCCCTGACCTCCTCTTCGGGCACCTTCACGCCCTCCATGTACGTCGGAGGCCCCGACATGATAACGACGTCGGGCCTCGTCGAGATTATCCACTCGAGAGCCTCCCGGCTCCCAGGACCCTGCACGTCAGACGCGAAGACCAGCCTCACGCCATCAGCCTCCACGAGCACCATCACCACGTAACCTAGCGGCGTACCAGGCCTCCCATGTGGCACCGGCGGCGAGAACACAAGCCTCACATCCTCAACCTCAAAGCTACCCCCATCCGCGTACGCGACACGCGCCAGCTCAGCCACACCCTGCTTCCTCAGGAAGCGGTGCGCCCGAAGCCTCTGACTAACATTGATACTCGACTCCGGGTGCTTAACGAGGAGCAGCAGGCCGCGATAGTACTCCTCCTCCCCAGAGCGGTAGAGGTAATGGTCGTAATGGTAGTGTGTTATCACAGCCGCGTGTACATCCCGCAGCACACTCCTTATCCTCGAGAGTGCCTCCTCGAGCCTAGCCTCCTCGCACGGGTGGGGCGGCAGCCCATAACGCCTAGGTGCAAAACTCGCGCCAGGATCGATGAACACCCGGGTACCAGCAGCGCTCTCCACGAGAGTCGCCAGGCTACGAACACCCATGCTATCCGCGGCAATGATCGATATCCTCACTGGGCCCGCCGTCCCCTCCCAGAGAGGCAACCGGGGCTTAGATTAGGGTGCGGCGGGCTCGGCACAACGGGGCGTGATGACAAGAGGGTCTCCTAGACCGGCCGGCGCGCCGGGCTGAGGAGAGCCGGAAAAGCTGACCCCCTCAACCAAGACACTAAGCTACGACGCTCGGGTGTGGTGCGAGGAGCCCCGCACCACCACGCTGCCCAAGGTGCCCGGCGAGTATGATCCTCTCACCCTCAGCCACTAACCCGGTCGGGCCAAGGGCGAGGCACGGCCTCATTACCGCCCTGGGAGGCCCCCGAACCAGGGAAGACGCGTGGCGAGCATAGTGGATACACTCGTGGTCTTCTATCACCCGGCGCGCCCCGGCCTCCACAAGCGCCTCCGCGCCGAGTACCGCCACCCACCCGCCTATGTCGAGGCGAGCCACCCGGCGGCAGCACTCCTCGACGGCGAGCAGCACGGCTGGAGCGTAGCGGCGCTCGCAATCACCCCTATCACCGAGACCGTCTACTACTGGGAGGAGACGCTCAAGGAGGCCAACGATGCCAAGACGCTCTACAACCTAGCCCCCAGCGCCTACGCGAAACGCCTCGACCTCTACATACCACCCCGCCTCGCCAAGACAGTCGAGGTGGCCACAGTCCCCACCCCCGGCGAGAATGCAGGCTGGCGCTTCCAGGCGACACCCGCCCACACGCTCCTACACACACTCCTCCACATCATCGACTGGTCGGTCCAACAGCCACTCCGCAAGACCGGCCCTGTAAGGCTCTACGCGGAGGTCAGCCTAGCGCCGCCACACGTAGCCAAGGTTATCGGCGAAGCCACTAGGCTAACAGCCATGCTCCTAGCCGCCGCCAGGAACCAGCCCGTCGAACACGCGGTCTATACGGCGCCGCAGCCGCCGAGCCACACGCGCAGACCACCACTCATAGACCTCCAGGAGCTAGAACGCCGCGTCTACAACCCCGTCGAGGCGCTGCGCAGCGCCACACTAGAAGCCCTAGCCGAGACGCCACACGGCCATCCGCTCGCACCGAGAGGCCCCAAAGCCAGGCCGCCACGCGAGCTCCAAAGGAGGCTACAGAGGCTCGCAGAGAAAGCCAGAAGCATAGCAGCGGTAGTAGCAGCCGCCCTCCCCCACGCAGCACTAGCACTAGCATGCACCGAGCAGAACCCCCTCAACACACTACACCGCATACTCGCCGAGGCCGTCGAGGCGGACCTCGAGAACACGACACTACAAAAGTACAGGGAGGGCGGCGTAGTGGCGCACCACCTCGAGCCAAACCCAACCCACTTGAAACTCGCGATGCACGCCATGATAACCTCGGCGGCGCTAGCACGGCAATGCAGCCTGGTGCGAGAAGGCATAGACCCCGAGGAGCTGCCCCGCCTCGCAGCCCAGCTGCCAACCCCCGCGGCGGAAACAACAGCCAGCGCCATACAGAGGCTCCTAGCCGAGAAACCCTGGCAGACAACAGACCCGAAGAAAACACCCTGCAACGACAACAACATACACGAGGCGATCACGCTGCTCCTGCTACACCCCGCGACAATCGAGGAGAGGAACGGCAAGCTACACCCGAAGACAGAGTGTATACGGGCAGCAGCCAAGCAACTAGCCAAACCATAAACCCCCAACCACGAGGCACAGAAACACCACCGGAGCCCCCGGGTCCCCCCCGGCTTCCCGGCGGCGGCGCAGCCCCAACACGGGGCCAAGCCCCGGAGGATGAGGAGGCTAGCCTCCAGCCGGGGGGACACCACGACACACTCGCCTCCTCCCATATCCTCCTTCTATACGATCCACACTCGCGCGCCGCGACACGGTTCTCGGCTCCACGCCCCGACCCGGCACGGCAGGCGCGAGTAGCACGGCACGCCATCATCTCGCCCGGGGGGCACGCAGCCAGAGGATCGCGCGAGAGTAGCAAGGCGGCCAGACAGAGAGTATAGAGTGCATAGGGAAGGGTGGTTAATCGAAAGACGCCTCGTCACCCCGCATAGCGGCAGCCCCGAGTGGCCGCCCTATACACTCCAATCCTCCACCCTCCTCCTTCCCCGCCACCAACCCAAGCCGCTCAACGTAACACCTGAGGCTCCTGAGAACCTCCACACCTAGACACCCAATCTCAAGATAGTCTCAGGTATCACCCGCCATATAACGTAATACTTATTAACCCCAGGCGGACTGGAGGGAGGAACACGGACGCGCCCGCCCCGGGGGAGAGCCCCCGGGGCGGGGCGGGGAGTCGCGCTAACACCGAGACACATGGGGGCGGACCAACCCCCCGGGGACTACCCGGGGGACGGTCCGCCCCGACGGGGGTCCCGGCCGGCCCGGCCCCCGGGCCGGCCAAACCCGTGTGGCCCGGGGGCACCCCGCCCGTTAAAACGCGGCCCCGCCTTGCGGCCGCGACTCCGGTTGATCCTGCCGGACCCGACCGCTATCGGGGTGGGACTAAGCCATGGGAGTCGTGGGCCCCCGGGTACGCGGGGGCCCGGCGGACGGCTGAGTAACACGTGGCCAACCTACCCTCGGGACGGGGATAACCCCGGGAAACTGGGGCTAATCCCCGATAGGCGAGGGGGCCTGGAACGGGTCCCTCGCCGAAAGGGTGCGGGGGGCATCCTCCCCCGCGCCGCCCGAGGATGGGGCTGCGGCCCATCAGGTAGTTGGCGGGGTAACGGCCCGCCAAGCCGACGACGGGTAGGGGCCGTGGGAGCGGGAGCCCCCAGATGGGCACTGAGACAAGGGCCCAGGCCCTACGGGGCGCACCAGGCGCGAAACCTCCGCAATGCGGGCAACCGTGACGGGGTCACCCCGAGTGCCCCCTTGCGGGGGCTGTTCCCCGCTGTAGAAAGGCGGGGGAGTAAGCGGGGGGCAAGTCTGGTGTCAGCCGCCGCGGTAATACCAGCCCCGCGAGCGGTCGGGACGATTATTGGGCCTAAAGCGCCCGTAGCCGGCCCGGCAAGTCCCCCCCTAAAGCCCCGGGCTCAACCCGGGGAGTGGGGGGGATACTGCCGGGCTAGGGGGCGGGAGAGGCCGAGGGTACTCCCGGGGTAGGGGCGAAATCCTATAATCCCGGGAGGACCACCAGTGGCGAAGGCGCTCGGCTGGAACGCGCCCGACGGTGAGGGGCGCAAGCCGGGGGAGCAAACCGGATTAGATACCCGGGTAGTCCCGGCTGTAAACGATGCGGGCTAGGTGTTGGGCGGGCTTTGAGCCCGCCCAGTGCCGCAGGGAAGCCGTTAAGCCCGCCGCCTGGGGAGTACGGCCGCAAGGCTGAAACTTAAAGGAATTGGCGGGGGAGCACCACAAGGGGTGGAGCCTGCGGCTTAATTGGAGTCAACGCCGGGAACCTTACCGGGGGCGACAGCAGGATGACGGCCAGGCTGACGACCTTGCCCGACGCGCTGAGAGGAGGTGCATGGCCGTCGCCAGCTCGTGCCGTGAGGTGTCCGGTTAAGTCCGGCAACGAGCGAGACCCCCACCCCTAGTTGCTACCCCGGGGGCCACCCCGGGGGCACACTAGGGGGACTGCCGCCGTCCAAGGCGGAGGAAGGAGGGGGCCACGGCAGGTCAGCATGCCCCGAATCCCCCGGGCTGCACGCGGGCTACAATGGCGGGGACAGCGGGACCCG
Source organism: Pyrolobus fumarii 1A (assembly GCF_000223395.1). GTDB lineage: Archaea > Thermoproteota > Thermoprotei_A > Sulfolobales > Pyrodictiaceae > Pyrolobus > Pyrolobus fumarii. The sequence continues at coordinate 85,019 of NC_015931.1, read as the reverse complement.
ACCCCGAAAGGGGGAGGCAATCCCTTAAACCCCGCCGCAGTTGGGATCGAGGGCTGCAACTCGCCCTCGTGAACGAGGAATCCCTAGTAACCGCGCGTTAGCATCGCGCGGTGAATACGTCCCTGCTCCTTGCACACACCGCCCGTCGCTCCACCCGAGCGGGGGAGGGGCGAGGCCCGGCCCCCCGGGGGTAAGCCCCGGGATGGGCCGGTGAAGCTCGAGACGAGGAGAGTGGATGGCTCCCCGGGGACCCAGTCCCCCGGGGGGTCGGGCCGAGCCCCTCCCCCCGCGAGGGGGGAGAAGTCGTAACAAGGTAGCCGTAGGGGAACCTGCGGCTGGATCACCTCCTGGGCTGCATCGGGGCCGCCGGGCGGGGTGTCCCCGGGCCGCACGGGGGCTCTAGGCTCGGGGGCCGGGCCGGCCGGGACCCCCTCTCACATGCACCCTGGGGGCCGAGAAGGCCCCTGGGGGAAGGCCTAGGGGGCGCTAAGCCCCCGATGAGGCCCTGGTGGGCCTGGGTCGCCCGCCTCGGGGCGGCCTGACCGGGCCCGTGGACCCCGCCCCTGGGTGGGCCCTGCGGCACGTACGCCGCCCGGTGGATGGCTCGGCTCGGGCGCCGACGAAGGGCGCGGCAAGCGGCGAAATGCCCGGGGTAGGCGCAGGCAGCCGTGGAACCCGGGATCCCCGAATGGGACCTCCCGCCCGGGGCGAATAGCCCCGGGCGCTCGGGAAACCGCGGGGGTTACCCCGCGGGAGTACCGAGTGGGAACCCCCCGAACGGAAACATCTTAGTAGGGGGAGGAAAAGAAACCAACAGGGATCCCCCGAGTAGGGGCGACCGAAAGGGGGAGAGCCCAAACCAAATCCCCGCGGGACAACCGCGGGGAGATGTGGGGTTGTTGCCGCGGCGGCGGCCCCGGGTTCTCCCGGGGCACCGGGCCGACCCCGGGTAGCCGAAGTGGGCTGGAAAGCCCCGCCGTAGAGGGTGATAGCCCCGTAGGCTAAACCCGGGGGGCCCGGGCCGCCGCGGAGAGTACCACGGCTTGGTTTTGCCGTGGGAAGCTGGGAGGCACCGACTTCCAAGGCTAAATACGTCCCGAGACCGATAGCGAACTAGTACCGTGAGGGAACGCTGAAAAGTACCCCGGAAGGGGGGTGAAAAGAGCCTGAAACCGGGCGGCTACATACGGGGCGGCCCGAAAGGGAGGAGGCCCCCCGAAGGAAACCGGCGCGAGCCGGGAGTACGAGGGGGGCCGACCGGGGTCGCCCCGTCCGTCTTGAAACACGGGCCGGGGAGTTCACGGCCGTGGCGAGCCTAAGGGGGTTATCCCCGAAGGCGTAGGGAAACCGACAGGCCCGCAGCCGGGGGTTCACCCCGGCGAGGGGCGGGGTCCGAACAGGGCCCGGAGTCACGGCCGTGAGACCCGAAACCGGGCGATCTAGGCGGGGGCAGGGTGAAGCCGGGCGAAAGCCCGGTGGAGGCCCGAAGGGGTTCTGACGTGCAATTCGTTCCCCTGACCCCCGTCTAGGGGCAAAAGACCAATCGAGCCCGGTGATAGCTGGTTCCCGCCGAAGTGGGTCGCAGCCCAGCCCCGCCGGAGGCCGGGCCGCGGGGTAGAGCACTGATTGGGGGTGCAGGGGGCGTTATGCCCCCGGCCCCCTATCAAACTCCGAACCCGCGGCCGCCGTAGATGGCGGGAGTGGGGCTCCCCGGGGTAAGCCCGGGGGCCGAGAGGGGAACAACCCAGACCGGGGTTAAGGCCCCCAAGTGCCGGCTAAGTGCCAAGCGAAAGGGCGTCCTCGGCCTCAGACAGCGGGGAGGTGGGCCTAACAGCAGCCATCCTCTAAGGAGTGCGTAACAGCTCACCCGCCGAGGCCGAGGGCCCCGAAAATTGGTCGGGGCTTAAGCCGGCCGCCGAAACCCCGGGGGCGGGCCGCTACGCGGCCCGCATCCGGTAGGCGGGCGTCGGGGCGGCTCAGAAGCCGGGCCGTGAGGTCCGGTGGAGCCGCCCCGAGTGCGGATCCCGGCGGTAGTAACAGCGAAGAGGGGTGAGAATCCCCTCCGCCGGAAAGGGCCAGGGTTCCTCGGCAACGGTCGTCGGCCGAGGGTGAGCCGGCCCTAACCGGGGCCGTAACTCGGACCCCGGGAAGGGGAAACGGGTTAATATTCCCGTGCCGCGGGGGTAGGATTGCGGCAACGCAAGCCCCGCCCCCGACGCCTCCGGGTAGGCCGACCGGGGGCGGCCGGATGGCCGCGACCCGGCTAACCGCCGAAGGCCCTGGAGTGCCGTAATGGCGAGAAGGGGCCGAAGGCGGGAATGGGGGGCCGTTAGGCCCCTTCGGCCGATCCCGGGGGCCCTTGAAAAGGGGGCGGGGAAATCCGATCCCCCGCGCCCGTACCGAGAACCGACACAGGTGCCCCTGGGTGAGAAGCCCCAGGCGTCTGGGGGCTAACCCGGGCCAGGGAACTCGGCAAATTGGCCCCGTAACTTCGGGAGAAGGGGTGCCCGCGGTCCTGGGGGCTGTACCCCTGGGACCGCGGGTCGCAGTGCCTAGGGGGGCCTGACTGTTTAATAAAAACATAGGTCCCCGCAAGCCCGAAAGGGTGTGTACGGGGGCCGAATCCTGGCCACTGGCGGTCCGTGAAACCGGGGTTCAACCCGGCGAAGCGCCGCTGAAGGCCGGGAGTAACTCTGACTCTCTTAAGGTAGCCAAATGCCTTGCCGGGTAAGTTCCGGCGCGCATGAATGGATCAACGAGGTCCCCACTGTCCTGGCCCGGGGCCCCGTGAACCCCCGGAGCCGGTGCACAGTCCGGCAACCCCCCGCAGGGAGAGAAGACCCCGTGGAGCTTCACCGCAGCCTGGGGTTGCCTCGGGGGCGCGGGTGCATAGCGTAGGTGGGACCCGATGAGCCGCCCCCTCCGGGGGGCGGGGAGGGGCCAATGGAACACCACCCACCCGCGCCCCCGGGGCTTACCCGGGGGGAGAACCCCCGGGGACAGCCCCAGGTGGGCGGTTTGGCTGGGGCGGCACGCCCGCGAAAAGGTAACACGGGCGCCCAAAGGTCGGCTCAGGCGGGTCAGAGCTCCGCCGTAGAGTGCAAGGGCAAAAGCCGGCCTGACCGGACCCCTAAAAGCAGGGGGTCCGGCCGGGAAACCGCGGCCTAGCGAACGCTCGTGCCCCCCTCGGTGGGGGCCGGGCATGACAGAAAAGCTACCCCGGGGATAACAGAGTCGTCGCGGGCGAGAGCCCACATCGACCCCGCGGTTTGCTACCTCGATGTCGGCTCTTCCCATCCTGGGGGTGCAGCAGCCCCCAAGGGTGGGGCTGCCCGCCCATTAAAGGGGAACGTGAGCTGGGTTTAGACCGTCGTGAGACAGGTCGGACTCTACCCGCGGGGGGTGTGGGCCGCCTGAGGGGAAGGTGCCCTCAGTACGAGAGGAACGGGGCGCCGCGGCCTCTAGTGTACCGGTTGTCCGGCAGGGCAGCGCCGGGCAGCCACGCCGTAGGGGGTAACCGCTGAAAGCATCTAAGCGGGAACCCCTCCCCGAAAAGAGGCGGCCGCCAGCGGGGGTTTCCCCGCTGGCCCGGGCTCCCGTAGAAGACGGGGTTGATGGGGCGGGGGTGTAAGCCCCGAGGGGGCGTAGGCCCCCGAGGGGTTCAGCCCGCCGCTCCCAATCGCCCGGATGCCGCAAGGGCTTCTCACCCAGGGGCGGGCCACGTGGGTCTATGACAGCGTGGCCCGCCGGGGTCCACGGGCCCGGGGCTAAAGCCTCGAGGCGGGTGGCCCAGGTCCACCAGGGCCGAGGGACCAGAGCCGGATCCTCGTTCTTCGTCTGAGTTCTTCGTCTGACATCGTAGCTGTCCTCCTCGTCTTTATTGCGTCGTGTTGTCTCTCCACCCTTCCTGTTCTAGGGATGTTTCGGTCGTTTTCGTCCGGCTACAATGTTGCTAGTGGTTTGGTTTCCAAGCAGGTTGTCGGAGGTGCTCTGGAGCTGAGGGTCTCACTCTCTTTAGACTCCTTTTCGTGTGCTTATTGCCGCGTAGTTGACGCTGGCTGTAGTATTGTGATCGGGTTCAGGTAGACTCCTGTAACACGAGTCTTAGCCAGTTTTCTTGCTTTTTTTTTTTTGTCGCGTTGTTGTGGTATGTGGGGGTTGTGTGGTTGCCTGATTCTGGTTTGCTTGTGGCGAGTTTGTGTGGATAGTTGATGCGTGTAATGGTTGGTGCGGATATGGTAGGGTACTCTGCTTTTACTAGTAGTGCTTACCCGTATGTATCTCTGGGTGGTTGTGGGTTTTGGGTAGGAGTGTTAGGCTGCGTGTTGTGGAGGCGCAGTCGAGGGATCCGGGGAAGAAGGTTGCTAGGATAGATGCGCGTGTTATGAGAGAGCTTGGTGTAGACGCGGGTGATGTTGTCGAGCTTGTGGGTGCTGGGGGGTTTGTGACTACCCTGGTGTGGCCCCTGGAGCCGGGTGAGGAGGATAGCGGGATTGTCAGGATTGATAGGTTCTTGCGTGAGGCTCTGGGTGTGCGTGTGGGCAATGAGGTTGAGGTTAGGCGTGTTGAGGCTGAACGCGCTACCCGGGTTGTGCTAGCGCCTGTAGGTAGGAGGGTTTCTCGAGGGTTTATCGAGAGGGTTAGAAGGTTCCTAGTTGGCAAGCCTGTGGCTCGTGGCGAGACTGTGGTGGTTACCGGCTTTGTGCCCCCATTGAGGCTGTATGTGATGGAGGCTGAGCCGGGGCGTGTCGTGCTCGTCGGTGAGGATACTAGTGTGGAGCTCTTAGAGGAGCCTATCGTTGAGCGTCTTGTTGCCGTGTCTTTGGGTGTTGGTGTGCCCCCGGGGCTGGGGGACGAGTTGAAGAGAGTGTTGAAGGGTGGGCGTGTCGCTCTAGGTGACGTTGTGCGTCTGGAGCGTGGCGAGGCTGAGGTCTCGCTGGTAGTGGCTCGTTTGGAGCCAAGGGACTCGGCTTACGTTGTCGAGAAGACGCGTGTGGATATACTGGCTCCGGAGGGGCTCGTCTCTCTACTCGCACGGTCTGGCATGTTAGCCGCTGCTCTCGAGAGGCTGGAGGGTGGCGAGAAGCTGACGCCGGAGGATCTGGACGTGCTTAACCTCTACATCAGTGCTGGTCTGGCGAAGCTACTCGAGAGGCTAGTGCGAAGCACGCGGTAGGACGAGGCAGGCTCGCGTCTACATACGCCATCAGGCAATAACAGGTACAAGCAAGATGACGGTGGTGAGGGGCTGGCCGAGGTTGGATGGCGCTTATTGTGTGGTGCCCCGCGCAGGGGGCGGTGTGGTGCCGCGGCCGGGATTTGAACCCGGGTCACGGGCTCGAGAGGCCCGCATACTTGACCGGGCTATACTACCGCGGCACCCGTGTTCGGTGTGGTCTTGCCCGCTCCGTTTTTATCCTTTTCTAGCTTTCCTTTTTAGTTCTAGTGCGAGTGTTAGTAGGCCTATCTGGCCCCAGTCGAGGGCCAGGACGTGTGTCGTGGTGTGTGTCGAGTGTGGCGTGTAGACTAGGAGTGTGTGGAGTGGGAGCGGGATCCGTATCGGTGCTTGTGAGGTGAGTAGGGGCGTCGTTGGTATCAGTAGGGCCGATGCTATGACTAGCAGTGTCCTCGTGTACGTGTTGGGCGTGTATGTCCTCGCGGCCAGCGCTAGCATGTAGAGCGTTACCAGGGCGGCTGGCAGGTTGTGCAACATCGCTACGAGTATTGCGGCTGCCAGAAGGTATGTCAGGATAGCGGCTGCTATCTGGACCGCGTCGTCTTCCATCCCGTTGCCCTAGAGTAGGCCGAGCCTGTCCGCGATTAAGGCTAGTGTGTGGGATGCCAGCGTCCAGGCTTCTAGCCTCGCGAGTGGCGTGTACCTCTTCTCGGCTACCTCTATCGTAGAGTCGCGTGGGTTGCCGTGAGGGTAGCCCGGCAGGAGGAGCACCACGGTGCTGCCGGCCTCGATGGCCTCTTGCACCTCCTCGGCTATCTCCCGGGTTCTCCTCCTCGGCGCTTCGATGCCCCAGGAGTATAGGATGGTGTGGGTTGGCTTGAGGAGGCGTACGAGTGAACGTATGGTCATGGGCCTGATCTCCATGAGGGGTGTTGGCGCGTTGGGCGGCACCCTACCCTCCTCGAAAAGCTGCTCTATGAGCCCCACGAATCTATTGTAGTTTCTCGGTATCCTCGTCTCGGGGCGCACGGTTATCACATAGTCGCCTATGGTATGTATGTAGATTTCTAGCACGCCGGCCTCGTTGAGAGGCGATGAGAGCGCCTCCAAGAGGAGTATGTGTACGACGTCCGGTCTTCCTCTCTTCTCGGCCTCGGGGAGCCTAGCCTGGCGTATAGCCTGGTGGTGTAGCGAGGAGTCTAGGAGCGTCTTGCCGGGCTGCTTCCCCCTCTTCCACGCAGCCTTATAGACTGATGGGTGGCTCCATAGCTCCTGTGGCACGAGCTCCAAGCTCGACTCGAAGAACACGAGCTTAAGGGGCCTCTCGTTGCCCTGCTTCATCGAGCGGTGTCCCCCGGGGGCTAGGGGAGGCTGTCACGCTATGTCTCGTAGGCTGCGTGAGGTGGCACACGATATCGCGTTGCAGGGGGTGAGGCTGCTCCTATTCTATGCGCGTGAGGCGGCGAGGAGGGGCGACTACGAGTATGCGAGGAGGCTTGTGGAGCACGCGTGGCGTATTGTCGAGAAGCTGGATGTGCCTACGCCTAGGAGTCTTCGTAGAGGTGTTTGTGAGCGGTGCGGGGTGCCTCTCATACCGGGTGTGACGGCGAGGTTTAGGCTGGAGCCTCGGGGGCGTAGGGGCTCGAGGTTGTCGGTGACATGCCTTATCTGTGGGTGGGTGTGGAGGCTACCCTATGGGGTATCTAAGGGTGAGGGTGGACCTCAAGAGGCTGAAGGAGATCGTGCAGCAGGGGCCGGCGGACGTGATCATCGGGAAGAACGGGCTGAGTGAGGGTGTGATACGCGAGATTGATAGGAGGTTGAAGGAGAAGGGCGTCATCAAGGTGAAGGCTCTCCGCTCGGCTATCGCGGTTACGGGTCTCGACCGTAAGACCCTGGCCAGGAGGGTTGCGGAGCTGGTGAATGCGCGGCTATTGGACGTTAGGGGCAGGACCTTCGTCCTCTTCCGCTACGAGGATTACGTGAGGGCTCACGGTGGTGGCGAGACGCCTAATAGCGGGTATAAGGCGAGGGGCGTTTCTGGCGGCGAGAGGGCTGGTAGGAGATGGTCACAGCGCTTGAGGTACCCGCGGACCTCTTGATCAAGAGGGTGGCTGAGGAGCTGAAGAAGTACCCCCAGATCAGGCCACCAGTATGGGCGTACTACGTTAAGACTGGTGTGCACAAGGAGCTGCCGCCTCAGGACCCCGACTGGTGGTACTACAGGGCGGCCTCCATTCTAAGGAAGCTCTACAAGCGCGGCAGGCCGGTAGGCGTCGAGAGGCTCCGCACGGCCTATGGTGGCAGGCAGAACCGTGGCGTAGCCCCCGAGCACTTCAGGAAAGGCTCCGGCTCCATCATAAGGAAGATACTGCAGCAGCTCGAGGCGGCGGGACTCGTGGTGAAAGTGCGCCGCGGCAGGACGATCATAGGCAGGACTCTATCCCCCAAGGGTAGGAGCCTGCTCGACAACATAGCCTACGAGATTATGAGGGAGCTTGCCGAGAAGAACCCCGAGCTTCAAAAGTACCTCCGCTGAGCACTGGTAGAGTCTTAGGGTGGGTGAGTTTTGACCGCCGAATATTTTGACTCTGAGCTCGAGGAGCTTCTCAGGCGTAAACAGCAGGAGTTGGCTAGGAGGCTCGAGGAGCAGAAGAGGCGTGAGGCTGAGCTCCAAGCCGAGGCTCAGAGGCAGGCCCTGCTGCGCCGCATCCTGACAAGCCGTGCGCGCGAGAGGCTCGCTAACGTGAGGCTGGTTAGGCCGGAGCTAGCCAAGGTGGTCGAGGATCAGATTATCGCTCTCGTGCAGATGGGGCGTCTGCAGCCCCCGGTAGACGAGGATGTTGTGAAGGAGCTTCTAGAGGCTGTGTACGAGCAGACGAGATACGAGCCACGTATACGAATCAAGAGGAAGTAGGTAGTAAGGGACTAGTGTCTATGTTTTCTAGGCGAGCGTGTACCCCTCTACGTCTAATCCTCGTGCCCAGTCCCGATCTAACCCTGCCTTGCGGTGACTAATGGTTACTCGCAGCGGCCTAATATTTTAAATAGTCTTCCTTTCAAACTCGTGTTTCATATCCGTTTTTGTGCTTTTATGTGATAGGCGAAATCGTGAGGGTAAATAATGAATAACTAGATAGTATTTACTATAAACTGAGGTGATAAATTGTGGCTGTGGTGCAGGTGGATGAAGATCTGAGAAAGAAGCTGGATGGCGTGGTTCTCAACGAGAGCATTATGATAGCGCGTGACGTCATAGTTGACCTGTATACGGCGTTTGAAAAATTCATGAGGTTTGCGGGTCCGGTGCTATACAATGCTGCCAAGAAGGCTGGTAGGCTCATGGCGCAAAGGCTTATGGAGAGGGGCGTGATAGACGAGTCAAATGCTCTTGATGCGCTCCTCTGGAGCTTTGTCAGGGCCGGGTATGCGAGTGAGGTTAAGGTCCTTGAGGATAAGGTTGAGAAGAACAAGCGCGTGATCAGGATAGGGATGAAGGGGACGCTGCTAGGTGCTAAGATACAGAGAAAGAAGCCGGTAGATGCGCCTCTTGCGGGTTTCGCGGCAGGGTGGCTTGAGGCTGTGTGGGGCAAGAAGGTGGATGCCAAGGAGGTAGCGTGCCTCGCTAAGGGCGACGATATGTGTGTGTTTGAGATCGTCGTCAAGTAGCGCTCTGTCGCCGTGTTAGCCTACCGCGTGTTTCCCCGTCCAGGCGAGCAGGAGGAGCGCGACCGTTTTTGCGTCTCTTATCTCTCCGTTAACTACCATCTCTACGGCTTTCCTAAGAGGGACGCGTATCACCTCTATCAGCTCGTCCTCCTCGGGGTGTGCCTTGCCCTCCTTCAACCCCTCCGCGATGTACAAGTGTATGGCCTCAGTGCTTGTGCCCGGCGTTGGGTAGATTTCGCCGACCTTGTACAACCTCTCTGCCGTGTATCCCGTCTCCTCCTCTAGCTCCCTCCTGGCTGTCTCGTCGGGCGTCTCGCCCGGCTCCATGGTGCCGGCTGGCACCTCGATGAGCCAGCACTGGCAGCCGGGTCTCCACTGGCGCAGGAGCACGACAGTGTCCCCGTCGAGGAACGGTAGTATTGCGACTGCGCCCGGGTGTGTTAGCACCTCGCGCTCGAAGCGCCTACCATCCACCTCTATAGTCAACGCCTTCAGGGAGTACCTGATACCTTTGCAGGTGGTTCGCTCGCCCAGAACCTTAACCTCCACGTCTACCCCTAGTGTCGGCGCTGGTGGGTAGACGTGGAGGTTAAAGACTGCGAGAGTCTTGCAAAACGATTCGAGGATATCCTCGAGAGGAGGATTGTGGTGGGTGAGGGGTTCGCAGAGAAAATGAACAGTATGCTTACGCGTCTCGAGGAGGTGCTGAGGGAGGCCAACGAGGAGCATGTGTTGATGCCCGTTGTTGGTGTTGTCGCTGCGCGTGCGGCCGCGCTGGTGTACCTTACGCTGCGCCGCGTCGGTAGTAGTGAGGAGGAGGCGCTTAGGGAGGCCAAGGTGCAGTTGTGCGCTGCTGCCCGGATGGCTGAGAAGCTGCTTGAGACAATGGTGCGTGAGGGGCTCCTAGAGCCTAGGGGCGGAGGTGAAGGCGGCGCTGCCAGTAGCGAGCGTCGGTGACCTCCCCGGTGCAGGTGTCTAGCCAGGCTGCTACACCGTGAGAGTCTACCACTGCAGCGTTGCATGGATCCGCGTCGCTGCAGTGTAGTGTGCCTGGTGGATTCTCCCATTCCTTGCCGCACGGCTTGAGGCTCGGGTAGACGCGCAGGCGTATCGACCAGGCGTCGGCCTCGTAGTTTGGCATTATGTCTGGGTTCGTCGCCAAAGCGTATGGTATGGCGTCGAGCCTCTTGTCAATGATGGTCCGTGACTCGGGGTCTATAGCCGCTATTGTTACGTAGTCTGTCGGCTTGCCTAGGGCCACGGGGATCCTATCCTCGAAGGGATCGTAGAGGATGAACACCATGTAGACGTCTTTCCCGTGCCTAGTCTCCACGTGGATGAGTCCAGGTGCCTGGTACCTGGCATAGACGGGCATGCCTAGCTTTACACACTCGCGTATAAGCTGCTCGACTATCCTAGTGGCCTCGTCCAGCAGGGTCGGGTCGTGAATGTGGCCGGGTAGGGCAGGTCTCAAGGACAAGCACACTCCTTCCGGAGGATTTGTTCGCTGCAACCCCCTATAAGAGAGGCTCTGGTGCCCGTCTCTCGCAGTATGCGGAGGACCTCCTCCACACCCCTCTGTATACTCATACAGCCTTCATGAGATATGCCTCCTCCCAGCTCTATGCGGTGGATGCGGAGCCCGACGAAGAACATTCTTCCTTCCAGTGTGCCGCTGGCATGGGCGATTAACGCTAGGTTCACGGGGTTGGCCTCGTGGGAGGAAGCTTCTGTCAGGGACTCTGCAAGCTCGTTAAGACTAAGCTTCCTGGGGTCTATCTCGTACGTTACTATCCTTGCACCCGAGGGCATAGTGGCGGGATCCACAGCATCGACTATCACGATTGGGTCGTGCCCCTCGAAGTAGGCTACTACCCCTGGGTCTAGCGCCTGTAACGCGAGAACATCTATAGAGTCGCGTGGCTCCAGACACTCCTCTAGTATACGCGCGACGCAGTAGCCTACAGCGTCATCGGCGAACATGGGGTTGCCCGCGCCTATTACGAGTGGTTTCCTCAGCTCCGACACCCCTCTCGCGGCTTGATGCCAGCGCCCGGATTAGTGGAGAGTCTCGCTCGAGACCCATGCTTGTGAGTATGTCTTCAAGCATCTCCTCTAGGCTCGGCTCGCGGTGGCGAATCGCGTAGAGGTTCTCGAGAAGCATGCGCTCCGGTGATATGGGTTCTAGTGCTCGTCTTAGCTCCTCGTTTATACTCTCGGTTAGCTCGTGTGCAAGGGATGCGAGCTTCTGTGCGCCGTGGATGAGCGCCGAGAATCGTTTACGCTCTGGTTTTAGCACGAATACTACCCGTGGAACTATTACGAATGTAGACTAAAAGTTTTGCTTTATGTTGAACGGGGGGCGACATTAACGGGATGTAAGACGCTCCTCGTTTCTAGCTATCGCGCTCTTTTAATCCTGGTTTGTAATTATGGTATGTGAAGCTTGGAGGGTGTGATAGTTGAAAGTAACGCGACGTGACTTCTTGAAACTTGTGGGTACCAGCGCGCTACTAGCAAGCCTGGACTGGTCATCGCTAGTCAAGAAGGCGTTTGCCGAGGTCCAGTCGGGTAGCATCAGCCTGGTGTGGTTCGAGGCGCAGGATTGTGCTGGTGACACAACTGCTCTCATCCAAGCCACCGACCCGGATGTGCTCCAGGTCCTTGGAGGCACGACCCACATCACATCGCCGGGATCGGTTATCCTACCGTACCACGAGACCGTGATGCCAGAGTGGGGCCCCTCGGCAATCGCCCATCTTCTGCTAGCACTTGGCGGCGTCTACGACCCCTATGTGCTGATACTGGAGGGCTCGATAGCCCCAGATGAAGCGCTGACAGGCATACGCGGCAGCGACCTATTCTGCTACGTTGGTGATGTTGAGACCGTCCACCAGGCTCTAGAAGCTCTAGTTGCTGTTGTGGAGGGTAAGATGCCTGCTGATAAGGTGCTGCCAGTGATAGATGTGGTTAAGGCCATCTCGCCTAGGAAGGCAGAGATGCTGCTAGAGAGGGCTAAGGAGAAGGTAGACGAGATCGAGAGAGCCACGAAGGAGTGCCTACGAGGCCTAAAGGGCGAAGACCCAATATCCTGTGCCAGGTGGTTCGCCTGCCTAATGAAGAAGGCTGTTGCGGTAGTAGCTCTGGGTAACTGCGCGGCTTACGGCGGCGTAAGGGCAAACTCCGTCGCCACTAGTTTCGGCGGCGCCAACAAAGACCTACTTGAAAAGTACAAGGCGACCGGGTACACACCATACGAACAGTGGTCGAAGGAAGGCTGGTCCTATAGCCCCACGGGTAGCCTAGGCTTCTTCCCAGACCCGATACGCGGTTACACGGGCTTCGCCAAGCTGCTATACTCCAAGGGCGGATGGTACAGGGAGGTCGCCGAGCCCTACGTGAGATTCATTGAGGGCAAGTGTGTGCCACAGAAGCCTGGCCAGCCAGATTGTAAGCCTGCTATTGCAGTGCCAGGCTGCCCAGCTAACGGCAACGCCCAGCTGAGGACGCTCGCCAACGTGATACTATGGGCCAGGGGCGTGCTACCACTCCCAGAGCTGGACGAGTACTGGAGGCCGAAGTTCATCTTCGGGCAGACGGTCCACGAGCAGTGTCCACGTGCAGCGTGGTATGCCGCCGGCGTCATGAGGAAGGAGCCTGGCGAGCCCACGGGTGCTTGCCTCTTCAGCGTCGGGTGTAAGGGACCAGTTGCGAACTGTCCATACAACAAGGTTGGATGGGTCAACGGTGTGGGCGGGCCAACCCGCACTGGCGCCGTGTGCATAGGGTGCACCATGCCAGGCTTCATGGACGCCTATGAGCCGTTCTACAAGCCTCTACCCGCTCCAGTCTCGCCAAACACCAATAGTCTGGTAGCCATGGTGGCGGGCGCCGCTGTTGTTGGTGCAGCGGCAGCCTATGGTATGAAGAAGCTTGTCGAGAAGGAGAGCAAGGCGAAGGGTAAGTAAAGGCGGAGGGAGGAGGCCATGGAGTGGCTAAGCGACACAATATACCGCTTTGCGGTCTACGAGTTCTTCTGGGTAGCGTTGACGGTATTCATATTCGGCGCTGCCTACCGCCTCCTGAGGATGCTGCTATTCTGGAAGAGGCCCGTCAAGGCTGAGGCTAGGCACCGGTCGGCAGGCGAACTCATAGTAGCGCTCATAAGGACGTTCCTAGACCCGATAATCTTCTCGCTCAAGCACCGCACACCAGACTTCATATTCGGCCTGACGCTGCTACACCTGATAGGCGTCATCCCAGTACTATTCCTCCTGGCACAGCACGTGATAGTCTGGGCGTACTACTTCCCGCCCTACTGGATAGTGGCCGACCTAGGCCTATGGATACCTCTGAGCATGACCAGCGGTGCGTTGACCGTGACTAGCCCGGTGCCGCCAGTGTCGGAGATGAGTGCGAAGTTCGTCGATAGCATATGGGGCCCGCTAACAATCGTGATGAATGGCGACGTCCTAGCAATACTAGCGATGATAGGTGTTGGCGGCAAGATAGGAATGAAGATCCTAGAGAAGGCGCATGGCAGCCGCAACGTTAGGATAGGAGACATAGTGAACTATGTGCTGCTCTTCGGGATACTGCTCACGGGCTTCATGGCAGCTAGGCATGCGTTCGTCGAGGAGGGCCTCTACACCAGTGTCTCGACATACAGGCTATGGCTAGGGCTGCATGTGCTCTTTGCAGAGCTGCTGCTAATGTGGCTGCCCTTCTCGAAGTATTGGCACTTCATCTTCGGCTACTGGTATGGCAAGCTCCACGAGTATTGGGATGCGCGTATACAACGTGGTGCAGTTTAAACCGTGTCGTGTAGGGGGTGATGCGCATGGCGGCTCGTGCTCCGAACCCCGTGGTCGAGAAGATACTACGTGTGGTGAAGGAGAGGGTAAAGTGGGAGGGATTCGACAAGGCTGCGCTAGACTCAGCGGTGGCTAGGCTGGAAGCGGCAATAGACGTGGTAAAGCTACACTACCTGGAGAACTGTGTTGGGTGTGCCGCCTGTGCCCCAGCATGCCCATACTTCTACGTTGATGAGCGCTTCTCGCCGGTGAACAAGGCGGAGTTAACCCGCGAGATATACAGGAAGAAGCTGACGATTGCGGGTCGTATACTAGGACCTCTGGTTGGCGCCCGTCTACCAAAGAGCGAGAAAGACCTTGATAAGATAGTTGAGGCTGTATATCGTTGTACGAACTGCGGTCACTGCTACTTCGTGTGTCCATTCGGTATTGACAGCGGTGTGTTGGTGCAGGGTCTGCTTAAGCTGATAGCCACCGGCACCGGTAGAGCACCGACGCTAATCGACTTCTTCGCCGAGCTTGAGAGGCAGGAGGCGTACCTTGAGATACAGGGGTTCATGGATGCGTGGAATGTTGCCCTTCAGGAGGCGGAGAAGGCGGTTGGGAAGCGGCTACCCTACGAGAAGAAGGGCGCTGACGTACTACTACTCCCGATGCTAACCGATGCCATGTTCTACCCTGGCGCGATAGCCGGTGCCGTCAAGACGCTAGAGGCTGCGGGGATAGACTACACGCTGCCAGAGAAGCCTTGGGCATTTCGTGCAGCCATAGGCGTGGTTGTAGGCAGGCGCGAGATTGCACGAGAGGTGTTCGCCAGGCTCGTCGAGAGGATAGAAGCACTGGGAGTAAAACGCGTCGTGTTGCTTGACGGTGGCTTCCCATACCCGTGGCTAAGATGGGAAGTGACCAAGCTACTCGGCAGACGCCTAGGATTCAAAGTGTTGCACTTCGTGGAGCTTGTGGACGAACTGATAGCGGGCAAGAAGCTGCCATACGAGCAGGGCGATGACGAGGTAACGTGGCACGACCCATGCCAGCTTGCCAGGCGCGGTGGTGTCACTGTCGAGCCCTATAGGGTCCTAAAGGCGCTCAGCAGGCGCTTCCGCCCGTTAAAGCATCACGGCGTTGAGAGCTATTGTTGTGCTGGTGGCGGTGGCATTGGATGCATGAACATGGAGATGATTAAACAGATGTCAATGATACTAGGCATTAGTCCTGACGATCTACTGGCGGGTGACAAGGAGCGCCGCTTCATAGAGGAGACTGAGAAGGCTTGGGCTATCGCCGTGAAGAGGAAGATAGACGAAATACGCGAGAGCGGTGCTAAGCTGGTTGTAACAGCTTGTCCAGTGTGCATGCACTCTATCGCTGGTGGCGCGAAGATATACGGTCTCAGTGTTGACGTGAAGCACATCGCTGAGTACGTTGGCGAGCGTGTTAAAGGATGATAGAAGGTGTATACTCCATGGTATTTTTAAATCCCTCCTCGCTCCACATCCATATGAGGGTATATCCCCCGCATGGTATGGGTTAGTGTGAGAGGTGGGAGCACATGGTGCGCGAGATAAAACTCCACATTGACCCGGTCACTAGAATCGAGGGACACCTAGGTGTAAGAGTACACGTTGACGCGGATACCAGGAAGCCCACAGGAAAGGTATGGGCATTTGTGACGATGTTCTCGGGCTTCGAGATATTCGGCATCGGGAGGCCGCCAGAGGACCTAGCTCACGTGACAAGCAGAATCTGTGGCGTTTGTGGCGCATCGCATGCCAACGCGTCAACCCTCGCGGTCGACATGGCGTACGGAGTTAGCCCGAAACCAATGGGCGTCGTGCTGAGGAACATGGCGTTTGCTATGACGGATCACATCTATGACCACACAATCATACTCGGTATGCTAGAGGGCCCAGACTACAGCGCCGCGTTGGTTAAGAAGTTTACACCCAAGGTCTATGAGGCTGCCAAACAGACACGTGCCGAGAATCGCGACATACACGGGTTCACGACAATAGCTGACATAATGGAGGCTCTTAACCCGGTTGTTGGGAAGGTCTGGCAGCTCGCAGTTAAGTTCCAGCGTATAGCTCGCGAGGCAGGAGTCCTCATCTACGGCAGGCACAGCCACCCCTCGACACTACTGCCGGGCGGTATAGCTACAGACCTTAGCAATGCACAGTACCTGTTCACGGGCTACACCTTCCGTCTAGCGAAGCTTACCGCATGGGCTAAGTGGTTCTATGCCCTGTGGGAGGATCTAATGAGGTTCTACGAGGAGAATGTGACGCTAGACCCGGCAGGGAACCTAAGCTACGCTTGCAATGGCCTCAGCTACGCCTACACCGAGGAGCCAAAGGAGTGCCCAGGTATGAGGACGACTGTGCTGGCGGCGGCCAGTAGTGGTCTATTCGACGACCCGGAGGTCTACGGTGAGGGTATGCCAGAGTACAACCCAGAGGAGTTCTACAAGAGCATTGACAAGGCTGGTAGGGCGAGGATGTTGAAACCAGGAGTAATAATCAAAGGCAAAATGGTAACTGACAAGCTTACAGAGTACCAGGTCAGCATAATGGAGCATGTTGAGAGGGCCTTCTACAAGGAGTGGGACATGCCAGACTTTGGCACCGATGTTGACCCGGCTGGCAACAAGCTACTCTGGGGCAGGGTAGACCCCAGGTTCCACCCATGGAACAAGATAACAGTGCCAGAGGTCACCAGCAAGACGATCAAATGGGATGGGAAGTACACCTGGGCGGCACACGTAAGACTAGTTTGGAAAGATGGGAGCATACTGCCATTCGAGGTTGGGCCGTACACGAGGCTCCTAGCGACAAGCATGCATGCCTACAAGCTAGAGGCTGCAGTTGTTGACGCTAGCCTAGTAAGCGACGGTAACAACAAGCTCAAGGTCCATCTGCCAAGAGCGTGCGCCGAGGGCCTACCCAGTAGCGTCTGCGAGCCAATGGAGTTTGAGTGGAAAGTACCACCCATAAGCACGACGATATACAGGCTATGGGCAAGGGCGTTCAACCTTGTAGTGGATATCGTGGCTGCGTGGAAGAGCGTTGAGCAAGGCCTAGCCCTACTCGGTCAGGGCAGAGTGGAGACTTCGAGGCCGTGGAAGACCCCTGGCGACGTCACTCGCGGCTTCGGCTTTACAGAGGCGCCGCGTGGCACCGTGAGGCACTGGGTAGTGCAGAAGGGCGGCAGGACCCTCAACATACAGATACACGCGCCGTCAACGGGTAACGTCTCGCCCCAGGACCGCTATGGCTTCAGCCCGTATGAGCAGAGCGTGCTAAACAGCTGGGTCACCGAGGAGGGCAAGCCAGAGGAGTGGCAGGGTCTAGACTTCGTGAGGTCGATCAGAAGCTTCGATCCATGCCTCGCTTGCGCAGTCCACATAGGCTTCTATCGCAACGGCAAGGAGATCAAGAGGGTAAAGAAAGTGATAACCAACGTCTACTACAGCTTCTAAAGGCAAGACCGCTACCTCTAAACCCGCCTTTTTACAAGTTATAATCCTCCTGGGCCGATGAGCCGCCGCCCCACTCTTGCCGAGCGGGGCGTGCATTAGACATACCGCCCCCTCGGCGCACAATCCATCCATCCTCTTAGGGTGGGGCGGCTGGCGAGGCCCGCCCCGGTGAAGAGCCTGCTGTATCCTGACGTGTGATGACGGATGGCTGGCTTAGGGGCGTTCTAATCCAGTATAAGCCTAAAGTCCTGGGTCCTTGCCGCTCGGCTCCGGGTTACTTGGTTTGAGATTCCTCGGGTGCCGGACGGAGGATATACCTGAGGCTAAACGCGGGAGTGTCTTAGTGATTGGGGCTGGCCCCGCAGGCCTAGGGGCAGCTGGTAGGCTCGTCTGTATGGGTCACGAGGTTGTAGTAGTTGATAAGATGCCGGAGCCTGGAGGCCTCCTGATTTTCGGTATTCCTGAGTTTAGGGTGCGTAAGGATAGGGTGAGAGCTGGTATACGCGAGCTGCGCGAGGCGGGTGTAGAGTTTCGTACGGGTATTGAAGTTGGGCGTGATGTTAGCCTGGAAAAGCTGATACACGAGTTTGACGCGGTTCTCATAGCAACTGGTACATGGAAGACTAAGAGGCTTCGCATACCTGGTGCGGAGCTAGAGGGTGTTTACGGTGCACTGGAGTACATAGTCGAGTACTTCATGGCAAAGTATGGCTATAGGCCGTTGAGTAGTGTGCCAGCTCTCGGCGAGCGCGTTGCTGTTATAGGTGGTGGGTTCACGGCGATAGACGCTTGCCATATAGCGATGGAGAGGGGGGCTAGGGAGATACACCTAGTCTATCGCAGGACGAGGAGGGAGGCGCCGGCTGGTCCGAACGAGTTCGAGATGTTGGAGAAGAAGGGTGTCAATATACACGAGCTTGTCTCCCCAAAGCGGTATGTTGGCTGCGACAGTAGAGTGTGTGGTGTTGAATTGATACGTATGAGGCTCGGCGCCCCCGATGAGAGTGGCAGGCCTAGGCCGGAGCCGATACCCGGCTCTGAATTCATCCTAGAGGTCACGGCTGTGCTGGAAGCGGTAGGCCTGAGGCCAACACCCCCATTCGACCCCGAGACAAACCATGGTATACGCCTGAACCAGGACGGTACTATATGGACTGACGAGTTCTTCAGAACAACGAGGCGCAAGGTTTTCGCTGCTGGCGATGTGAAGCACGGGCCGTCAAAGATAGGGCCTGCGTTGAAGAGTGGTATAGACGCGGCCCAGGCCATTCATAAGTTCCTTGTTGGCGAGTTGAAGGGCTGGCCAGGGCTGTGAGGACAAGTCGGTGCGCGGAAGGGTGACGAGAACGGCAAAAGCCGAGCCCTGCTCTACTCCACCCTACTGGCCTCCAAGTACCTCTCTGCTATCTCGTCAACCTCCTCGCTCGACGCTTCTCTCCATCTTTTACGAAGAAGCTCCTCGATTCTGCGTGCAGCTTCTAACACCTTCTCGGCGCTAACGTGTATGTAGTCGCCATCCTCATACTCTATGAACACTGCGAAGCGTTTGCGGGGCGGGTCTATGACTATGTGGATGCATGGTATCTCTTCACACTCGTAGCGTGGGAGTCTGCGAGGCGAGCGACTACCGTTACTCCTACTATCGTGGCGCCTCATGGTTCGTGTCCTCCTGCTCGTCGGGGTGGGACGCCGCCGGTTCATCCCTTGGGGCTTGCGCCCCGGTCGCCGGGGCAGCCGGTGTTAAACGGGTAGGATAGTGGGTTAAGGCTGGATCTCAGTCTCGTTAGCCAGTTGGCGTTTTACCCGGATCTTTATCCAGGGTGGTTCGGCCGGCAAGTATCGTAGTGCATTCTCGGCGATGCTCCAATCCTGAAAAGATAGCAGTCCCTGGCCTATGAGCCTCCCGAGGGCCTTGACGGCCATGTAGGCTGCTACTGCTCGGGGCGCGTTAGTGACGCTCTGGTATATCGCGCGGAGCATCTTGTAGATATTTTTGAGTTGTTCGGTGTCGCGTATCCTCGCTAGTGGTTTGCCGCGCCTCCTCTCTATAGCCTCGGCTAGGTGTGCGGCAATACGGCCAGCCATTATAACGGCTAGTGTGCCGCGCTGAACCATATGTGCTAATGGCTCTCCACGGGATGCCGATGAGAGAAGGAGGCTCTCGAGGAGATGTATATCGACGCCTTTAGCCTCGGGTATCTGGACGAGGTGGAAACCCTCCCGGCCCCTCGTACTGAATACCAGGCTGACTCTTCGTACAGGCATGCCAAGCGCGCGTACAGCCTCGTTAAGCCACTCGCTGAGCTCGTATGCCTTCTCTGCCCTCACCTCTCCCGTCAGATTCGCCAGTAGTTTCACAATGTATACGATGCCACTAGCTAGGAACCCCGCTAGTATGGCGGCTAGTGGAAGCGCGGCACCCTCGATGCCCGCCAGCAATGCGGCAATGTATACGACAGCTGCTACGAGTATGCCTGCCAGTATGTGCACATCTCCACCCATGCTCCGCTATTGGACGCGCGGCCTACCGTTTAGTGTTACCGTGCTGAGAGGCTCC
Source organism: Pyrolobus fumarii 1A (assembly GCF_000223395.1). GTDB lineage: Archaea > Thermoproteota > Thermoprotei_A > Sulfolobales > Pyrodictiaceae > Pyrolobus > Pyrolobus fumarii. The sequence goes on along the minus strand of NC_015931.1, from coordinate 65,325 downwards.
GGTACCCGGCGATCGCCCATTACGTTGAGGGTGTGGTTGTGGCTGAGTGTAAGGTAGAGCTGCCACCCCTCGCAAACGGCGAGGAGGAGGCGTGGCTAGTTAGAAGCGCACCGGTGGCGCCGTCCAGGAGGAGAGCTGTTGAGGACCTCCTCGACAGTGTTGAAGAGGCTCTGGCGTCACGCGAGCCCATCATAGTCGTCGTGGTTGGCGAGTGGGGTGAGGGCAAGACTGCAGCGTGGCATGCCTTCGTAAAACCGAGATTGCGAGAAGCCGGTGTAGAGACCATAGAGGTGCGTGCAGCTGCCCTTGCAGAGGTGATGGCCAGAGCCTCTTGGATAGTATCGCCAGGGTGGCGTCTGCTCACGAGCATAGCGGCTATCGTGATGGGTGGAAGTATACCCGGTGACTATCGTGCAGCTGTTTCGAAACTCCTGGAGCGAGGCCGACTAGCCGTCTTCATAGACGAGGTTGAGGATCTCACTTATCGTGAGGGTATGTTGGAGGCTCTGCTAGAAGGGCTGCATGCGCTCATCGACGGCGAAGTGCCGGAGGCTCGAGTGCACTTCTATCTATCAGTGTCGCCAACGGCATATGCAAAGATGGCATCGTGGGTCGCGTGGCGCAGATTTAGAAGGAGGATACGCGTAGTCGAGTTGAAGCCGCTGTATCGCGGCGAGATGATAGAAGCGCTAATGTCGATGTTGCGGGCCGCGTGCGGCGGGTGTATGCCGGTAGAGGACCCACGGCTTCTCAACGCCGTTGTGGAAGTGTCCAAGGGCAACCTTGGCACACTTGCAGCGTACACTAGGAGGATTCTGGCCGCATGGTTGCGAAGAAGGTGCAAGCCACTAAGTGTCGGCGACGTGGTGCGCATACTATCAGAGCCTATGGTAGCTGGTGTGCTCTCAACAGGACTGGATCTAGAGGTGCTTCGCGAGTATGAGGAGAAGTACGGCGAGCCTGGTGTGGCAGCACTTCTGGCGCTGTTGTTGAACGAGGAGGAGGGCAAGAGTCTTGGCGACATGCTCCTAGAGGGGCGCGCCTGCAGGGGCAACACGTACGATGATAGCGTCTTCATCGATGCTGATGGCAATGTGGTGAGTATCCGTGGTGCCTGGGCCCAACACTTAGCTGCGCAGGGAGGCTTTGTATCAACTAGCGCCGAGGTGTGTAACGAGAGTGGCGAGAGTGTAGTCTGGCTGCCCAAGATAGAGCACATAAGGAGGGTTTACGGTAGTCACGATTCGATAGCCGATTTCATACCAGACGAGAACCTGAGAAGACAAGCCCTACGCGAGGCCTACCGTGACCCTCGCTACGCGGCTAAGGGCCTTGCCGCACTGTTATGCTTAGCCAGCTGGAGGTGTAGGACGTGCAACGAGATCGAGGGGAGCGTGGTTCTAGAGACGCATGTCAAGGGTAGCACTGTCCGCATCGCCATAGTTCCATCGGGCATCGATATAGCGGGGTTGACGCGGTTAACGAGCAGCTTGAAGCCCCATGTTATAGTCGCGCTCGGCGATGTAGGTAGGGTGGCAGGGCTCTCTAGGATAGTAAGGCTCGACCTTGATCCCATCACGCTTATGAAACTAGGAGCGCTCGGCTTTGTAACCAAGGGCTGCAAGCCGACCACCAACATAGATGTTGACAAAATCGCCCTGTTGTCAGCTAGGCTTGAAATGGATCACGAGATTACCAGGAAGATAGTCGAGTCCCTAACGAGCGGCGACTGTTGGCTATATCTGCCGTCTTTCACGCACCCGCCTCACATCAAGCCAGAAGTAATGGTCGACATTGTTAGGCTAGTAGGGCTGCTCGTCAAGTGTAGCATCGAGGACATTGTGGTAGTGGCTGGGAAGCTAGGGCTGCACTTAAAGAGCGATCATGTGGAGATGGCGTTGCGGCACCTTGCAAAACTCGGTGTAATAGTGGAGGAGAATGGTAGATACAGAGTAGCTCTGTCTCCGCCAGAACGTGGTGTGTTGAAGGTCCTGGAGCATCTGGGCGGAAAGGCCAGGGTAGAGGAAGTGGCGAGGCTGATGGTCGCTGAGAGAGGATGGGGCAAGCACACGGCTATATGGATACATCTTCTGGCCGCCAAGGGGTACATACAAGCGCCCAAGAGGCTAGTACCACGTTCACTGTTGCACATCAAACCCCTTGACATTCTAAGGGGTGAGGCCTCAGCGGCTATCAAGCAGCTACCGGAAGAGCTTCGAGAGCCTAGGGAGGTTTGCAGCGACGAGCTGTGTGAGAGAGCGTGGCTGGCATCGATAATCTGGGCAGCGAGTAGGGTCAGGGAGAATAGCGAAAGAAGTGGACACGGTGAAGAGAGTGTTGTTAGTCGCGTGGCAGGGACTACGGGCGTAACTACGGATCTCCTGGAGACTCGCGTGCAGGGGGTAGAACCGCTTACGGCTAGTGCTGGGCGAGAAGCTGGTGGTGTGGATACGGGTAGGCTAGAGGTGTTCAGTGCTAGGCTTCTGGAGGCGCTCAGGCTAGTCCCCTATGCTCTGCAGACGGGTAGGCTTGAGGAGCTTGCCGCTAGCGTGTTGAAAGCGAAGGAGAGCGTGGCACGCGGCAAAGTAGATGACGGGATAGCCATACTTAATGATGCCGTGGTTAGCGTGGTAAGGGCGCCAGACACGCTTCTGATAGAAACTGTGAAGCGCATAGACCCGGATGCCCTAGAACAGTTGAGTCTCATTGAGGACCCGGCGGCCAAGAGAAGGGCTATGGAGAAACTAATAGCGATGAAGATAGCACGTGTGGTTGAGAAGAGTATGGCCAGGCTACAAGCTAGGCTGGTCCTAGACACTCGTTTAGGATGAGCTCAGCAGCCTCTAGAGGGTCACGCGCAACTCTGCCTCCCGCAGCTTTCACGACGACATCATCTGCCGGTCTCACAGCGACACCGCACCCCGAGAGCCTCATCATAGGCGCGTCTACCCTAGTATCGCCTACCACAGCCACCCGGTTGAGGGGCACTCCCAGCTCGGCTGTGAACCTCAGAAGCCATCGGTGTTTGGCATCGGCCTCCACTACTGGCATACCGCCTGGCAAGAGCTTGCCCCTATTATCGAATATGAGGCGCGGCGAGACGAAGAGCCTGGCACCGATGCTCTTCGCGACACGCTCCACTACGAGGTTGATGCCGCCACTGATGAGTACTATCTCGGCGCCCTTGCGTCTAAGCAGATTGGAAGCTTCTATAGCCTCTGGTAGTGGCTCAGCAACAGACAGTATATCTTCGAGCATCTCTCGGTCGAGCCTGGGCTCTGCATTCAGCCATAACTGTGTATCTGCAAGCATCCAGTCCATGTACGAGAGGAGGCCCTTCCAGAATAGCTCTGCATACACTTTCGCCTCGTTGCTGGTTCCGAGAGCCTCGTGTACAACGTCCCAGCTGCTGCGCGGCGCGACAAGCACGCCATCGACGTCAAATACCACGAGCATCCTTGGTGTCGCCAAAACTTGTACCCGGTGCGGCTGAAAACCCCGCACTAGGTTGATAGGCATTCAACCGGGTATGACCGGTTTAGCCTACGCTGAGAAGTGATGAGGGGCTTTCCAGGGACCCGCCCTTGCCTCGAGCAAAGTTGCCGCGTTCCTGAGGGAGAGAGGTGCTGGGCAAAAACAAGATGTTCGCGGTGCCCTCCTCGTGACCAGGCGCACGTCCAGGTAAAAATGGTGGGCGGTGGAGTGATGCGCTAGAGACCAAACAGACTTCTCCTTCTGCGCCTCCTGGCTGCCATTGTGGCGCGTCTGGTAGTCTCTAGCTCTATCTGCGCGTCAATGGTTGTTGCCTTCGGCCAGTACTCTTCAAGCGCCTCCTTCACCTTCTCGAGTAGTGCAGTGTCGTAGCCGACCTTCTGTAGGAACTCGCGGCCCTCATTAGTTATCCTGATCTTCTTGGTCGGGGTAGTCTCTAGGAGGCCGAGGTAGAGCAGAGCTACTAGATCCTCGTGTAGCTCGCGGCTGTATGGAACGTCTCCGAGCATTACAAAGTTGTAGCCCATGTCGATGCCCTTCTCGCTCTTGAACCAGTAGAGTAGGTAGTTGAGAGTCTTCTCGTAGATGCCGCCCTTGTCGGTCAGTAGGTTGAAGAGGGCTAGGAGGTTCTTCTTCCTCTCATCGCCCTTGACCTGGTCTAGGGTGACGACGGGCCTAGCTATGATAACAAGCTCCTTCTTGGTACCGCTCACGGGCTCCTTCTTCTTCTTGCCCGTGCCCATGTTACCGCCCCGCCTGGGCGCCGCGACCCATTCGTGTATAAGAGCCGCGCTCTGGTATAAACAAGCTCGTGGTGTGATGAGGGTAGTCCGGTCGAATGACCACATGGGATGATTAAGCCGGACCCTACTGACCGATATACTCGGCGGGGCAACGTGGCAAAACGCGTTGTGATTCTCGGGCTTGTCTCTGGTGGCGTGGACAGCACTACGGCCGCCTTGCACGCCAAGCACGAGTATTGTGGTGAGGGTGTCGAGTGTTACGCGTATGCACTCACGCTCAGCTATGGTCAGAGGCACTCGCGGGAGATAGAGTCGGCCAGGAGGTTTGCTGAGCGTTACGGCTTCAAGCATCTTGTTGTAGAGATAAGGGGGCTGAGCGGGTCGGAGGTCATAGGACTTGGCGTATCAGCGCTCACCGATAAAAGCATTGAAGTTCCCGAGACGCTTGAGCCCGGCAAGGTCCCGGTTACCTACGTGCCTCAGCGTAACCTCGTGTTGCTCGCGCATGCCGCGTCTATTCTAGAGATGTTGCTTGTGGCCCATGATGCGGAGCTTGGCGTGTTGAGCGTTGGGTTCCACCGGAGTGACTGGTCGATGGACGAGCCGGTATACCCGGACACGCGTCGCGAGTTTGTCGACGCTCTTGAGCTCGCAGTTAACCTTGGCAGTGGGAGGGTCTTCGAGGGCAAGAGCCTGGTGCGGATACATGCGCCGTTCGTCGACAAACCCAAATGGTTCATCATAAGGTGGGGCGTTGAGCACGGCATGGACTACTCTCTAACCTGGAGTTGCTACCGTGGTGGCGAGAAGCCCTGCGGTAGATGCCCGGCTTGCAAGTCGAGGCTAAGAGCCTTCATGGCAGCTGGTGTTGAGGATCCCCTCACGCCGCTCTACGAGACGCTCCCAGACTGGTATAAAGAGTGGCTCGAGAACCGCGAGAGATGCAGCAAGGGCGATAGAAGCGCTTGTAAAGTGGCTGAAGAGCTTAGCGCAAGGGAGAGGAGGCGGTAAACACACCTATAGCCCCAGGTTTTGGTCCTGGATTTTGGCGAACGACATGTTAATCATACTGTTTCGTCATGGTCGGGCTGTTTCGAAAGAGGAAGCAGGTAGCGACGAGGAACGATGGCTGACGAAGCGTGGAAGATGCGAGGTGGAGGCTGTCGCGCGGTTACTGCCGGTTAAGCCGCCAACAGTGTATACGAGCCCGTTGAGAAGGGCTAGGGAGACTGCCGAGGTAATAGCGGCCGTGCACGGATCGAGTGTTCGGCTGCATCCCGGGCTAGCCCCTGGGGCTGACCTGGGTGCGCTGAAGAGCGTTGAAGAGTTACGAGACGGAGTGGTGTTTGTGGGCCACAACCCGGACCTCGAGGAAATGATAGAGGCGTTGACGGGTGGACGGGTGAGGCTTGCAGCCGGTACAGCTGCTGGCATAGAGGTTGACGAGAATCTGGCTGAAGGGCGGCTCGTATTCCTAATACCTCCCAGTGTTGCTACCCGGGTGCACCCCTGTGAAGAAGCGTGACACGGCAGCACTGTTTGCCTATTTATTGTCGCTCGTAGGCTTCATACTAACATTCACAGCGGCTGCTGGTATATACAGTCACCTAAGCGTGATAATGTACCTGGCGGGAGGGGTTCTCGGGGCGACTGGAGTTATTCTCGGTTACCTACGAGTGACAAAGCCAGGGCTTGAACGCGTGCGGAGTCGACAAACACGCTCTCCCAGTTGAGAAGCGCTCTTGACACCCAGTGGGCTAGGATACAGGGTAGCGTCTTGTTAGGCTCATCAAGCCTAAACTCTATGAGCTTCTCCCTTGGCGGTGGAGAGTGTCTCCGGAGGACATTTGTGTCGATGACGACATCCACTATATCATAATAGTGGTGTGCGACATCGATGGTTTGCACGTTAACATCAATATTATAGAGGCTGGTTAGACCCACGAGATTCGCGTCGACCTGCTCACCGACAACGTGTATCCTATGGTAGCCTGCGTGTGCCAACGCGGCTATGAGTAGCTTAGCTTCCCACCTGTAACGTGGTGCTATGAGTGCCGTGTAGCCACGGGGTATGCACCTGGCTAGGGCATGAGGCATGATCAAGTTGCATCTGAGCCCCTCCTCGGATACCGTAAAGGTGTCTATCGAGCCCAGCTTGGCGGCATCCTCATCCACGTCGTCGCAAGAGGTTATCATTATCGCGCCTAGCGTGTAGCTAGTCACGAGACCTCCATGTGCAACACGTCTTAACGCGTTGAGATCCTCCGCTGCCCTGTCAAACACGCAAGTCTTCACTAGTGCTATTGCATCAACCCCGGCTCCGTCAAACACGCTGCAAAGCAAGTTTTGGAGTAGAGACTCTAGATACCCGCGAGACTCTCCGAGTATCATGTACAAGCGTGTAAGTGGTGTACAGCACCGACACGTGCATTGCCGCCCCATTTAGAACACGCTCCGTAAGAGGCCCCCATCGACGGGCACAACGGCACCGTTTACAAAGCTCGCCGCCGGTGATGCGAGGAACACGACTACTCTGGCAACCTCCTCGGGCTCGGCCATGCGGCCCAAGGGTATATCCTTGGCCATCTCCGCCAGCACCTCTTCAAGGCTCTTGCCGCTAGCCTCGGCCCTCCTCCTAGCGATCTCTAGCACTCTCTCCGTCCTCGTTAAGCCTGGCAGGACGGCGTTTACACGCACGCCCTTGGGACCAAGCTCTCTCGCCAAACTACGTACGAGCCCAGCCAGCGAGATCCTCACCGTGTTGGACAGCACGAGGTCGGGTATAGGCTCGCGTATAGCAACCGATGCGACATACACAATGGCAGGGTCACGTCCCCGCAGCAGGTGGCTAAGAGAGAATCTTGTCACCCACACTGCGCTAAGGAGCAGAAGTCTTACAGCATACTCCCAATCGTCCAGTTCCACATCCATGAACTTGCCTGGTTTAGGGCCGCCAGTGTTATACACCAGTATGTCGAGACCTCCCAGCACTTCCACAGCCTGCTCTACGAGCCTCTCCACGTCAACCCGGCGTGTTAAATCAGCTGGAATGCCGCAAGCATCTACTCCAAGCTGGCGAAGCTTTAGGAGAGCGTTTCGGACGTTCTCCTCGCTCCTAGAGGATATGCAGACGTGTGCACCCTCAAGCCCGAAGAGCTTTGCAATTGCAAAGCCGATTCCTCGTGTAGATGCTGTTACCAGAACCCTCTTGCCCTTAAGCCCTAGGTGCACGCCGGTTCAGCCTCCAAGCTCTCGGCGAATGGCTTCAGCGGTTTTGGCAAGCTCTTCGTTGCTGGGTTTGCTCCTTGCGCAATGCATGATGTGGCAACCGTCGCCCTCACGACGGGGGATAACATGCAGGTGAACGTGCATAATCTCCTGTCCAGCACTCTTACCCACGTTCACGACCACGTTGTAACCGGTGGCCCCAGTGGCGCGCAGGATAGCCGGTGCTATACGTGCAGCGGCTCTTATCATTGCGTCGAGAGTCTCGGGCGGCACCTGATCCAGTCTCTCGTAGTGCTCCTTCGGCACTATGAGAGTGTGGCCAGGGTTTATCGGATATATGTCGAGGAATGCAACAACCTTCTCGTCCTCGTATATCTTGTGGGCAGGTATATCGCCGCGTACAATGCGGCAGAAGATGCAGTCCGTCACCGCCTACTCGCCCCAAACGGGGCGGCTCGGGGGGCTCCTAATTCTTCACCCCCGTAAGGGTCGCGCCCGCCACACTCGTCACAGCCGCCCTAGAGTCTCCCAGGCAACCGCTCCCCCTATCTACTACCAGCTGGCGTGGCGGCAATGGAGAGACGCTATGCCCTATACGCTTGAAGACCTGGCGCGAATAATGCGTGTGTTGAGCGACGCGGGGGTAAAAGCGACGATAATTGGTAGCACTGTAGTGCAGCTCGAGATGCGTAGTAAGGAGCTTGAAGAGGATGTAGACTTGTTTGTCGAGGAGCCTAGCCCGTTCATTGAGGAGGATTTCTACAGAGAGCTGGCGCGTAAGAATGGATGGGGCTTCGGTCAGACATGGCTAGGGACTCCGGCCCTCATAGTTAGGACGGGTGACAAGGAGATTATCGTGGAGCTCTATGAGAACATCTACGACTTCTATGTGCCGCCGGAGGTGTTGCAGCGCGCGCCACGCAAGAACATACGTGGTGTTGAAGTAAAGGTCTTGAGGGTAGAGGATTACGCGCTGCTTAAGGCGAAGGCTGGGCGCGACGAGGATATGTCCGACCTTGAGGAGCTGGCGACCCTCGTCAAGAGTGGTGAAGTGAGCTTCGACCGCAGGCTCGTGAGGGAGAGCATCCAGTACTTCCCGGAGGAGGACCAGAAGCTGATGGAGAAACGGTTGAAGAAGGTTGGATTGATAGAGTAAGCCTCGGGTGTGGTTTTTGAACGGTTTCGAGCAGCTGCGAGACGCGTACTTGTCGTGGCCCTCGCTTGCTCGTGAATCGCTCGAAGAGGGGGCTAACGCGGCCTCCAAGGCGCCGGGAGCCTACGCCTGCGTAGACGAGGTCGTTGTGTGTGGTGTTGGAGGCTCTGGCGTTGTAGGCGAGTACCTACAGAAGGTGAGCGACATCTATGGCGGTGTGCCCATCAGCGTTGCGAAGTCTACACTGGCGCCGAGAAGAGCGGGAAGAAGAACGCTGGCCCTAGGTGTAAGCTTCTCCGGCACCACGGTCGAGACGATAAAGTGCGTTGAGGCTGCTGCTGACGCTGGCGCGCTTGTCGCGGTAGTGTCGGGCAAGGGGCCTCTAGCGTCACGTGCCGAGGCGCGCGGATGGGTCTACATGAGGGTGCCCCAGGGCCCAGCAGCACGCTCCATGTTTGCAGCTCTCTTCTACACCGCGCTTGGCTTCCTACGCGGCCTGGGCCTAGTATCCGTGCCACGCGGCGAAGTGGAAGCCTCCATAACGGCGCTGGCCGACGCCAAGATAGAAGATGAGGCCGTCAAAACAGCTGAGGTGTTACGCGGCTCTAAGCTAGTGGTTGTAACTGCTGGCTGGGAGCTAGCCCCTGTGGCCACACGGGCGGTTCAGGAACTGGCGGAGAACTCGAAGAAGGTAGGTATACCCGTCTATACACCCGAAGCGCTACACAACTTCATAGAGAGCGTCGATGTGCTCGGCACTATTGAGGGTGCTAGGGTGCTGGCGCTCGACTGGAAGGGGTACACGGCTAGGAAGCTCTACGACCACCTGGTATCCAAGCTGTCTAGCGTGGTTGGCACGGTGAGGGTGAGTATCGAGCAGGCAGGTGTACTACAAGCGTTGGCGTGGAGCACGCTGTTCGTCGGGTTGGCTAGCATACACCTTGCGAGGATAGAGGGCGCGGATCCGCAACAGATACCGAAGATCAAGGAGGCTCGCAAGGTTGCGGAGAGTCTCTAGTAGGGCTCGGCAGCCTGGTTCAGCCCATCGGCAGAACCCTCGGCTCCTTACAAGGCTCCTCACAGCCCATGTGCGGACGTAGCCTTCCAGAGGTTTTTTACCTAGTCTATGTAGGGAAATGTTATCGGACTCTCAGGAAAGTGAGGGTGGGGTATTGACGGACCCAGTCACTATACTTGCGGCTGCTCTCGTGGGTGGCGCAGTCGGCGGAGCCATAGGCGGTATACTCGCGGCAAAGCTATCGTCAAGAAACACGACTAAAGAGCTGCCAGCCGTCGACCCGAAGACCATCGCGGCGCTAGTCGTGCAAGAAATGGAGATAGCCCTCAATGACGTAAGGGGGAGCATCGGTAGTATTGGCGAGAAGCTCGCGAGCATGGAGGAAACTGTAAGTAGCCTCTATCAGTTATTCGCGGCATACCTAGGAGCCGCTGCAGCATACCGTCCCGGTAGGAGGCGTAGGGCGGTTTCGCAATCGCAGAGTGGTGGTCAGCAGGCTGCCGCGAACGCCGGTGAGAGCAAAAGCGGGTGACAGGGTAACACCTTAAGCTCGGGGTAACAGGTTGAAACTAGACCTCTGTGTAGTATCCGGTCTCGTTCGAAGGTGGGTTGCTTCTCGCCTCTCCGAGGCTGCAAGCAGGTACTGCCTGTCGGCCTCGGATCTCGTAGGCGCGCTCGCGGATAGCCTCGCTACTACGCTGAGCGAGGTTGAAGAGATTGTCCGCTACTATGGGTGTGATAGGAATGCATGGCGGGCAGCACTAACGACATTAATCTCGGCAGGCTCAAGTCTGTACGAGTTTCTAAAGCCTGTCATCAAAGGGTTGAAGGGTGAGGGTCTTCTCGTCGTTAGTAACATGTCATGGTTGGATAACTTTGAGGGTGTTGTTGTGCGTTTGTTGAGTCTAGACCCGTGGCTTGACAGTATCGACGTGGAGGTTGGTAAAGGCCGTGTAAAGGCGGTTTACAGCTTCATACTTGGCAACGAGAATACAATACCTGACTATGACGAGGTTATTGATAGTGTTAAAGGTAAGGTTGTCGGCGGTGCGGGTATAGACACGAGTAGTGGGGAAGCAAGGCTTGTGTATGTAAGGGAGGCCAGTGACCCAGACGAGTTAGTCGATATAGAGAGTGTATCTGCTCTGTTCTCGAAGATACTGCGAGACGCTGGTGTTGAGTGGCTTGTAGCTGAGGTTGAGCACGGATACTCTCCCAAAGAGCATTACGAGATAGCAAGGAAGTACTTTGAGCTAGGTTTGCGCGTAGAGAGCCTACCAGAGAAGACCGTGGATTATCTACGTGCTCTCGAGGAGCTTGTCAAGATGCTAGTTAAGAAGCATGGACTTGAAGACCTTATCCGCGAGGCTCAAGGAGGTGGATGGACAGCTATGCTACTAGATGAGGCTGTTGAGAGACTCAACGGGCTATATCCGCACCTCAAGCCTGCATGGGAGAAGTCTCTGGAAGCGTCGCTAGAGCTACAAGAGTCAAGAATAACGAGAGACACTATAACAAACCTCGAGAGGTACATTAAAAAGCTGCTGGAAACGCTGGGTTAGGGCTTCACTCTATGATCTTCACTGGTATCGGCTGAGCCGCTGAGGGCGCGACTGCAGTCTCTTCCTCTATTTTCTTCTGTTCGTTGCTGATCTTGACCTCTTCGAACTCGTCGAGCTTCTTTAACGTCTCCTCTAGGTCCTTCCATTCGAGTTCGATACTCTCCTCAATGTCCTTGAGTTTCTCAAAGGCTGTTCTGTACGCGTCTGGGCGTATTTCGCCGCTAAGGAAGGATAGGCGGAGGGCCGTCTTAGAGCGTATCACCATGTCGCGCTCGATCTCCAGCTCTCTCTTCCTCTTCTGTATCATTTCACGAACCTTTGTCAGCTGGTCGCGTAGCTTTCTGATCTCCTTCTCCAGTCTCTTTGCAAACTCGCGGTACACTTGTGCTGGGATCTCCTTCTTGTGGTACATCTCCTCTAGGTGCTTCATCCTCCTGACTGCTCTCTTGTAGCTCTCCCTTGTCTTCTCCGCAAATGTCTTCCAAGCAGGCTTCACTATGATACGGTCACCCTCAATCTCAATAGCGTCTGGTGCATAGTCTCGAATCTCGCCGGAGCCGTAGAGGAGCACCGACACCTTTGTGACTCTACCGTCAACCTCGCTGTCGAAGCTGACAAGGATGCCGAGCTTCCTACGGTACGGGTCATATACTTCGGCGCCAACTCTGCCCTCTAGCATGTCTATGAAGAGTGCGCGTACCAAGCGTTCCCACCCGCGCCGCGTGTAGAAAATCTCGGAGGTAGAGGTAGGGTACCCTTGGGGCTGGTAACACCCGTGTTAGAGGTAGCGGCGTGGGTCGGCAATCTTCCCCTCAATGGCTGAGGCTGCTGCGACGTAAGGCGAGGCGAGGTAGGTCTTAGCGGTTGGGTGGCCGGTACGCCCTCTGAAGTTCCTATTGCTGGTGAACACGCCTACCTCGTCTGGCCCTAGTACACCATAGTGGCCGCCGATGCAGGGGCCGCAGGTACCCCAGGTGACTAGGCAGCCCGCCTCGGTTAACACCTCGACTATGCCGCGCTTCAGCGCCTCTTCGTAAATCTTCCGCGACGCTGCTATTACTATGCATCTTACTCTTGGGTGTACCTTCCTACCCTTCAGTATCCTCGCTGCGGCTTCGAGGTCAGAGAGACGGCCATTGGTGCAGCTTCCGATGAACACCTGGTCTACTTCTACGCCTTCGACCTCTGTTACAGGTTTTACGTTGTCAACGCGAGGAGGTACAGCGACCATGGGCTCTAGGCTAGAGAGGTCGTACTCGAGGGTATCCGTGTATTCCGCGTTTGGGGCGGGTTCTAGCCTCTTGACGCTCTTCCCGAGACTCTGATAGTAGTCTATGGTCACCTCGTCGCTAGGGAATAGGCCAACCTTAGCGCCCATCTCTGTAGTCATATTGGCGACGGTCATGCGATCCTCTATGCTAAGTGTCTTTACAGCTTCACCTACAAACTCCAGAGCCTTGTAGTTAGCGAAGCCCGCGCCATGGTCGCCAAGCATCTTGAGGACGAGGTCCTTGGTGGTAACCGGGGGTTTGAGGCTACCCTTCAGCTCTACACGGATAGGTTCCGGTACACGCATCCAGACCTCGCCAAAGAGCGCTGCATACGCGACGTCACTGGCACCCATTCCAGTGGCGAATGCCCCAACAGCACCAGCAGTATTGGTGTGGCTGTCGGCGCCTATGACAACCTGGCCTGGCTCTACTAGACCCTCGTCGACCACAACCTGGTGTAGAATGCCGTGTCCAACGTCACGGAATATCACGCCGTGTTTTAGTGCCCACTCTCGCGTCTTCTTTTGAACCTCGGCTGCCCTGACAGTGGGTGCTGGCACAAGATGGTCAAACGCGACTACAATCTTTGACGGGTCCCAGGGTTCGGTCTTCCCAGCCTTCTCCATAACCTCGATAACGTGGTAGCCTGTCAGGTCGTGGAATATCACACGGTCGACTCGTGCCGTTATCACTTCCCCTGGTTCGACGCGCCCCTCCTTTACATGCTTGGATAGTATGAGCTCTGTGAGGGTTCCTCTCAAGACGAGAACCCGGAAGCCAAGCGGGAGCGTGGGGAGGGAAAAACAAGGTGGCTGTGAGAAAACCTCAGCCTATCCTGGCGTAGGCGCGCACAGGCTGGAATGGCTTCCCGGTGGCGAAGAAGAACTTGCTGAACATCTCGTAGTAGTGGAGCCTCAGCGTGTGCGCAAACGCCACTATAGCCTCCATGCCGATGACTAGCAGGTTGGCTAGCACGTAGATTATTGGTAGCGCTGGGCCAGCGAGCAGCGAGATAGCATAGAATCCGTACATTAGCGAGCTGTGTGCTAGGGCTAGTGCGAAGATTCGCAGGAAGCTTAGCGTGTTGCCCATGGCTATCAGTAGTAGGTCGAAGAGCTCTAGTGCGGCATTGCCGAGCGCTGCGCCGATACCGCCACCATGGTGCACGGTCTCCACTATCTTGCCGATGAAGGCTATGGCTAGACCAGAGTATATCATCAGTGCCATTAGCGGCTGGATTAGGCCTAGGTAGATGCCCGGATCGCCGCCGTGCATCCTAACAAGCTCGCTGAGAGACTCTGCTACGTTCCTACCTCCTACCTCCGTTAGGCCTGCTGTCAGTGCTAGCAGGTAGCCGCTTAGGCGTATAGCGTCTCTTGGTAGGAACGCTAGGCTGGATAGGAACGCTATGAAGACGCCGCCGAATATCAGCGTCTTCGACAGACCTGAGACTACGGCCTCGGCCTTCTCGCCCATGACGATGTAGGTGTAGAGGCCGAATATGCTCGTGAGTGTTAGCAGCAGTGTACCCAGTAGTAGCGACACGTACATGGAGAAGTAGACAGCTGTTGTCATTATATTGGCGCCCACATACGCCTCTACGAAGTGCTTGACCTGCTCGGGGGCTGGGTTGGGGCCTAGCTCCTCGAGGACTTTCTGTGCGAGCGCTGGGCAGATGGCGTTGAGCGCCTGTATTGGCCCCATCTCTTTGCTTAGCTCCTCGAAGGAGTGAAGCACGTGGGCGGCGTACAGTGGTGTCGCGTAGGGCGGCTTGTCGTAGCCCATGCTGCACCATAGGTGTATGAGCCACTCTGATGTTAGTGGGCCGAAGAACTCTGCTGCGAGGAAGCCGAAGACCATGGCGGTGAAGCCTAGGTATAGCAGGAGGGTGCCTAGCTGGCGTACACCCTCGCCTCTGGCGAAGCCGAGGAACTCGCCCCTCTTCCTCATATAGAGGCCTAGCAGGAATAGCACTAGACCGTGGCCTAGATCTGGGAATGCCATGCCGAAGATCAACGGGAAGGTTATAGCCATTAGTATTAGTGGGGAGACGGCGCGGGGCCTTGGGAAGCCGTAGCTCGACATTAGCATCTCGAATGGCTTTAGCGGCTTTGGTACTTTGACGATTGCTGGCGTCTCTACCTCCTCTTCCATCCTCACATAGCCGCTGGCAGTCACTATGGCTGTGTTGCCGGTAGCCTCTACAACCATGTTTGCGAACTTCTTAACCTCGTTGTGTGGCACGTAGCCGCTTAGCACGGTGAATAGTCTGGTCTCGAGGCTCCCCAGGAGGACTCTGAGTGCCTCGCGCACCGTAAGCAGCTTGGCTAGTAGCTCCTTTAGTTTGGGCACGTTGCGCTTTATCTCCTCGACTAGCTCCTCCTCGAGCTTGGCGAAGTGTTCGGCTGCCTTGGCTAGGTTCTGTGGTATGTTGGATGGGAGCACTACTTCTGACGCGTCGGTCTCACCGGCAAGATGGTTGATGACCACCTCGTATTCCTCGGGGTATATCGCTATGACTAGCGCGTTGAGCGGCTCATAATCCTCGGCGACGATGACGTATATGGGCTCCTCCTCGGCAAGTTTCACAAAGCGCTCCACGTGTCTATGTGGGACTCTCAGCAGGCGGACACGCAAGTGCTTCAAGTCGCGTAGCTGCGAGAGGTCGAAATCAAGCCAGCTATAGGCCTTGGCGACCTCAGCCGCCTCGGCAAGCTCGCTGCCAGGGGTGCGTAGCTCTGTCAGCTTCTTCAGCACGGGGTCCAACTTGGAGTCCAGCTCCTCAGCCTCCCTGATAACCTCCTCAGCTTTCGATACCCAATCGCGCACCTCCCCGAGGTGCGCCTCGCCAGGCTCCGGTAGCTCGCCTACGCTGGTCAGGTAGGCGCGAATCCTCTGAGCTAGGTTCTCGGCCTCGCTAAGCAACCTCTGGACCTGACCCTTCTCTGTGGCAGCCTCCTCGCCAGCCTCGATAGGCTTTGGGTGGAACGCGCCACTCTCAAGTATAGCCTTTACCGCGCTGGTCAGCTTGTCGCGAGGTACGAGTATAGTTACCTCTGCCGCCCCCCTGGCTATGAGCATCGAGTACCACCTCGCCAGGCGTTACTATTCCCGTGTCCCTGCCCACCCCAGCCTCACCATATAAATGCGAGGCGCTCGGGCCGCTCTTGGGGAGCGGCTTGCCTGAGAAGAGGATAGCCGTGATAGCCGACGAGTATACCGCCACGGCCTTCCGCCTTATAGGCGTTGAGGCCTACGTCGCTAAGGATAGTGGCGAGGCCCGCAAGATACTACAGAAGCTATTGGAGTCGACAGAGGTTGGCGTGATACTGGTTTCCAACGAGTATGCGGATGCTGTCAAGGACATCGTTGAGAAAATCGGGGATGAGCGCAGCGATGTTGTCGTAGCGATGCTCCCGACTCTGAAGAGCCCAGGCAAGCCGGTAGACATGAGAAGACTTCTTCTCCAGGCGCTCGGCTTCGGCGGGTAGCGGGTGGGGCCGGTGCCCCGCATACACATGCATGGCGACCCACACGCGGTAGCGAAAAAGGCCTCTGAAAAGGTGCGCGAGGAGATAAACAAGAAGATTGATGAGGCGCTCGACGCTGCTATCCGCATCCTCGACGCGGCGAAGAACAGGGCTCTAGCGAAGCTCGAGAAAGACATCTCGGCTATTCTCCGTGAGGCTGAGGAGAAAGTAAGAGCGGAGAGGGCGGTACGCGAGGCTGAGTTGAGAGTGGCGGAGCTAAACGCGAGGAACGAGTGGATAGAGAAGGCTGTCAACGAGGCCCTAAGAAGGCTCCGCAGCCGCGTTGGAGACGAGGCTTACACAGCGTTCCTCGAGGACATGTTGAAGCGTGCTGCCGAGACTATACGCGAGACGGCTACCGAGGCCGTAGTATACCCGACGAAGGCGGACCGCGACCTACTTGAGAAGCTGGTTGGTGGTGCAAGCCTTCCGGTTAAGTTCACGCTTGCAGGCGAGGACATCGAGGGTGTAGGAGGCTTCGTGGTTGCAACTCCCGACGGCAAGATGCGCCTCGACTACAGGCTAGAGGCGGTACTCTCAGACATCCTGGAGGAGGCGAAGGCAGCGGCTGCTAAAGCACTATTCGGCTAAGAAGAGAGTAACAGAACGATATTGTTTTTGTTTTTGCGTGGTGTAACTGGCGGTAAATGCTTCTTCCTATACCCGTGGTGTGAACTGCTGGGCTCTTCTTGTGTCGTGTTGTTTTATGGTAACTTATTGTGGGGTATATGGTGAGATGTTATGGTCAGCACTCAAGACCCTCTTCATTGCGCGTGGCTCTGAGTGCGCGGGGTCATCACTCCAGAGATGCTCCGCTTCTCAACGCCTCCTCTAATATCCTAGCTTGCGCCTCTAACCTATCCTGCTTACCAGCTATCTTGTCGGCCAACTCATCGAGTGTGTGGGCAAAGGCGTACAACCCGTACGGCGTGTAGAAGATGTTAGAGCAGCTCCATGCCCGGAGGGGTACTGCATCGCTAAGAGCGATCTTGGCATACACCCAGTCATTGTGCGTCGAGAGTGCTATGAGGTGGAGCGTTGCTCCACGTTTAGCGACTAGCACTGCGCACTCGCCAGTAACGTTGTCTACGAGTACTTTCTCGTAAACTCCCTTCGCGGTTAGGAGCTCTGCTAGTTTCTCTGCAAGGTCGTGCATTGAAGCTACCCCCGAGCTGTGAATTCCATTGCCGAACGACTCTTAGAGCTATCCGGTGTTGTGGGCGGAAAGGCGAGAATGGTGATAGAGGAGGTCTTTGGTTTCAAGCCGAGGAGTGTCATTGTGCTTGCTGTGGGTGGTGGCGGCGACATAGCTTCTGCAATGCTCAACACGCTCTGGCTACAAAAGTATGGCGTGCGTTCACAACTGGCGGCAATAGCCTGGGAGAGGTTCGTTATCGACCCTTGCCCCGGTCCTCTTCGTCTAGAGGATTTTGCTGGCCCCACGTCACGTTTGTCTCTACACCTGCTTGAGGTTCGCGGAGGGTGCTGGGTTGTACGCTCCCTGTGCGGGGGTAACGTGTTCATACCCCAAGTGTGTAGATTGGCTCGCATAGCGTCGGTGCCCATCTACGTGGTTGATGTGTGGGGAGGCTCGCGTGGCATCGCTGAGGCTCTGCGACACCTTGCTAGCTTGACGGGGGCGGAAGCTATCTTGGCGGTTGATGTTGGCGGGGATGTGTTGGCGGAGGGTGTAGAGGATACGCTGTGGAGCCCGCTGGCCGATGCGGTGGGTCTCGCTGGTAGCGTCGAGAGTGGTTTACCCGTAGTTGCTGCTGTGCAAAGCCCGGGCTCTGATGGCGAACTGAGGCTTGATGAGATACTGGAGAGGCTCGGTGATATTGCGGCGGCAGGTGGTCTGAGAGCGGCGAGGCTGGTATCCTTTGACGAGGCGTTAGTGCTTGAGGAGATTGTTAGGGAAGGTTTTGTGACGGAAGCCGGGCTTGCACAATTAATGGCAAGGCGCGGTGTACGTGGTGTTTTCAAGTTGCGTGGCGGGACTAGGAGGGTGGATCTCACAGTCCTGCAGGCGCTGGTCTTCTACATGGACGGGGAGATTCTATACAAGTTGTCGCCCCTGGCGAGACGCGTATCGGGTACATGGAGTCTGCAAGAGGCTAGGGCTAGGCTGAACGAGGCATGTGTATTCACGGAGCTGGATCTCGAGGAGGGGCTGTGGCGTGAAAAGATGAGAGGATTGGAGCCCAACCCGGCGCGTGTACGCGCAGGTGGGAGACGAGCGCTCAGACTACGTTGTGTAGCCGAGCGATAATGGCGAGTTTACCGTGTGAATATGGCAGTGCTTCTAGATCTGCATGCCCCACGGCAGCATCTAGAAAATCTATGTGTTTGAGAAGCAGCTTCACTCCCTCGTGAACACGGGACTCTCTCAGTACGGATGTGTATGTGTCTATTGTGCGTGGTGGCGGGTAGTGGAGAAAGATCGGGTGTAGCAATAGGCGCGAGCCTCTCCTATTTTCGACTAGCCTTACAAGCCGCGGATCTATAGATGCCAGGTAGAGCGTCTCTTCTTTCGGCTCTCTCCTCTTCGCTGAGAGCACCTCTAGGCCAAGCCTAGAGGCTATCCTTGCGCCGATAGAATCCAAGCAGTATAGTCGCGTTGTCGCGCCATACTCCATAGAGGCTAGTGCAGCTGATAACGAGGAGAACCCACAGCCGAGCACCCCTAGCTCGCCGTGTGACGATATAACTGCGGCTATGCCTAGTCCAGCGCTAAAGGCAAGAGCGCAAGCTCTAGGCTCGCGTTTACAAACACCCTTATCAAGCTGGGCGAGCGACGAGAAGGGAAGCGACGTGTAACTCGCAAGCCAGCCGTTAATAGCCACTCCAGGTAAACCCTCCTTAGGCACCCTCGAAAGTACGACAAGAACACCCTCGTCAATATCGGCCCCTACGCCGCGCTTAACAACAACACCGAGACCTTCTGCGCCAAGAACCCTACCGGGTTCAACCCAAACCAGCCCCTGTGATACCGCGCGCTCCGTGCCATTCCACACCCCTAGTCCAACGCGTATCAGCACCCAGCCTCTAGGGATAACAGGGAGTGCACTACGTTCAACAGTAGGGTAACCGCGGTGTACAAGACGTACAGCTTCTGAGGCCACGGTGTGACCCCGACCCGTTTCGAAGGAGGAGGTTGTGGCGGGCCGGCCGGGATTTGAACCCGGGACCTACGGGTTAAGAGCCCGCCGCTCTGCCAGGCTGAGCTACCGGCCCACGACCCGTGTTCTAACGCTGCAGCAGAGAAGTCAATATAAGCTTTGCTGTTCGAAAGATGGGGTACGCGGTGAGCATGGTATAGGGAAAGGAGTGCAGAAAGGATCTGATAAAATGGAAATGGGTGTGAGTATAAGCCAAGTAGCTTTGCCTAGTTATCGCTGTAGAGTCTTGCAAGCTGTTGTGAGTCGTGAAGTGTGGGTAGCTGGGGTGAAAATCGGCTTTATGGTTTGATGCGTGTCGTGTCTATGGTAGTTGGTAGTATGAGGCTCGAGGTCGTTGAGGCGGAGGGTGAGCTGAAAGACTTTGTTAGGAAGTTAGCTTATGAGTTGTTCGGTAGCGAGGGCTACTGGGTCGAGGTTGGGCTGGAGTGGGATAGGAGATGGGTGCGTACGCTCGTACTGCTTGTGGATGGAGAACCTGTCGGGTTTAACCAGGTTTATGTCTGGCCATGTTGTGATGATAAACTGATGTTGGGTGTGCATCATTATGCTGGTGTTAGGCCCGAGTTCCAGGGTCGCGGGTATGGCAAGATACTAATAGCGTCTGGTGAGGAGGTACTCGAGGAGCTTGGTGCAGAGGTTTTCGCGGCGACACTCCGCGCTGATAACACAGCATCCAGGCGTATGCTAGAATCGCTGGGCTATGATGTGATGACTTGGGACGACCTTAGGAGAAAACTTGGCAACGAGATAACTGAGGACATACTCTACGTTACTGGGGGCTATACTGATGATCTCGTAGCGCTGAAGACTGGTTGTTGTCCTTGGCGCGACCCCGTCGAATATATAGCCTCTAAGGTTGGTGCTAGTGCTCGCGCTTACCGCTAATCCCGTATATCTTCTGGAGCACACGGTGCGGATTCAGCGTGCCTACGAGGTGGCCGTCCTCGTCGACCACCGCCACTATCGGCTCTGCCACGAGATGCTCACGTAGTAGTTCTGTTACTCTATCAGTTACCTTCACTATTGGCACATTCTCCCTCATGACCTCCTCCGCCGTTAACCTCCTCATTTCTGATGGTGCGATGTAGATGAGGTCAGCTGCTGTGATGTAGCCTATGGGGCGTCCATCCTCGTCTATAACGACTACTGCGCCGCCTTGGCTAGCACTTACGAACATCGAGACTGTCAATAGGTTGTCTGTGCGTCTTACGACGTCGTATCCGAGGCCGAGTTCTCCAATCCTCATCCTCCAAGGCTCTTTCTCGCCCTTTGCGCGTGGCGGCTGAATGCTACGCAGGCCGAGAGCCATGAGTGTGCTTAAGAGTAGCATTGAGAAGACGCCGGCGGTGTAAAGCTGGTCGGGTATCAGGTTACCTTTGCCGTGTGGCGTCTCGTATAGCGTTAAGAGGAGCGCGGCATCAACGCCACCCTTCGCCAGGAGGGCTATACCAGTTGGCATTAGCCCGGCGGCTGACGCTGTAAGCAGCTTGGGAGCGGCGGCAGCTAGTGTTATGAGGAGCATTGCTGCCATGCTCGAAGGATCTAGTTGTGGTACCTTTAGGCCGATACCAGCGAAGAACAGCGGCTCGAGGAAGCCATATGTGAACGCCTTGAGCCTCTCTACGTATGCTGGCCTCTCTTCGAGATAAGTCGACGCGAAGAAGCCTAGGAGTAGTGCAGTAACAGCCGCGTTGAACCCTATTATCTCTGCTAGGTAACTAGCCGTGAGGACCAACGCGACTATTATCGCGAAGGGAGCTTCGCGAGCCGAGATCACATCCTCGACCAGGTAGAGTATGCGGGTTAGCAGTCGCCGCCCGAAGAGGTAGACCGCTATGAAGAAGAGTGGTGTTGTAATGGCGTTCGGGAATATCTTGCCCGCATAGACGGCGTTGAACGCGAGTATGCCGCCGACCTCAGCTATTAAGCCGATGCGCGTTACCGTCAAGCCAGCATTCGTGGCTATCAACCCCGAGTCTATCAACGCGCGTGTTAATGGCCCGAGGCTCACAATTGCCATGACGATGCCAAAGGCTAGCGATGTGCTCCAATCCAGGTGTTCGCGGTAGAGGAGGTGGGCTACTACGGCAGTAGCGGCTGTAGTTGAGAGCATGAGGACGGTAGCTACGCTCAACTCGCGTGGACGTAAGCCGCCCCTCATCCTGCTTAGCTCTTCAGCGCCTGCGAGGAACAGTAGAAAGTCTATACCCACGACTAGAAGCAGACCCATGGCCTCGACATGCTCCTTGTGTATGATGTTCAGGCCGCCGGGGCCTAGTATGTAGCCGGCGATAATAGCGCCGATGAAGCCTGGCAGCCTGGCTCTCCTCACGATATCCTCGAAGAGTTTAGCGACAAGCAGCACGAGACCGACATATACTGCTACGAGTGCAATCTCGCTGCCAGCCAATTCCTGATTACACCCCGCCCGGCGTGGCCAGCCTCAAACCCGGGTGTTAGTCTGTACCGCTCCGGTGGAGCGTTTGCGGGAGGTTGAGGCGAAGCTCGTGCTTGGCGATTGTATCATGCTGGCTGCTATAGAGGAGCGTGTCAAGAGGATGGGTGGCGTCTATGAGGGTGAGTATATCGAGGAGGATGTGTACTTCCAGCATCCATGTAGGGACTTTGCAAAGACGGATGAAGCCCTACGCGTAAGGGTGGTGAAGGAACGAGTAGAACTCACGTACAAGGGTCCCAAGGAGGGTGGCGTCTACAAGGCTAGGCGCGAGATTACAGTGCAGGTAGACAGCGCTAGCAATGTTCGTGCGTTGCTTGAAGCTCTTGGTTTCAAGCCTGTTGCGGTTATACGGAAGAAGAGGCGCTACTATCGCTTAGGCCGTGTTAAGGTGACGCTTGATGAGGTAGAGGGTCTGGGCTGCTTCGCTGAGATAGAGGCTATTGATGGTGGAGAAGAGGCTGTTGGTGAAGCCATACGCCTCCTTGGCCTGGAGGAAGTGCCGACGACTACGAAGTCCTACCTGGAGCTTCTGCTCGAGCGGGAAGGATTAAGCCGGCGGTAGACGTGAGCGGCTGGGGTGTAGCTCGTGGCTCAGAGGCTTCCACCCGAGCTTGAGAGTAAGGTAGCAGAGGCTCAGAGGCTCCAAGAGCAGCTCAACAGAGTCGTGCAGGAGAGGGTTGCGCTCGAGAGTGAGAAGAGCGAGATAGAGAGGGTCTTGAAGTTGCTCGAGGAGGTGCAGGAGAACGAGGTTTATCGTAGCGTTGGCGGGATACTCGTGAGGGTGTCGAAGGAGAAGGTTGCCAACGAGTTGAAAGACAGGCTCGAGCTTATCGACATTAGGCTTGAGAAGCTAAGGAAGCAGGAGAACGAGCTGCGGAAGAGGCTTGAGCAGCTTCTACGCGAGATACGTGAGTATCAAGTGAGGCTCCAGGCGGGCACTAGTGTTAAGCCAGAGCAGCTCGGGAAGAAGGGTGGCGGGTGAGGCCCATCCTCGCCCGTCTACGCCCTATTTTAGTGCAAGTTGTTCGCGCGGCAGTAATCGCAATACTCGTAGCTTATGCTCTTAACATTCCCCTTGTTGTCCTCGTGTCGCACGCCCTGCTCGTAAAGGGTGGTATACTAGAATCTATCAGTTTGGTTATGCCAGGTTTTGTTGCGGTAATAGCGGCTTTCTTCATGCGGGGAAGGTGAGAGGTGAGGACTACTTGCCCCGTGTCATCAATGTTGGGCTGGAACGCATAAAGTTGAATGAGGATATACTCGCGGAGTTGATGGCAGGTGTTGAAGAGAGGATTAGGAGTTACCTGCGGCGCAAGCTACGCAGGAGGGTTGACGAATTCGAAATAATCGTGCGGGGAGAGTACAAGGGCGACGAACTAGACGTTCTGGTAGATGTTCGCGTTGTGGGAAAGGCTATCGGTCCTATCTCCTACGAGGAGGTTATAGCAGAGGCTATTGAGGAGGCGGGTAGGTGGCTTGAGGAGCGTCTACGTGCTCTCAGAGGAGGAGCTGAGAGAGAAGGCTCGGAGGGCGCTCCGGGAGATACTGGAGACTGAGACGCCGGTAGTAGTAACGGCCCATAAGAATGCCGACCCGGATGCCGTGGGCTCGGCTTATGCCATACGCGAGGCGCTAAGGAGCCTAGGTGTGGACGCGAGGCTCCTCCTACCCGAGGGTATGAACCAGGCTTCTAAGAGGGTGGTGCGCGAGCTTCTCGGCATCGAGCCCGCCGACTTTGAGGATGAAAGCCCAGAGGAGTCCGGGCTCGCTATAGTGCTAGACACGGCCAGTTTCGAGCACCTGGGGGATCTCGCCGAGTTTGTAAAGAACGTTGACTACATAGTGATAGATCATCATGAGAAGAGTTTGATGACTGAGGGTGCGCTGGTCTCTATATGCGACCCGGGTGCCAAGGCTACAGCCGAACTAGTGTATCTTGTGCTGCGCGAGTGGAGTGTGAAGATTGACGAGCGTATGGCTGCCCTGCTGCTGGCGGGTATAGTCTATGATACCAAGCATCTCCGCCACTCCGCTCCGCGTACACTTCGCGTTGCAGCAGACCTCATGGAGCTTGGTGCTAGCCTAGAGCGTGTGCTTAAGGCTCTACAGTCACCACCGATGGATTACTCTGAGAGAGTTGCGCGTCTTAAGGCGGCGCAGCGTCTACAGGTATACAAGACGAGCAACAACCTACTCATTGGGGTTAGCCACGTGAAGGCCTTTGAGGCTTCGGCGGCGCGGGCCATACTGGACCTGGGGGCCGACGCCGCGTTCATAGTATCTGTGCGTGACGGTCGTGCAAGGGTTGTCGGCAGGGCTTTGAAGAGCTTCGTTGAGGGCACGGGGCTGGCATTGGGAGAGATAATGGAGGAAGTGGGGAAAATGCTAGGAGGTAGCGGCGGCGGGCACTCTCAAGCTGCAGGCGCGGCGGGTAAGGCTACACTAGAGAAGGCGTTGACTACACTCGTGGAGGTGTTGAAGAGAAAGTTGGAGGAGAAGGGGCTAGAGCTAAGCCCCTTAGACTGATAGCGTTGGTGGCCTCCTCTGTTCTTCCTCCTCTTCGCTCTTGACGGCCGCGGCTAGCGGGTTCAGCTTACCTTCGCGTGCCAGCTTCTCGAGCAACTGGCGCATCTCGCTGGTATGCTTGATGTCTATCTCGAGAAGCTCTGTAAGTACCTTGTACATCACCTGCCAGACCTCGATTAGCATCTCCCTTGTTATGTGGCTAATGATGACAGGGTCTTGCAGCCAATGGTCGAATGCCTTGATGGTCCTCATCATGTGCTGGAACGCTGCCCTAGTGGCTAGTATCAGCTGTAGCCTGTCGCCCTCCTCGACATCCTTCTCGACCTTCTGGAACGTCTCTAGCACCTTCTTCTGCATCCTAACCCACTCGTCAAGATTGCGTAGAAAGCCATAGTCTATTACGCGCTGCATATGTACACACCCGGGCTAACCCCAACCTCAATGTAAGCATCTGCACCACGGAGGCCTTTAGACCTAACTTTCGAAGACAACTAGTGCAAGGACGCTGCGGTCGCGCGGTATTCAAAAACGCTGGCTAATTCTCTGCGACGCAACGAGGGCGGGTGACTTGAGCCAGGCTGCAAAAGTCGCGAAGCCTACTGACGGCCCGGTTTCGAGGCTCATCAACAGGAGGGTGTCGTGGAGGGTCACCAGAATACTCGTGAAGCTTGGCGTGAGTAACCCGAATGCAGTGACGATAGCGACGGGGGTGTTTGGCGTCCTGGCTGCCCTCCCATACCTAGCGGTAGATCCGGTGATGGCAGCGATAGCGGGGCTCCTCGTGCAGCTGGCATCCATCCTCGATGGTGTGGATGGTGAGATAGCGAGGCTGCTTAATAGAAAGAGTCGCTTTGGCGCATATCTTGACGCGGTGACAGATAGAATAGTTGACATCGTGTCATTCGGTCTTGCAACATACGCTGTAGTAGAGGCTCTTGGTATACCGCGTGGCGTCGCGACACTTCTGGCGACGCTGATAGTGTCGGGTGACATAATGGTTAGCTATGTACATGCACGTGGAGAGGCTAGCATAGGGACTAGTATACAGCTACTAGGCAAGATACGGCCATGGGCTTCTCGAGATGTCCGCCTCTTCCTGTTGGCTGTGGGGTCCGTAGCAGTCCCGCCGATGGGCTGGCATGCGCTACTCGCGGTGCTAATTTTTACGTCCATTGCCTCCTATGCCTACGTAGTAGCGAAAACTGTTGAACTCTGGCTACTCTGGAGACGGGGTGAGATAGGATGAAGCTCCTCATCGTAGCGGCTGGTATGGGTACGAGGCTACGAAGAGGGCCGAAACACCTGGCTAGGTTATGGGGTAGGCCTCTCGTTCACTATCCCCTATCGAGCGTAAGTGCGGCTCTTGGCCGCGTTGAGCCTACGCTAGTGGTTCAGAATGCGTATGTTGAAGAAACTAGAGCGATACTACGTGAGAACGGGTGGGATGTGAACCTCGTGGCTAGCTTCTGCCCCTACTGTGAGAATGGCTATAGTCTGTTGGTGGGCTTGTCGAGTGTGCGTAGCGAGACTCTACTCAGTGTTGCCGACCACATCTACCATCCGTGTCTAGTTGAGAGGCTTGTAGCAGGATGCCCTGAGGACGCTGGTGTGTGTGTAGCGGGAGACCGTAAGCCAACGCTAGTGGATATCGACGAGGCTACAAAGATACGCGTGGGGCCGCCAACAGTATTCAGCAAGAAGCTTGAAGACTATGACTATGTCGATACGGGTGTGTTCCTTGTGCGTGATTGGAGAGGGATGCTAGCATATTTCGGTCACCGGACAGACCTGACGATGAATGAATTGTGGACCCTCTACTCGCAGAGAGGCGGCCGCATCAGTGTGGTTGATGTAACGGGGTGCCTCTGGGCGGACGTAGACACCGAGAGCGATATACTTGGCTTCGAGTCCGGTGAGCGGCGTAGCTTGTTAGAGGAGCTCCTAGGTACACTGGTCAACGCTGGGAGAAGCAAGTGACGCACGCCGAGTGTGTGACTGGTGACGTAGTTGCTGTTGTAAAGCCACGTGGAGTCGCTAGCGTGTATGTCGTCTGTGAAGGCGAGTGTGAGGCACACTGCCCAGGGTATAACGTTGTTCGTGTAGACGAGCTTGTGGGTGACGCGGAGGCCAGTATACTCGGGGAGCTTGTGGCATCAATGTTGCTTACACCGCCCGAGCAGATAGATGGTGATCCAAGCGTCATAGAAGAGGCTAGGATGGCGTACTTAACACGCATAGCTGTTGAAGAGCATGCCAGGCTGCGTAAACTCCTTGGGGGTCTTGCGGCTCACGCCAAAGTCGCGCATATATACCATATTGTCGCGAGGGCTTCTAGACTCTCAAGGTTGTACCCCTGGGTCCCGTCCAGCCTCATAGATGTGCTTAGGAGTGATGCACGAGTTGTCGTTAGGGATGCTGAGCAGAGCCTGCTTGAGGCCGGGTGCGAACGCTCCGGCGGTCCTTGGTTCGAGCTCTGTGAGCACAGCGGTGCGAGGATTAGGAGGGGGTGGAGGCTTGTTGCGGTGAGGCTAACGAGGATATGGCCCCTGGTAAGGCCTGGTGGTGTAGACCATCCGTTAATACGTGACCCTCTACTCCTGGTTAAGCTTCGAAGAGGCAGACTACGTACCAAGGTGCTCGAGTTTGAGGAGCAGCTCTACTCCGTGACGGGTGTCAAGAGGATACTTAGGACGGTGCAGATGGGGCTTGGCGGCACAGTAACAGCGTACAGGGGGGAGTTCAAGAGTGTTATAGTGAAACGGTATCTTACACCAGCAACCGCTAAATGGGTTGTTGCTGCGGGCATAGCGCTCCCAATATACCCGTATAGACTCGCGCCACGTGATAGGCTAGAGGCTGAGTATGACGCGGTTAATGCGATGCTAGATGCCGGGCTACCGGTGCCGGAACCTGTGCTAGTCGACCCTAGAGGTTTAAAAGCAGCATACGAGTACATTGAAGGTACGCCTCTACACCACCTGGTCGCCAAGGACCCGCTGCACCCTTCGCTCGCCGAGGCTGGTATGCTTCTAGCACAGTTGCACCGTGAAGGCTGGGTGATGGGTGACGCAAACCCAACGAACTTCATAGTCGGTAGGGATAGGATCTACATGGTTGATCTGGAGCAGGCGCGTAAGAGTGACAGCATCAAACATAGGGCATGGGACCTCGCGGTGCTCGTCTACTATAGTTTCCTCTTCAACCCCCAAGAGCCTGGCAATCGCGCGATGCTCGTAGCTAAGGCGTATATCGCGGCTGGCGGCGATGTTGAGGTGGTCCGTGAGGCGGCCAGGGTGGTATTCGCTGTTCCATTCACACCGATTGCGCCCGTTACCGTGTTGGAGAAGGCGCGCCGCGCGTTTCTGCACGTGGCTGGCGCTGTGACCTAAGATGCGTCTGGTCTAGGCTTCTCGTAAATCGGTCTACCCATTCGGGTTGGTGGCGCGAGCCAGTCAACTACCTCCTCTGGCTTGTCCCACTCCACTATGAACGTTATGGGGCCCATCGGCGCCTCGCTATCCATGTCTACAAAAGATACGTGCCCTACGAGAGCTACTTGCTTGTTTAGCTTGAAGACTAGGAAGCCCTTTTCGACACCCCTCGTCATATGACGTCGTGCAGCGTCAAGTATCCTATCTTGGCGAAGAAGCTGATGTAGCCTCTCTAGGCTCCTAAGGCTGTCGGCCTCTGCGACGAGCAAACGATACTCGCCATACTCTTCGATCCTGATGCGGTCTGGTATGAAGACGTTGAGGACTGCTTGCTTTACCTTCTCGGGGTCCTCAGTTGGCCTAATCTCGGCTTCAACTCTCACTCTCGGCACGTTGGCACCCATCTAGAGGCTCTTTACAATCTACCCCCTTATCATAGCTTCTAAGAGGCGTTTGGCTTGCGACACGAATTCGTCCAGCGTCACGCCATCATTCACTAGCATGTAGTCGGCGAGTGCTATCACATTACCAAGGCCGAATCCTAGCTCCATCAGATCGCGTGCTCTGAACTCCTCCCATGTGCGTGGATCGCCAGGGCGACCACGGGCGCGTAGACGCTCGAATCGAGTTTTTGGTGAAGCATGGACAGCTACTATAGTCACTGGCGCATAACTGCTAAACACGTCGACCTCCTCTAGGCTACGAACACCGTCTATCACTATAATGCCATCCCGGATGCCGCTCTTCTTGATAGCGTCTAGGGTCCTCTCGGCTATGACAGTCTTTCCGTACAGCTTGCGCAGCTCTGTAGCCACCTTGTTCATATTGGCGGGTGTTGGCTCCAAACCCCTCCTTCTAACCTCCTCTCTGACAACATCACCCATAGTGAAGACCGGCAAGCCAAGTTCCCTAGCAACTCTGGCTACGATGCTCTTGCCTGCACCGGGCATGCCAGCTATGAGCACGAAACGTAACCCCAACCCCGCCATCCCGTTGCTCTATAGCCCCGCGAAGAGCAACTACTGAAAAACGGAGTGGCCCCACAGCGATTACGGGCGGCGAGCATGCTAATAGGCGTCATGAGCGACAGTCATGACTATATCAGAGGTGTAAGACTAGCGGCAAAATTGTTCAAAGAGCATGGAGTTGAGCTGGTTGTGCACCTAGGGGATGTTGTAGCCCCGTTTACGTTGCGCGCTCTTCGCGAACAGGGTGTGCGTGACGCGATAATCATCTATGGTAATAATGATGGTGAGAGGAGATTATTGGAGCGTGTCGCTGCAAGCCTAGGCTACCGCATCTACGAGCCTCCTCGCATCGAAGTGCTGGGTGGCGTAAGGATAGCCATGCTACACGGATGGGGCTCCGAGGAAGAGACACTGAGCGTTGTAGAGGCGCTCGCCGAAAGCGGAGCAGTTGACGTAGTACTCTACGGGCATACTCACAAGTCTCGCGTAGAGAAACGAGGCGCGAAAATCGTGCTCAATCCAGGTGAAACTTGCGGCTGTCTAACCGGCCGGATGAGCGTCGCGATACTCGATACGAAGACGCGTGAAGCGAGTATACACGAGCTTGGGCTCCGCGAGGATCACTTGTAGAGCGACTAGCTTATCCCGGTCTCGTACACGCGGCGGGTTGGGGCTGAGAGGCGTGAGCAGAAAGATAAGGTGGATGAGGAGGCTCGAGAGGCACCTAAAGAAGCACCCGAATGATAAAGTGGCAAGAGAAATCCTGGAGGCGCTCAAAGAGGGTAGGTATGAATGGCGTGGTAAGAGCCTACACATCATACCAAAGGATGTATGGGAGCGTATGAAGCAAGAGCAGGCACAGCAGGGCGGCTAAATTGAGGACGAGCCTAGAGAAGGTTAGACGCCTCTACATAGTATTTCACGGGGACCTCGACGGTGTTGTTGGTGCCGCGCTTCTAGCCCGCTGGGCATCCGACCGGGGTGCACGCTGGGAAGCACACCACTCTACTGTCCGCGGTCTACCACGAGTCCTCCGCAACGTAGTCAACAAGGCAAAGTCGATGTTAGGTAAGCCTGGTATCGCGTTAGTAGACCTTGCTGTCCAGTCGATGGGAGACGCTATAATCTATGCTAACTTGTTGAAGGGTATGCCTAGCGCTTGGTTCGACCACCATCCGTGGCCGTCAGGTGCCGCCGAGAGGCTCCTAAACGTCGGCGTAGAGGTGTACCATCTACGCGATTACGTGTCTGCAGAGCTCGTGGCGCGCACGTTAGGGCTTAACGACGAGTATAGCGCCAAGCTAGTCAGGATAGCGAGAGCCGATGATACATGCGAGCCTGGTGAAAGCGAAGCCGACAAGTGGAGAATCGTCCTGAGGGCTCTTCGCGACCCAGTGAAAGCTGTCGAGGCTTTTGCTAGAGGTGACTTGTGGCCCGACTGGGCTCAACAGCTCTACGAGGAGCATGTAGAGCGTTACATGAGTGAAGCTGAGCGTGTCGCTGCGAGGCTACGCGTATACGAATACAATGGTGTTAAGGTGGCAGTTATCCCGATGGAACCCGGTGTCGACGTCTGCACCATACAGAAGCTGTTGTGGAGTCGTGGCTGGAACCCCGAGAACATAGACGTAGAGGTGTACGTCTATCCGCGTGCCATTAGCTTGAGAAGCGTCAAACTCGACGTCTCGTGTATAGCTAAGGCGCTTGGCGGTGGAGGCCACAAGCGGGCAGCCGGTGCGCCTAGACCGTCTCAGCTTATGGGTGAGGCTCAGATAGCGAGGCTCGTTGCCTCGCAAGTCGAAAAGTGTCTTGGCGAGGCAACCCACTAGATATATTAGCGGAGTTCTGGGCGGCCGGACAGCTGGTGTGTGGCTGTGAGCGACTACCTCAAACAGCTTAGAGACATCCTCAAGGAGAAGCTCCAGAGGGACGACATAAGCATAATCGTGATCGGCTCGACCATGAAGATTTCGAAGAGCGGTCAGACTATAATGACGTTGCAGGATAAGGGCCAGATAGTAGAGCTAAACTTCCAGGGCAAGAAGTACACCTACGACAAGTGGTACACCAAGCCGCCGCATCTAGCACAAACCATACTGAACGTCTTCCAGTACCAGAACTTGTAACGCATCCAAGACAGCGAGAATAAAGCTGCCAAACCGTTTTTGACCAGGATGTGTCCGGATAGACCCACTGTTATACGCCCCCGCACCCTCCCGCAAAATGGGAGAAACGCGGTATGTTTCGCGTCATTCTTGTAGGTAGGCTAGAGGAGTCAGCACGGAAGGCAGCAAGATGGCTCATAGAACGTACGCCGATACGTTCACTACGCGACTGGGGTATAGCCTTCAGTCTATGGCCTGTGCACCTAACAACGAGTTGTTGCGGTGCAGAGTTCGCGGCAACATCCGCACCCAAGTACGATGCTGAACGTTATGGGTTCCTGCCCTTCCTTTCCCCAAGGAACACCAACCTCCTCCTAATCGAGGGCACGCTAACAGTGAAGATGGCGAGGGCGGCGAGAATCATCTGGGAACAGATGCCATGGCCGAAATTCGCCATAGCAATGGGTGCATGCGCAATGAGTGGAGGAGTCTTCTACAACAGTTACAATGTTGTGCCAGCGTGGAAAGTGGTTCCGATAGACGTGTACATACCCGGTTGCCCGCCGCGGCCCGAAGCTGTAGCACGCGCAATACTACGGCTACAGGAGAAGGTGCGTAGGGGCGAATACGAGCCCAGAGACGTGGAGGACAAGAAGTTCTTGGAGGAACTAATGGCCCCGGTTATGGAGGAGTTGAAGCGCAACATGCCGGAAGCTCTCATTGACGTGGCTAGCGGCCAGAAGAACGAATAAAACCGAAATACTTGATGCGTTTTTGTGCACACTCTTAAGTTAGAATAGAGGCTTGATGGTATCTTCGCTGATGTGAGTGTGGTTAGAGTCTCCTCTAGAGAGGCGCGGGGTCATGCGTATCTGGCTATAGCTGGTTGTGAGGTGTAGATGGTTCCCCACCTCTTATTCACCCCCTTCTAGCCGACGTCTTTAGTGATGGTGTGGTTGAAGGACGTGGAGAAGGGTAGAAAGGAGGGAGTGCCTGGAGTAGAAGGAGTTGTCGTTGATGGCCGTGTGTGGGGGAAACCACTTGTACGCCTCTCTAGACCAGCGCCCCTCATGGGCACGGTATTCATAGGCGTGATAGATAGGGGTACCAATGTTCTCCAAGTGAGGCCAACCACGCTTTGCAACCTGTCCTGCATATTCTGTAGTGTTGATGCGGGGCCTAGTAGTAGATGGAGACAAGCAGAGTTCATAATCGATGATGTTGAGTGGCTTGTCACGTGGGTTGAGGAAATTGCTCGTTATAAGGGTGTGCGTGTAGAGGCGTTGATAGACGGTGTCGGCGAGCCGACGACGTACCCGAGGCTTGTCGAGCTAATAAGGAGGCTTAAGGAGAGCCCGTGGGTTGAGAGCGTAGCTCTTGAGACGCATGGTCAGAGTCTGGATGAGCGGGTGGTGCGTGAGTGGGAGCGTGCAGGCCTGGACCGTATCAACTTGAGTATAGACACGCTTGATGCCATGAAAGCTAAGATGCTGACCGGAGTGGAATGGTACGATTTAGAGCGGGTCAAAAAGCTGGCAGAGTTCATAGCCAGAGAGACGAGAATAGACCTTCACGTTACTCCCGTGTGGATACCGGGAGTTAATGATGAAGATGTGCCGCAGGTGGTGAAGTGGGCTGTCGAGATAGGTGCCGGTAAGAGATGGCCCCCCGCAACTGTGCAGAAGTTCCTAGAGCATCGCCACGGTAGGAAACCGCCGGGTGTCCGCGAGATACCATGGAACGTGTTTTGGAGAAGACTGCGAGAGTGGAGCCGGGAACTCGGTGTGAACCTTATCCCCAGCATGGAGGAATGGGGTATGAGGTATGCGAGGAAGGTCCCAGAGATCTACCGTGAAGGTGACGTCATACGCGTGGTTCTCGTTGCACCGGGATGGTTGAAGAGGGAGGTTCTAGCTGTGAGCGCTGATAGTAAGAGGCTTGTGACTGTAGTGGGGTTGAAACGGTGGAATCCGGGCGATGAGATAGACGTTGTAGTACTGCGGAGCAAGGACAACATATACGTGGCGAGGCCGGCGTGAAGCGGAGAAGCGGCAAAACATAACGTTGATGAGGCTTTAACCGCTTATGTTGTGTTATGCGCTGCTTGCATGATAGACTCTTGCTCCGTTTGAATCGAATGCTACAACTGGTACGCCGAGGGTATCTGAGAGCATTTTGAGATCCTCTGCTCCAAGTCCATCTGCTTTGACTGCTATCGCCTCCAGGTGCCTGCCGACGTACACGGCTAGTGCGCGTATGCGCGTGCCTATCCTCGGGTGCCTCTTTGGTAGGCGGATGTGTGTTGTGTAGGCTATGTACCCGGTGCGGATGAGTTCGCGTGCAAACTCTTCGAGGTTGGGCGTGCTCCTAGCTATTTCTTCGATAAGAGGTAGTGTCTTGTGCATGAGATAGACCCCCATAGGCCGTTATGGTATAACTATGCGTTCGGCGGTTATAGAAAGTGTTTGATAATGCGGGTCTGGGAATCCGGTGGGACGTAATGGGGTGATAAGGTGTTAAGGGGTTTGGTCGTAGCGTGTGGGGGTAGTGCGGTTGAGGGTTGTCAGCGTAGCGGGCAAGCTCATCGACCTTGGTTACCAGGTTGTAGTCTGGGACGAGGCTGGTTCCGAGCCAGAGGTTAGCTCAAAGACCTTCGCTGATATCGTGCCACGGCTTGCCGGCAGTGAGGTCGGCTCCTGGAGGCTCTATAGGCACCAAGTCGAGTCGATCGAGGCTCTACGTCGAGGAGAGAACATAGTATTGACGGCGCGCACGGGCTCCGGCAAGACAGAGTCCTGGGCTCTAGCGGCTCTGGCAGAGGGATGGCGCGTACTTGCAATCTACCCGACTCTAGCTTTGGCAGCCGACCAGATCCATAGGCTCGAGAAGTACTATACACTAGCAGGCTATGGGCCACATGCTGTAATGAGGCTTGACAGGCCTACCTTGGACAAGCTGGGGGGCCCGCATGGCGTCATCCGGGCTTTATCTGCGGCTAAGGTGGTTGTGAGTAACCCCGCGTTTCTCATGGCGGAGCTGAAAAGAATAGCTGTCGGTAGAGGCCTCCTAGAACACTTCTTGACACGTGTTGACCTTATAGTTCTTGATGAGTTGGACTTCTATGGTCCTCGAGGCGCCCATCTTCTCATAGCAATGTTGGAGTTGATCTCGAGATACATTGCTGTTGAGCCTCCACGTGTTGCAGTATTAACCGCGACGCTGGGCAACCCTGGCGAACTCGCAAAACTCCTCGAGAGAATAACGGGTAGGAAGAGCCGTGTGATAACTGGTAGTCCTCGTCGCCCGCCGAACAGGTACGTACTAGTCCTTGGCAAGGGAGTAGATGCGCTGAGACGGTTTGTAAAGCAAAACGCGAGTGTGATAGCCTCCCGGGTGCCATGGGTACTCGAGCTACTCGACGATGAGGAGGAGTTCGCAGAGAGAGCTTACGAGGTGTACGAGGCTCTAGAGGCTATTGGATTAAGACCGCCACGTCCTAGCCTCGATCCAGTTGAGATACTCTCTGCTATACTCGACTTAGAGGAGGATGGTGTCACACTCGCCTTCACTAGGAGCATTAGACATGCTGAGCGCGTCTATCGTTCGCTGCTAGACCGTAACCCTCGTGCAAAGAGTCTCGCTGCTGTACATCATCATCTGGTGCCTAAAGATAGGAGAGAGGAGGTGGAGAGAGCAGCGCGTGAAGGACGATTAAAGCTCGTGGTTACAGTCAGGACGCTGGCACAGGGCATAGACATAGGGACGATAGTCCGTGTTGTGCACGTTGGTCTCCCATCGGATACACGCGAGTTTCATCAGAGAGAGGGTAGGAAAGGCAGACGTAAAGAGATACCGTTCACAGAGTCTGTCCTCATACCTCAGGGGCTGTGGGACTCGAAGCTCTTGCGCGCTGGCGCAGAGGCGGTCAGAGAATGGACCAGGCTCCATCTAGAGAAGCTCTACATAAATCCGCGTAACGCCTATGCAGCTCTCTTCCGCGGCCTCTGGAAGACCTTCCGCGGGCTGAAGCTAGACCCAGACGAGGAGGAAGTTCTCCGGAAGTTCGGCCTGGTTACCGTGAAGCATACGCTTGCTGGCGAGCGCATCTGGCCGAGCGAGAAGGGCATGAAGGTCTGGAACAACCTTGGGTTCTACGAGTATGGGCCACCTTACGGCTACAAGAGGTACATACGGCGTAATGGTCGTGAAGAAAGGGTGCCAGAGGAGGCTTCGATACGCGAGGCGGTGGAGAGGCTCCAGCCGGGATGCTACGACTACACCACAAACGCCATCGTCGTGGAGCATGACGCGGGGAAGCTTAGGATAGTCGAGGAGCCTATTGAGAGGGCCGTGGAGCGCTACGAGTGGCTGAGGAAGGCGGTTGGCGAGTATGAGGATGTCAAACTGATGTGGAGGGAGAGACCGGATATAGCCGGAGACCTTCTCTATGGCCGTGTATCCACGAGTGTAGTGCTTCGCGTAGAGGCTCCAGTAGCTGGTTTTGGGCCTCTCGTGGAGCTCCCAGCGGGTGTAGAGTGGGTTGTTGAGAGCAGGAGACCCAGGATAACGAGAAGCGGTAGGGTCTACCACGAGATACACAGCATACAGCTTGATGTTGCAACTAGCGGCAAGTATAGCGATTTCACCTACGGTTACGTCGTAGAGGTGCCGAGCGATACCGACCCCTTGGAGATCGAAGCGGGCCTAGCATACCTCCAGGTGTTCCTAAGGCTCAGTGACTACTCGTTGCCGTTGGGCCTGTTACGCTATACTGTGATGCCAGCAGGTATAGTGAAGCGCATCCACATATGGGAGGAGGAACCAGCGGGTATCATTGAAGGTCTAGACTGGGCTAGGATTGCCCGGGAGGTCGAGTCGTTCAAACCAACGCCGCTCGCTCTCACACTCCTCGCAGCAATAGACCCCGCCGTGTACAACAGTGTCGTCCAGAATGAGAAGCTCATAGACGCTCTTCCGTTATACGCCGCGAGAATGGCCAAGCTAATAGCTGGTGTGAGGAGTGTTGAGATTGCTGGTGTAAGGGTAGAGTGTCCAAGGCCCTCCCCAGAGCACAGGATAGCCACACTTCTAATCCTCCACGAGAAAGTCGATACTGGTAGAACAGTCCTCGTTGACGTGATAGGCGTGCATGATGGCAGTGGTCCGAAGATAGACGTCTACACCTATGAGCCTGGTGTTACGAGTGGTTATGAGGTTAGCGTTAAGCTCTATGGGCTCCTAGGCAAGTTGTTCAAGGAGGGCTACAAGGTCTACCATTATGGTCAGGAAAGGTTGCTAGTGAATCTGCTTGCAGGCGCATACATGGCGTACATGATTGTGGATCATGCGAAGCGTGAGGGGAAGCTAGTGGATCTCGCAGAGGAGTTGAGAAAGAGAGTGGGTGATGTGCCCCTAGTGGCTCTGGGCGATGTTGGAAGGAGGCTTGCCAGGCAGACAAGCAGGTTTGGCGAGGAGCTACAGGAGGCTATGAAGCGTGCGCGCGAAGAACGGAACCCGGAGCCAGTCGTAAAGGTGTTACGAAGCATAGCCCGCGAGACGCTCGAGACGCTCTACTGTTTAGCTCTTGCTCTCGAGAAGGGTATTGTCGAGCGTGTTGAGAATAGCGAGGCCAGCCGCAACGACAGCAAGGTCGGCAACGTCGCCCGGCGACGCGCCAGACATGCCCGCTAGCCACGAGTCACGGGGATGCCAACGAGTGATAGTTGCTCCTCCACTTCTTCTTCTTGCAACGCCCGACTCCAAACCATAAACGCGGAATGTCTCGCTGTACGCAAGTAGAGGATGGAGTTTGGAAAGACTCAGTATCCTTGGCAGTCCTTCTACAAAATCCCTCCATAATATGCTCGTCTCTCCTGCAATCCTCAATATGGTGGCGAGGGTCTTCCTGGCTATGATAAGCTCGCGGGGCGAGCAAGGGTCGGTAGCATCTGGAAGACCTGCATAGGATAACCTCGCTAGGAAGCCTGGTCTAGAGGCTACGAGTGTAGCATAGAAGAGAGCCGATCCAAGACCATCATCGCCCTCCATGATGTGTAGCAGAGCGCCTGGCACTCGGTCTGTACGCCAGTCGGCGCGTGGCAAGGCAAACGCGATGAGGGATAGCGCTGCTAGTACCCCTTGTGCAGCGTTGCCGCGTGGCTGCAACGATACAGTGGCTAGTGCTGGGGCGAGTGCAAGACCGGCAGGAGTGGCAGGTGAAAGACCAAGGCTACACGAGGCCATTGTTGTTTGCCACACGAGTCCAGGCACACTGGCCAAATCGATGGGTGTAAGGTCGGGCTTGCCATAGAGCCCACCAGCGGCGGGGGGCTTCTCTAGAAGGGCGTCCAGGCCAGCTGCCCATGAGAAGGCAAGAGCGAGGCGCAAGCAGTCGGAGTTAAACGCGGATAGCGTCTGAAGTGATGCAAAGATAGCATCTTTTACATTGCAGTATAGGAGGTGGCGGCGCAGCTCGTCAGCTAGACGTTCTGGTTTCCGGGGCGTGAACCGCATTAGGAGATACCCACTCTCCTAGCCTAGAGAAGGGTGCCTTCAGTGGCTATTGTTGAGCAGCGGCGTGTAGAGGAGGTGCTGGACCCTAAGGAGGAGTTCTTGGAGTTTCTCCGGAGCTTCCGCGACCGCACCGGCGTCTACAAGTACAGAGAGCGCGTCAAGAGCATGATTTCGATGGGTCGGCACAGCCTCATCGTGGATTTCAAAGACCTTTACACGTTTAACGCGACGCTGGCAAGGATGCTAGTCAACAACCCGGATTTTGTTCTAAAAGCGTTCTCCGAAGCGCTACGCGAGTTCGTCGAGCACGAGGAGCCAGAGTACGTTGAACGTGTAGACAAGTTCATCGTGAGGATTAGCAACCTCCTCGAGACAACCGAGCTGCGAAGAATAAGAAGCAGCTCAATAGGCAAGCTCGTGATGCTTGAGGGTATACTTGTCCGTGCAACCCCCGTCAAGGAGAAGCTGGTTAGAATACGCTTCAAGCACGTTCACCCCGAGTGTGGCGAGGAATTCGACTGGCCGCTAGAGGGCGAGCTCGGGCCACTAGACGAGCTCGAGAAGCCAAAGATGTGCCCGGTGTGCGGCAAGAGCGGGGGGAGCTTCAAGATACTCTATGACAAGTCGAAGATGATAGACTGGCAGAAGATAGTGCTCCAGGAGAGGCCAGAGGAGGTACCGCCTGGCCAGCTACCGCGCAGCATAGAGGTTGTACTCACCGACGAGCTTGTCGACGCGGCGCGCCCCGGCGACCGTATAGTGGTTGTTGGTATTGTGAGGGTCAGACCGGATACTACGCTCGGCAAGAAGAGGGGTATATTCGACCTCTACATAGAGGCTAACAACATCGAGGTTTCGCAGAAGGTTCTCGAGGAGGTCACGATAACCAGGGAGGATGAGGAGCGTATACGTGCGCTGGCCAGAGACCCGTGGGTGAGGAAGAAGATCCTTGTCAGCATAGCGCCAACGATATACGGCATGTGGGACATCAAGGAGGCTATTGCGCTCGCGCTCTTCGGCGGGGTTCCGAAGGTCCACCGTGATGGTACAAGGCGTAGAGGCGACATACACGTGCTTATGATTGGTGACCCGGGTACTGCGAAGAGCCAACTCCTACAGTATGTTGTCAAGATAGCGCCGCGCGCAATCTACACGACCGGCAAGGGTGCAACGGCAGCTGGTCTAACGGCAGCAGTCATACGCGACAAGACAACGGGCGAGTACTACCTAGAGGCAGGTGCACTAGTCCTAGCCGATGGTGGTGTTGCAGCGATAGACGAGATTGACAAGATGAGAGAAGAGGATCGTAGCGCGATACACGAGGCCATGGAGCAACAGACGGTGAGCATAGCAAAGGCGGGTATAGTGGCTAGGCTCAACGCGCGTACCACGGTCATTGCGGCAGGTAACCCGAGGTTCGGCCGCTACCTACCTGACAGGCCGCTAGCAGAGAACATCAACCTCCCGCCGCCCATACTCTCAAGGTTCGACCTCATATTCGTGATACGCGACATTCCCAACCCGGAGAGAGACCGTGCACTAGCTCGCTTCGTACTCCAGGTTCACAGCGACGCTGATAGCATCAAACCAGAGATACCACCAGACCTCCTCCGCAAGTACATCAGCTATGCCAGGAGATATGTGAGGCCCCGGCTAACCGAGGAAGCTATGAAGCTTCTCGAGGACTTCTTCACCGAGATGAGAAAGGCTGCAGCGGGGCCAAACAGCGCTATACCGCTCACAGCGAGGCAGCTTGAGGCCCTGATACGCCTTGCAGAGGCACACGCCAGGATGAGACTCAAGGACAAGGTTACGAGGGAAGACGCAGAGGCGGCAATACGCCTGGTACTCTCGTTCCTAGCCAGCGCGGGTATCGACGTTGAGAGTGGCGCCATAGACATAGACACTATTATGACTGGGAAGCCGAAGAGCAAGCGAGAGAAGATGCTGAAGGTGCTTAACCTGCTACGTGAGCTAGCATCCACGAGTAGCGAAGAATGTGTCACCATGAAGGAGCTGGTGAAGAGGGCGGCACAGGAGGGTATAGACTCGCTGCTAGTAGAGGAGACAATAAGAAACCTAACGAGAGACGGCGTGATATACGAGAGGAAGCCTGGATGCTACGCGTTCGCCTAACCCGAGTATACCCCCTCTGAGAGCAAGCAACGGGAGCGCGGATGCAGCCTCAGACGGCCGTGATAACTGGGGAAGTTTTTGAGAAGCATAGGCCACCGGGATACTCTCACCCTGAAAGGCCTGCCAGAGTACGTGTCATCCGTGAAGAAGCTGCGAGACTAGCGTCTGACGGTATAGTGGCGCTCTTAGAGCCTAGGAGCGTCCCTCTTGAAGAGGCAACACGCGTACACGACCAAGACTATGTCGGCATGGTTGCCGAGGCTAGCGAATACCCCCAGTATCTCGACCCAGACACTTACGTTGGCCCGGGATCGCTTGAAGCGGCGCTACACGCGCTAGGCACAGCTTACGAGGCTGCACGTCTCGCCTATGAGGGTAGGTACAGAGTCGTCTACGCTGCTGTCAGACCTCCGGGTCACCATGCTGGCAAGAGGAGGGCGGCTGGATTCTGCCTATTCAACAATATCGCTTATGCTGCGCAGCGTATGATCGAGGATCACGGTTTGAAGCGCATAGCCATAATCGATGTAGATGCTCACTGGGGCGATGGAACCGCAGAGATATTCTATGATAGACGTGACGTGCTCTACATAAGTTTCCACCAGGATCCGCGTACGCTCTACCCGGGGAGAGGGTTCCCGGAGGAGCTTGGGCGTGGCGAGGGCCTAGGATACACAGTTAACATCATGATGCCGCCGTTGGCTACAGACCAGCTATACCTTAAGGCTTGGCACGAGATAGCCATGCCTATACTCGAACGGTACAAACCTCAGCTTATACTCGTGAGTTTGGGGTTCGACGCGCACAAGGATGATCCTCTTACAGACCTGGCGTTGACGCTAGAGGGCTACTGGGCGTTGCTTCGCGAGGTGCTGGTGCTCGCCGAGAGACTGACTGGTAGAGGCTTGGCACTGATGCTCGAAGGCGGGTATGACCTTCGCGTGTTGCGCGACGGTGTTAGAGTTGTTGCGAGTCTAACCGAAGAGGAGCCGCCAGTACGAGAAGAGAGTGTAGAGGCACCCGGCGAAACAGTCGGGAGGTTCAGGAGGTTCGTGGAGAGGGTTAAGAAGGCTCTGGAGCCCTACTGGGAGCTCTAGGCCTCTGCGCTCTCCCCGCCCTCGCTGCTTGGCGCCTCTACCGTCTCTGGTGGCGTTTGTGGTACGTACTCGAAGCCGCACTTCTTATAGTGGTACCTCCAGAGGCTAACCGGCATCCACATGAGCCAGCCTGGGATCCTCTTAATGAAGATGTAGGCGTCCTCCCAGCTGTCAAGGCCTAGCTTGGACGCTAGCTCCTCGAGGCTCATCGGGCGGTGGATGTACTCGTGGATTATCTCCAACACGTCCGGCGTTATTTCGATCTCCCTATCACCGACCTTAACAAAATACCTCTTGCACTCCATAGCGCTACCCCAGGGGTTAAGGCCCCGTTTTCGCCGCCCCCTCTTAACGGCTGTGATGAGCGACTGTTGAGGCCGAAACCCCGGTGAGGTTAGGGCTGGCTCGCTGAGCTAACCTCCTCCAACGCCACGCTCGTATACATCTTCATGGGGTATGTTGGCTTCTTCGCCAGTAGCGCCCCGTGCCTCAACACGCTATAGCACTTGACGCACGGCAATACTATCGTAGCGCCCTTTGCGCTCTTCAATAGCCTCTCGAACCTCCACCGGTACACTCTCTTCCTTATGCTCGCGAATGGCTCCTCGTGCAGGAAGTTCAGGCCACCCGCACCACCACAGCACATAGTGTAGGGCGGCTTGTCGCGAGGCTTGCGGGCAACGATGGTTTTCTCAAGGCTCCTCTTAGGGTCTAGCCTGGCAAAGGTGCAGCTTGTGAAAAGGATGCAATTGGTGCATGTAGCGCGGAAGCCCCTCTCCGCAAAGAACTCGTATATGTTTGCGACCCTCGGACCCCCTAGGCGAACACCAAGCTTGTAGAGGAGAATGACCAGCTTGGTATCGGCGCCACACTGGGATAGTAGCACTGTGCGAGCGCCAAGCCGCTCAGCCTCCTCGACACAAGCTTTTAGTAGCATAAAGCCAGCCTCGAGATCGTTAGCATCTATCGCGACGTTTCCCCCACTATCGAGCGCCCTTGTAGAGACCGTGACGCTTAGCCCAAGTTTCTTGAAGAGAAGGAGAGTGTCCCTCAATACGTGTGGGTATACGGTCGTCTCGAACGGGCTAGGCACGTAGAGTATATCCGCACTCTCATCTGGCTTTATGCCAACCTCTCTTGCTATCTCAACGAGTAGTTTGACAGGCTCTTCGCGGTTAGGCGTGAAGCTGTGCCCAGCCCTCCTTGCAGACTCGGATACCTTCCTCAGACCCTCTGGATAGACGCCCTTACTCGCCAGTACTATCCTAGCGGCGTGCACCACCCTGAGAACCTCTATAGCATAGGGGCATACCTGTGTGCATGCACCGCACTGGTTACAAGTGTAGAGTGCTAACACGTCATCATCGGTGAAACTACCGCCGTTCAGTACCTTCGCTGCGGCTCTCAGGCGGGACATCGGGGAGAGGCGGGGATCACGTGTAGACATGTAGACTGTGCACGCGGAGAGGCAAAGACCGCACCGCGAGCAGACGCGCGTAGCCTCTCTTGCGTAGCTAGCGGCACTATTGACGTAGTCGTTCACTAGTTGTTTATCCATGCGTGACAGCCCGTTGTTGCACCGGAGAAAACTAAATTTTACAATATTTCGCCGGACGTGCAAAAAACACGGTGGCTCCGGTTTGACCATCAAAAAGCTAGATTTCACCGGTCTCTACTCGGTCTGCGGTGACCCCAGCAGCCACCTCACCGAGGCGCTAGCTTCAATGGCGCCCGGCGACAAGCTCGAAGTTGCCTATCGCGAGAACGACTCGAGTGTAAAGGAGGCCCTGAAGCTCATAGAGGAGAGCGGAATCGCTAAGATAGAGAGTGTTAGCTGTGAGAAGGGCGTCTGTAAAGCCATTCTCGTTAGAAGCGGGTGAGTATAGAAGTGGGAGCTATGCTTGACTATCTAGCGTTTTATCTGATAGTGGCTGGGTTCGGCCTCTTTGTGAGCACAACGGCTGCCGGGATACGTGGGCTAAGGCTCGTACTCTCGAGGATGGTTATAGAGCCTTACGTGCAGGCGGCTCGGCTAGGAAGCATCTACGGTCTACTAACGTCGGTAACGAGCATCGTGATGCACGTCAGCCTAGGTGTGACGCTGTTGGCACACCTCTACGTGATATACGCGCGGTTGATGATTGCCGGGGGCGTGAGCGACCCCGGCATGGTAGCGATGTATGTGGCGATGCGTGGGGTGATACAAGCTGCTGGGCTGGTAGCGGCGGTCTCGTCGGCAGTGTTGCTCTCATTGCGTGGATACCTTCTGGCTATACGTGGCTTCAAGCCTCGATGGTACCTTGTGGCGGTAGAGGTGCTAGTAGTGCTTGCATACCTAGTCTCCAAGACGACATACATCCATCTGGGAGTGGCTGCCGCTCTGCTAGCCATACTTGTAGTTGCGAGCGTCCACTACGGGAGGGCGTCAAAGGTATACGCATCTAGCCTCCTAGCGAAACAGACACACTAAGGTGTATCAAGTTTTGAGCGGCGTTTGCTACACGATATCAGTTCCATCGCACGTGCACGCGGGTAACTACGAGTTCACTTGTGATGAGAGTGTTCACAGGTGTTTTGGAACCGTTGGGGTCGCTCTGAGCAATCCACGGCTTGTAGTCAAAATCTGCAAGTCCAACGATATTAGAGTCCATAGCGTCAATGGTGACAGATGGTGCAGAGAGCTAGAGAACATTGCACGCGGGTATGCGCAACGTGTATACGAGATTACGGGTGTTAGAGTTACTGTCGAGCTGCGGAAGTGTTACCCCTGGGGGGCGGGTCTAGGTGCTCGCACGGCTCTAGCCCTAGCTGTGGCAGACGCGGCCCTACGCTTGGGCAGCGAGGGTGTAACCCTTGAAGATGTGGCTCTCGAGCTTGGAAGGGGATGGGTTTCTGCACTAGGCTTCTATACGTACACGCGTGGGGGTCTAGTAGTCGATGCGGGTTTCGAGCCCGACCTTATAGGCGCGGCTATCCCGCCCCTAGTGGCCCGCTACGAACCGCCAATAGAGATAGTAGTGGTGCTCCCATTGAGGCCTCTTGGTGTGGTAAGGCGGCTAAAAGAGCAGGAAGAAGATGTGGATAAGCTTGCAAAACCAGATGCGCCGCCCGAGCTGTCAGCAAAGCTCGCAAGGCTGTTGCTAACAGGGTTCATGGGGAACCTCGCAGCCGGGAGGCTAGACCGTGCTTTCCGTGCTCTCTCCGAGATGAACCGCGAGGCCGGCCGCTATTGGGCTGGTAAAGGCCAGGGCGGCACCTATTGCTGCAGGGAGACCGAGGAGGCGATACGTTTCCTTGAGAGAATGGGGGCCGTCGGTGTATTCCAGAGTAGCTGGGGGCCGGCTGCCTGGGGTGTATTCACGGACGCTGCTCTAGCGAGGCGTGCAGCCAGGAAGGCTATCATGCTCAGCGAGCGGATAGGAGAGGTAAGTGTGTGGCACGCGCATGTAGACACGCAGGGTGCCATAGTTAAACCTGGTTAAACCACAAACCGTGGGTGCCTAGGTTGCAAGGCGAGAACAATCTTGGAAAACTACGGAGAGTCCTC
The DNA here is from genome assembly GCF_000223395.1 of Pyrolobus fumarii 1A. GTDB lineage: Archaea > Thermoproteota > Thermoprotei_A > Sulfolobales > Pyrodictiaceae > Pyrolobus > Pyrolobus fumarii. Next base: position 21,368 of record NC_015931.1, on the reverse strand, counting down.
GAGGCTAAGGAGCTTGATGCGCTGGTAATCCTCGATCCTGGTTTTGCCTCGTGGGCGCTGGGCGCGCCTCGTAGCATATTCGGTGGCGGTGGTATAGCGGTCTTGTTCGACGATAGTGGGGTTAGTGTCGTCACACACCTCCTGGAATTCTGGAGGATTAGTGACAAGCTCCAAGGAGTTGAGGTGTATGTATACACGAGACGCGCGGATGACGAGGTAGTAGAGCCGGGCAGGATTGTAGGCCCTAATCTCAAGGATGCGCTTGTACGTCTACTGGGGGAGGGTAAAAGGGTCGGTTGTGATCGCTCGGCTTGCACTCAACTCCAGGGTGTTAAAGGTGTAGAGGCACTCGATGTGACGAGTGACCTGTGGAGTCTTCGCATGGTTAAGGAGGATTGGGAGTTAAGACGTATGGTTGAAGCGCTGGATATCGCTGAGAGAGCACTCCGCAAGACCATGGCGATGTTGAGCGAGGGTATCACGGAGCTAGAGGTGGCCGGCGAACATGAGAGGATACTGCGCATCTATGGCTCAGAGACTCACGCGTTCGCTACACACGGGTCTCTCACCATAGTCGCGTTTGGGGCAAACACTGCCTATCCTCACTGGGATCCCAGCGACAGGAGGCTCACCGGGAACGAGCCGGTGCTGATTGATACTGGCGCGGTTAAGAGAGGCTATTGTAGCGACGTGACACGCGTGACGTGGTATCCAGCCGGTAGTGGACCAAGAGAATGGCGTGAGCTCGTTGAGCGTGTCGTGGCTGCAGTGGGTGAGGCTATAGACCGTGTAGAACCGGGTATCGAGGCTAGTGTAGTGGACGAGGTTGCTAGGAGAGCGCTGGGACCATATGCAAAATGGTTCATACACTCAACCGGTCACGGTATAGGCGTAGAGGTCCACGAGCCGCCTAGGGTGGCGCCAGGGGAGAAAACCAGGCTCGAAAAGGGCATGGTGTTCACGATAGAGCCTGGGGTGTATCTTAGAGGACGGTTTGGTGTTAGGATAGAGCAGATGGTTGTTGTCGACTCCAGGGGCGCCCGTGTGCTAAACAAGCTGCCCATGACTCTAGAGTAGCATGGATGTGTGTGGTTTATCCGACGCTTTGCCGAGCAGCGTGTATATCATCAGCACGTGTGCTTTTATCACAGTGGGTATCCTCGCAGAGCCGTATAACACCTTGTCGCGTAGCTTCTCGGCCTCGTCGATGAGAGTACTGAACTTGAGGTGGAGTAGCTCTGGCGGAGTGTCGGCGACGTAGCTCTTCGCCCGGCGTATGATGCTAAGGGCCTGTGATATTACAGTGAGAATCGTTGATATGTTGCTAGCCTCCCGTTCGAGCATGGGATTGTAGTTATCGCGTAGCTTTGACTCAACCATCTTCAACCTACTCTGGTAGTTCTGGTAGAGCTTCTCGAGCTCCCTCTCTATACCTTCAAGCTTAGAGATAAGCGGGTATACAGCCAGGTTCATCAGCGGCCCCTCTCCACTCGACTACTCTCCTTGCTAGGGGGGCAGGCTAGCGGCATAGTAAGACCCGGCGGTAAGACATCCGCGTAGTACGGAGTTACCTGTGCGGCGTATACCCGTGCCTAACTACAAGCCGAAAGTTAAAAGGAGATGTGGTGGGGTAAGACGTTGGACGAGGCCAAGCGGGGCCGGGTGGAGCCCTTGAGTGGCGGCAAGGATGTAGTTGTTTACAACAAGAATATTGTACTCGAGAAGCTGTATGAGGATGACGAGCTTGTGGTTGTAGTGGCTCCGAATGAGGACCAGTTGCGTGATATACTCATCCGGCTTCTAAACGAGGGGCCCAAGACTGTGAAGGAGCTGCACTCCATGCTCTCTGGGCTTGCAAGCGAGGATAAGATCCGTCGTGCGCTAGCCGAGCTTGTAGAGGAAGGTATCGTTGTAAGCGATAACGATGGGCGTTACTACATAGCATCCCCGTACTAGCAGTGGGGGTGTATGGTCAGACACTCATAGGATAAGCCCCCCGTTTTACCAGCCCCTGGCGGGTGTTCGATAGTTGAGCTTTCGTCTCGCAACTACACCATTCTCGAAGCGCCGCATGGCTGAGATAGCGCGTAAGGTATACGACGTAGTTATTGTGGGCGGGGGTCCGGCGGGCCTCACGGCTGCGATATACGCTGCTAGGTACATGCTCGATACGATACTGGTCACCGAGGAGATAGGAGGGCAGATAGCAGAAGCGGGGTGGGTGGAGAACTACCCAGGGTTCCCGAGGATACTTGGCTCCGAGCTTGTAAAGAGGTTCGTTGATCATGTGCGTCACTACAAGGTGCCGATTATACTCGACTACGTGGAGAATGTGAAGAGGGACGCTGACTGCGACTGTTTTCATGTTGAGACGCGACGTGGCGTAACGTACAAGAGTCACACGGTCATACTCGCTGTCGGTGTTAAGCGAAGAAGGTTGAATGTGCCGGGAGAGGCAGAGCTTAGAGGTAAAGGCGTCAGTTACTGTGCTCCTTGCGACGCGCCCCTCTTCAAGGACAAGACTGTAGCTGTTGTTGGTGGGGGTGACTCTGCAGCTAGTGCGGCGCTACTCCTCGCAGAGTACGCCTCCAAGGTTTACATCGTGCACAGGAGGGATAAGCTACGTGTCCAACCGATATACGAGAAGCTGTTGCGTGAAAACCCGAAGATCGAAGTAGTGTACAACAAGGTCGTTCAGAGGATAATCGGGAGTAACCGTGTTGAAGGCATAGAGCTTCGCGACCGTGTAACCGGGGAGACTAGCGTGTTACGCGTAGACGGCGTGTTCGTCGAGATAGGCTCGGAGCCTCCGAAGGAGCTTGCCCAGCGCATTGGACTCGAGACAGACGAGGAGGGTTACATCAAGGTTGGTCCAGACCAGTCTACAAACATTCCCGGTATATTCGCTGCTGGTGACTGTACAACTGCTATGAACAAGTATAGGCAGGTGATAACGGCGGCTGCTCAGGGTGCCGTTGCAGCAGCATCTGCCTATAACTACCTGGTGAGAAAGGGTATTAAGGGTAAATAGGGTAGAGGCGAGGAAACAAAACAAAAATTGATTTTATACGGCGAGAAGCACGAGATCCTGGAAGTCCATTGGTAGCGGTACACCCTTCTGTGTCAGCTCGTCGTACTTCTTGGACAGCCACTCTATGAACACTGGGCAGCCGTCGAACTTTCCATCCCTCTCGCACTTCCCGCCCATCTTTATGAAGCACTTGCCCGTCCTCTTGTCGTAGTATGGGCACATCTTGTGGTACATCTTTGCGCTTCTTAGCATCCTAGTGACCCACTTCTTCTTCGGGTCCTTGGCCTTAGACTCCTGCTCTATTAGCTGCGACATTATCTTCTCGAGCTCCTTCTCGCTTATCTTAGTCCTGGTAGAGGTCTGCCCCTGTCCCGAGGACACGGTTCTCACCCCCACGAGAACTCTAGCTCTTCTAACGAGACGTTGCCTCTCACAGCCGTCTTAAAAACCAAGTGCTGATACTCTGCTATAAGAGTGTTGCTTAGGTGCTTATGCTGCCTCCACGGCTTCTCCTTCGTGGCTCACTCCTACCGGTATGGTGGTTGCTTGCCTCGAGGCTATCATTGAAGCTAGGTGTTCAAGTGGAGATTCTGCCTCGAGGGCCTCCAGTAGCAGCCTGGCGTACTCGGTCCCCGTGTATATCTTGTAGCTGCCCTTCCAATAGACGAGCCTCACGACACCCAGAGCCTCTAGGAAGTGGAACGCGGCTAGCACCTCATACCGGGGGAGTCCAGTCTCGACCACCACGTCGCCGGGTGTGACCGTCTCTTTCTCTACGAGCACGCGTAGTATCCTAGCGAGCTTCTCCCTCTGCTCTCTAGCCACGGTGGGGTCCCGGCGGGTCTACTAGCGGGTGTACGGGGTGCCTCCCCCGCGGGGCTGGTGATACGCCCAGCAACGCCAGCTTAACAAGCCGGCTCTTGAGACTCGCTTCTAGCTATGAGGGAGTGTGGCCGTGGCGACTGTGGTGGAACAGGGGGAGGTTAAGCGGCCCAAACTGAGGCTCAGCGGTCACGAGCTTAAAGTGCTTGTGGAGGCTGTGAAGGCGGCGGAGGAGTTCAAGCCAAGCCAGCACGCCAAGCGTGTCGTATTCGCTAAGCACGGGGTTATAGGTACAGACTCTGACCGCGTCCTCACAGCAATATTCTACGATGTGATGAAGAGGATGGGGATACTAGACAAGATGATACGTGAGATTATCGGTGTGCACCCTCTCATACTAGACCCGTGGTTGCGTGCCGCGCTACGCGTAGCGATAGACCTCTTGAAGTTCTACAGGCTGTCGAGTGGCACCAGGAGGAGGTTGCAATGGAGTGTAGCCGAGATGCTAAGTTCGAAGACGCATCCCTTCGTTGGCATGTACTACTGGCAGCTAGTACCCGAGATAGAGAAATTCGAGTATAAACCCAAGAGCGTCGAGGAAGAGCTGGAATTCAAGTATATGCTGCCAGCCTGGTTCATAAAGCGGATGAGGGATCTGCTGGGTCCTGATGAGGCTGAGAGACTCTTCAAAGCGCTTAACACCAGGCTGCCGCTTAGCGTTCGTGTCAACACGCTAAAAGCCACCGTAGAGGAGGTTGTGGAGCACCTGCGGCGTGAGGGTAAGAATCCTATCGTCAGCGAGAGGGTACCGGTTGTCGTGAAATTCGAGGGGCCGTATAACTTCGACAGATCTAGGCTCTACCGCGAGGGCAAGATAATCATCCAGGAGGAGGCAGCGGCTGCTGCAAGCATAATGCTTGACCCTAAGCCTGGGGAGACTGTTGTTGATATGTGTGCGGCACCTGGGGGCAAGACGACGCATCTTGCCGAGTTGATGAAGAATCAGGGCAGAATATACGCGTTTGACATAGACGATGCTAGGATAAAGAGGATGAAGATGCTGCTCAAGAGGATGGGGATAAAGATAGTGACGATCTACAAGGAAGACGCTGGTAAGGCCCCTGACATACTAGGCGAGGAGGTAGCGGATAAGGTGCTGCTTGACGCTCCTTGTACCTCGACGGGCACGATAATGAAGAATCCGGAGCTTCGATGGAGGGTGAGGGAGGACGGTCTCGAAGAGATAGTGAGGGAGCAGCGTAGACTACTCGAGGCGGCTGTTCGCCTCTTGAAGCCTGGAGGGAGGTTGCTCTACACAACGTGTAGCCTCCTGCCGGAAGAGAATGAGGAAAACGTCAGATGGTTGCTAAAGAGGCATCCAGAGCTACGGGTGGTAGAGCTGAGGGGTCCGTACGATCCGAGCCCGTGGCTCAAGGGCGCTATGAGGGCATGGCCTCATCGTCACGGTACTATAGGCTTCTTCTATGCGCTTCTGGAGAAGGTAGAGAAGAAGTGAAGGCTAGAGCAGGTTTAGTGCTCTGAGAGCATCTAGCGCGTTGGCTGCCTCTATGGGGTTGTAGCCTGGGAGTAGGCGGGGGTCTAGAGGCGGGTATGCCGTCCTCAGCGCATAGTGGAGCATGGCAGCAAGCTTCACGAGTTGCTTATCTCCGTTAAGGAGTGCTAAGAGCTTCTCTGCAGTGGGGCATATGGGGTGCACGCTACCAGCGGCTAGACGTCGTGCCACCTTAGCATTGTATATCATCCCTAGGTGTAGCGTCCACCCGTTGCAGTCGCCTCGCACAGCGCATTTGCAGATATACTCGAGGGCCAAAAGGTATGGTAACTTGCCGGGGCTGCCTCCGCTTCTCGCATGCTTCGCTAGGAGTATACTTTGCACAACCCACACCGCTGTATTGTATCCGTCCGTGTTACGTTGGTAAGGGTGAGGGGTGTTGAAAGTAGGAGCAAGTGGTAGTATCCGAGTGTCTCGTGTTACCGGCGGCTCCACGGGTTAGGGCGATAGTCGGGTAATCGTGGGGTATGCTCCGAGTCATCCCTGGGCAGGGGGTTTAAACCTAACGCTGGGGAACGTATTGTATGGTGCGTGCAGTGCTCACTGGTATAGTGATGGCGTTTGTCTATGCCGGTGTCGGTATAGCGCCTCTCGTGTACACGTATCTCACCGCTAGACGTGCTAGGAGGGAGTACGAGCGCGAGATAGAGGAGGCGGTCTCGGAGCCTATCGTCCCCGTGCATGTAGTAGTGATCGTGAAAGAGGATGATGTGGAAGCGCGGCTAGTCAACGCGGCTACCGCTAGCAGTATGGACGAACTTGTAGCTAACAGCCTTGTCGAGATGCACAGTGATGATAACGCAGAGGGTGAGACCAGTACAGAGGAGGGCGGTATACTCGTGCCTCTAGCAACTATTGGGCCGCAGCTTGAAGGTGTAAAGGCGCCAATGGCTACGAGTGTCCAGGGTGTTCAGGAATACGTCTAGACTTGTTCCTTTTTGGTTACCTTCCTCGAGACTGTTATGAATCCTGTGTGCGCTATCATGGTTGATGCTGGTCGTAGTGCCTCTGGCTCCGGCAGCCATTCCCTCAAAAGCACCTCCATAACACGCGGTCTTGTAAACCCGCCATGCTCTAATAACCTCTCCATGAGCATGTAGAGCTGGTGCGCGCTTGGCGTGTAGGCTGCAAATACGCCTCCTGGCTTCAAAGCCCTGTAAGCCTCGTCAAGTATATCCCAGGGGTCCGGCATATCGACGATCACGGCATCCACATTCTCCTCCAGTATGCCCAGCCTAGCGTCTCTATGGTGGAAAGTCACGCGTTTCTCCAAACCGAGCATAGCGAGGTTCCTCTTTGCGGTCTCCAGGGCCTCCCTCCGGACCTCGTAAGTATACACGTGTCCATTCTCACCGACAAGCCAGGCCAGAAGTGCTGTGACGAAGCCAGACCCGGTGCCAACCTCTACGATACGAGCACCGGGGCCAACGCCTGCAAGCACGGCTATCAATGCAGAATCCTTCGGGTATATCACTTGAGTAGCACGCCGGAAGCCGTGCTCAAGTACATCGATTATGCTCGGCTTGTATACCAGTGCATAACCGCCTCTACCGCCACGCACGGGCACGTAAGACCCGCAAGGAGACCCTATAACATCATCATGAAGAACCACGCCAACGTCGCTGCCGGTGCGTGCACCCTTCCGCAGCCTCGTCACGAAGCGGCGTCTCTCGTCAAACTCTATTACCACCAGGTCACCCTCTTTGAGCGTGCATGTCACCGATGACCCCCGAGTTGCATCTAGGGTAGAGTGTAAGTCCTCTCTGCTCCAGGGGCCGTGGCAAGGGCAGGTGGTTCATTGAGACTAGCCGAGCGGTGCGTCGCGGGCGTCGAGGAGCTTGTATGGAAGAGGGCATACTCCTCGGCATGGAAACTACTCTCAAGGCTACTCGAGAGTAGGCACGACGGTACCGAGCCACGCGTAGAACGTGCAGCGGTATACGTGCACATACCATTCTGTGGCAAGCCGTGTCAATTCTGTTGTTTCGTCAGGTTCCCTGCGTACGAACATAACCTGGTGAGATACTATAAGCTCCTTGGACGTGAGATAAGCGAAGTATCGAGTCGCATGGAGTTGAGGGCTACACACGTCCATGTGGGTGGCGGTACTCCCGCGGTAGAGCCCTACGAGCTAGCCGAGCTTGTCGACAAGATGAGAGAGTGTTTTGGGAGGTTCACTTTGACGATAGAAATCCACCCAGAAAACGTGTTGAACGACGAGAGTCTCGAGGTGTTGAAGTCCATTAAACCCGATCGTGTAAGTCTCGGTGTGCAAAGCTTCCATGATGAGTTGCTCCAGAGGCTAGGAAGATATAGCCACAATGGACGTGAGGCGCTAGAAGCTACCAAAAGGAGCGCTGGTCTAGCCCCGACGGTGAACATTGATCTCGTCTGGGGTATACCTGGGCAAAGCGTGCAAGAGGCGCTTGAGGATCTAAAGCTTGCTCTTGACAGCGGCGTGAACCAGATCACGCTTTATCCGCTGCTGGGCGCAGCGCGAATTAGGCACCCGGAGGCATTCAAAATGTATACTGAGCTTATCAACCTCGCGCGTTCCAAAGGCTGGGTCAACTCGACCCCTTGGACGATAAACGCGACTCCTACAACGATAAACGAGTATATAATCGAGGATGAGGATTACGTGGGTTTCGGGGTCTCTAGCATATCAATGATCCGTGGAGTGATATACGCGAATACGTTTAACGTGAGTAGGTACGAGAAGCTTGTTGAGGCTGGTCGCTGGTCGGCTGTTATGAAGACCCGGATGAAACAGCATGAAAAGATAGGGTATATGATAATGAATGCGTTGGAGGTTAGTGTCTCAGCCGTGGCTAACGTGCTTGAGAGCGTATCGTCAATTCTCAGCATGCCGTTGAGGCTCTCGATGTACCTGGCTGGAGAGGCCCGGAGAGCAGTCTATGCTGCGCTCACGAGGTTCAGGAGGAGTGCATTGACTCGCGGTGTTTAACGCCAACCCTAATAGTGGTGGTTATGGCGCGGGCGCTGGGGGTGTAAGACGTGGGAGGGAAGCACAAGAAGTACGTCTATGTGCTTCGCGAGGATGGGTGGTATGTTAAGGTTAGAGTGCTTGGGCTCGATAAGAAGGAGTTCAAGAAGCATGGTAAGCTTCCGGAGGACCCCTCGAAGTACATACCGGTGGGCCCGAAGGTGAAGAACCCGCCGTCAACCTATGCTATAGTGCCTATCGAGAAGTTGCCCGAAGAGGCTCAGAGGAAGGTAAGGGAGTTTTAGGGGCTCGGGGCGCGGCCTCTAGCCTCACCATTCGGTTGTCCGGCAGAGCCTCCTCACAGCCCCATATTGTTGTACCGTAAGGGTCTCCGCTTATACCCTGGAGCCCGGGTCTAATCACTAGTGGAGCGGGGTCATGACATATAGTATACTTGCGTACGACCCTGCTGCTGGTCAGGCGGGTGTCGCGGTGGTCAGTGGTAGCATTGCTGTGGGTAGTCGTGTGCCGTGGGGTAGGCATGGTGTTGGTGTTGTCGCTACGCAGGGGTATACCAATCCGGCTCTAGGGCCGCTCATACTCGAACTGCTCGCCAAGGGTTATACCGCGTCTGACGCGATAGTCAAGGCTCTTGCGGGTGACACGAGCCCGGCGCACAGGCAACTCGCGGTGGTAGACTATAGGGGCGATGTGGCGGTACATGATGGTGAGTGGACCCCAGCCTGGCACGGTTACAGGATGGCTGCGAGGGAATCAGCCGTAGCGATAGCAAACCTTGTCGTTGGGCCCCGTGTCGTGGAGGCGATGATAGAAGCCTTCGAGTCGACGCGTGGCACGCTAGCTGAGAGGCTCCTCGCGGCAATAGAGGCGGGCCACCGTGCGGGCGGGGATAGGAGAGGTGACCGTTCTGCAGCGCTTCTAGTCGTAGGCGCTACCGAGTACGGACCCCATTACGACAAGATAGTTGACTTGCGTGTAGACTTCCACTCGCACGACCCGGTATCAGAGCTCATAAAGCTTTACGAGTACTACCTGGAGCGTTGAGCGTATGGGTAGTGGAATGGCTGGAAAGTGGAGCGTCGCGCACGTCAAGCTCGAGGATCTTGAGGTTGTAGAGGCGCCAATCTACCGCTCTACCGGAGGCCCCATTCTCAAAACCCTGTTATCCCAGGCGTGCCGCATGGATTGCTTGTATTGTCCGTATCGTGTTGGTGGGCCGCTACGCGAGAGGAGTGTATGGAGCCCAGAGAAGCTGGTTAGAGTTACACTAGAGTTGTGGAGGCGGGGAGAGATACGCGGCTTGTTCCTATCAAGCGGGTTTTATGGTGACCCGGAGGTTGTGGTAGAAGCGCAGCTTGAAGTTGCACGGAGGCTCCGAGAGGCGGGCTTCAAGGGCTACTTGCATCTACGTTTGATGCCGGGGACACCTGGCAGCCTGATAAGAGAGGCGTTGAGGCTGGCTGACCGCGTGGGTGTGAATCTAGAGAGTGTCGGGCCGGCAGAGTTTGCGGAGATAGCGCCTAGCAAGGGCTCCTGGAGTCTCGATCTAATGTCGAAGCTTATGTACGCGGCTAGGGTTGCCGGTAACCCGCGGAGAGTCGATACACAGCTTGTTGTGGGTGCAGCTGGGGAGAGTGACGAGGAGATACTAAAGCTCACGGCTAGTCTCGTCAAGGGCGGTGTAGGGATAGTCCATTACAGCCCGTATACTCCAGTACCAGGTACACCACTAGCTGAGAAGAGACCACCTGTGCCAAAGAGAAGGGCACAGAGGCTCTACGAGGCATTGGCGTTGCTGCGGGACTATGGGATGTCGTTAGGCTCGATCCTGGATATACTGGATGAGCGTGGTATGTTGCCACTCGCTGGGCCGAGCCTTAAGGAGATAGTAGCCCGTGCTCACCCAGAATGGTTCCCAGTAGACCCCCATACAGCTAGCCTGGAGGAGCTCCTGCGAGTGCCCGGCATAGGGCCGCGCACGGCACGCGAGATAATAAGGGCGAGGCGAGAAGGGAGGCTAGACGTCTACGTGCTGCGTAGGATACTAGGGCCGAGGTGGAGACGCGCCGCGCGATACCTGGCGTTCTAGCCTCTCTTACACGCCTCCTCGGGCATCAGCCGCTTTGCTCTGCATGCTATTGCTGTGGAGCTGCATAGGGGGCACTCTAGCCTAGCACTTAGCCTCTCCACCCTGGCACCGATGCCGCGTTTGTGCAGCTCCTCTTCGAGCCGTCTCTCGTCAGGCCATTGGTCCGGGCCGAGGAGAATAAGATGGGGTTTGACCACCTCTACCGGCTTCAGCATGTCGTCTTCATCGCCGAGAATGGCTTGGTGTACGTAGCGTAGGGCTGAGATGACGGATACTCTTTGGCTTTCTGGGACGACAGGTGGTCTACCTCGGAACCTGGCTGCAGTTGAATCCCTGGCTACTACAACATAGACTCTTCCGCGTTTCCAGGCCTCACGGAGAAGATAGACGTGGCCTGGATGGAGTATGTCGAATGTCCCGGCGACGAGCACGCGTGGACGCTCAAGGAGCTTTGAGAGTGGCTCCCAGTCCACCTCTACCACGCCAAGATGCCTAAGCGAGTCTATGAGGCCCTCTGCATACGCTATACACGCGAGAGCTGTGAACACATCGCCCTTCTCGAGGTAGTAGCGGGCATCGGAGGCGTATGCTTCGGCTAGAGCTAGTAACCGAGTGTAAGGCTCTCCTACCTTGCCGCGCAGCTTCTCAAGCGCGAGCTCCACGTTTGTTATATAAGCCTCTACTCTCCTCGCTGCATCCTTCGTGTCCATGGCTGGTTCTCCCGGCTTCCTAGCCGGGCTCCAGGCTAGTAGCCAATTAACGAGCGTAGCCTCGGTCTAGACGCTAGTGGAGAGGTGCCAGTAAATGGCTACGGGGAAACCCGCGGCAAGAGCCATCATGGTGTTTGTGCTGGATACCAGTGCGTTGACAGACCCTAGGCTGAGAGAGGTATTCAGAGTGCAGACGCTCGACGAGGTAGTCAAGCACATTGTGGGGTTGTTGAGGGAAGCGAGGACAAAGCTCGGTATAGAGTTCTACACGACTCCAACGATGTTCTCGGAGATGAAGAGGTTCCTGCTGAGTAACGGTGTGCAGCCAGAAACTATAGAGATGCTCCAGGCGTGGATGCTCGTCAAGGCACCGGATAAACTAAGCGTGAGGATACCAGCGATAGTAATGGCAGAGTACGTGGAGGACATGAGAAGGAGGTTGATGAAGGGGCTTAGAGTGGCTGAAGAAGCTGTATGGAAGGCCGTGAGAGAGGCCGAGAAGGCTAGGGCTGTGGACGAGAAGAGGAAACAAGAGGAGTTCATTGGCCCCATCATACGTAATCTCCGTGAAAAGTATCGTGAGGCTACGAGAAGAGGCATAGTCGACAGCCTAGAGGATTTCGACGTAGTCATTCTAGCCTTGGAGCTGAAGGCAGTGCTCGTGACCAACGACGAGGGTATCAAGAGGTTAGCCGAGACGCTTGGCGTAATAGTGGTTGACCCACTCACCTTCGTAAGAATGCTGCGTAGCTATCTCGAGGTAGGTGTGTCGGGCAGAACTGCAAGCTAAAAAGCAACAATGGGGTATCATTTTACACGGGTATGAAACTTGGCTAGTGAATACAACCTTGATAGGATACTGCGCGGCTACGAGAGCCTCTCGCGCGTAATATGTCGTCCTCCGCGCAGCCAGGGTCACTATATTCCTCGTGTCGGAGCAGTTGAGAGGATAGTTAAGCTCGTGAAACGTGGACTAGTCCTCTTAATCTATGGGCCGCGGGGGGCTGGCAAAACGACACTGCTTCGCTGCCTAGCCCAGGTGTTGCCGAAGCTGGGTGTACGTACGCTCTACGTAGGCCTCCATACCCGCCCGACTCTAGTGATAGGCGAGGCGTCGCATACTGTTCTGCAAAGGCTGGAGAATCTGGGCGATCTGGATGGGCGTGCAAGGGGGACGATGATAGCCAATGTTGCGAGAGAGCTCGGGCCCAACAGCCTTCTGATAATAGATGACTTCGACATAGGGCTTGACGATGAGAGTGTAGGCGACCTTGTACGGGCTGTCTACGAGGCCAGCGTGTTGACACACGAGCGAGCTGGTATCGTACTAGCCACTAGCGAGGCTAGGATAACAGCCAACCTCTACAGGCTACTTGTGGGTAACATCACGCCAGCGCTATTCTGGCATATGAGCAAAGAGGAGCATGACACGCTTGCAAAGTTGTTAGGGTTCAATGGCGATGTAAACATGTTATATCGTTTAACAGGAGGGTCGCCGGATGCGCTAGTATCCCTTGCTGAATGTGGATGGGCGATAGAAGAGTGGTTAGAGCATCGTGTGAAACCCCGTGTCGAAGAGGCGCTACTAGAGCTTAGAGAGCTGGGACTAAAGCTAGACACGGTTGATCCCGACGCCCTGGGATCCAGGCGCGCGACAAGATACATACTGATAAAGTACAACATGTTGACTAGGGTTGCGGGTCTCAGGCTAGCCGATGTGCCTCGTGAAGAGTGGGTAGGTGTCCGTTGGGCTTGGCAGCTGCCGGTCTACCAGATGCTTGCGAGAATGGTTATGGAGGAGAGTGTCTAGGTTAACCTGGGGGGCCGGTGACTGGACGGCGGAGCCCCGAGGGGGTCTAGGGACCCCCGTGGGGACCTGGCCGGATGACCCGGTCCCCGCTGGAGGCCCCCGCTGTATTCCACACGTGGTGCTGAGAAACCAGGAAGTTCACTGCGAAGCCGGTCAGTATGCCCAGGAAGCCGGCGACTAGGTAGTTGACGTGTAGTATCGAAGACAGTGTCATCGAGACAGTGTAGTATGCGGCTAGTCCTCCTAGCGCCGCCTTGTGGTAGCGAAGCCAGTATCGCAGCGCGTTGGGGAAACCGCGTGGTCTCGCTCCGCGGAAGGTAAACGTGTCGTGTAGAATGTAGTTCCATGTAAGCGAGGTCTCGAATGATGCCAGATAAGCGGCCCAGAGGGGGAGTAGCTTGTTCTCAACTAGCGCGGCAAGAGTTGCCAGGTTGACTATGGTTCCCGACGCGCCTACAAGTGCAAACTTAAACACGCGGTACTCGCTAAGGTGTAGAAGGTGTAGCAGGTACTCGAGCATGTGACGGGGCTTTAACTTGCTCTTACCGTGGAGCCTCTCATGGAAAACGTAGGGTACCTCCACAACGCGTCCCGGCTTAGCCTTCACCAGTATCTCGAGGAGAATCTTCCAGCTCCTAGGCTCTAGGCTGACCCCCTCGACTAGAGACTTCCTTACCAACCAGAAGCCGCTCATCGGGTCCCTGACTTTCCTCACCTCGGGCAAGAGCAACCTAGCGATCATGCCAGCTCCGAGTGATACGAGGCGTCGTAGCCAACTCCAACCCTCAACACCCCCGCCTCTCACATACCTAGAGGCTATCACGACATCCGCGTCTTCTTTCAGAGCAGTCTCGAGGAGCTTTGGTATGAGCTCCGGCGGGTGTTGCAAATCCGCATCTATGACCACAACATACTTGCCTCGCGCCTCGCGCAGGCCACGTACGATAGCGCTTCCCAGACCCCTCTCTCCAATCCTCCGCACGACCCTAAGCCACGGGTATCTAGCCGAGGCGAGCTCTTGTGCAAGCTTCCAGGTGCCATCGGGACTATCATCATCTATAATGATTGCCTCGTAACACCCCTCGAGGCTCCTTAGAGCCGCTTCCAGCCTCTCTAGCAGCACGGGTATGTTTTCACGCTCGTTGTACGTCGGGATTACCACCGAAAGGAGCGGCTCGCTACAATCCCGCTTTATAGCGAGACCATGGTCTAGGTTATCACTGGTGACCGCGCTAATGCCAGTACTCTTCGACTGGGGCACTTATAACTCAGCCTCCACGCTCGAGAAGGCTGCGCTACTGGGTATGAAGCTTACCGAGCTGCCCCCCTACGACCTAACCAGGAGGTATTATGGCGACGAGTACTTCCAGGGTTACGCGAGGGAGGCGCGCCAAGCCTTCACGACGATAACGGCTCACGGGCCCTACTACAACGTTGTGGCCAAGAGGCCGGAGACACAAGCCAAGGTGGTTAAGGCCTTCCGCGAGGCCGCTAGGAGAGCCGTACTAGCCGGTGCCGAGATATTCAACATACACCTAGGCTGGAGGATATACTATGACGACCGTGATATCGATGCAGCCGCGGAGGTTGTCAAGGCTATACTCGACGTGTTGCCTAGCAATGTCTACCTCAGCCTTGAGGTGACATACACAAGGCACCAGCTAGGCACTTTTGAAGACATAAGGGCTATCATGGAGAAGGTTGGTGACCCGAGGCTCACCATAAGTAATCAGCTGGAGAACAGCTTCATACTCTTGACTCGCGTCTACGAGACTGGCGATTTCGTAGGCGCGGACAGCATTGTTGACAAGAGCTTCTGGCTCCGTGTCCTCGAGGAGACAGAGAGGCTCTCGAGAGGCTACTTTAGTCTACGCTTCAGCCAGGTGACCGGCGTCTACTTCGGCGGACGGTTGCTCAAGAAGAGGACACCCCTGGGGACCGGCTACCCGAGGCTAGAGCCCCTAGCCGAGGCTCTAGCAGAGTACCTGGTTCGGCTGCAAAGAAGGCGTCCAGGCGAACTAAAGGTGCACATAATCTACACTGGTCCCTGGCAGACGAAGTTCCGTGACGCAATACGCCTATACTCCGAGATAGCAATGAGAGCCTCTGAGCTCCTCTAGGCACATGGTTTTTCGTGCTCCCTTGTCGTGCCTCGGCGACGATGGTATTACCGTGGCTCGTGGCGAGTATAGCCCTGGTAGTGTAGGGTGCCCCCCAGAGCAAAGTGGTTGCCAGACGCGGTGCGAGGCGAGGCAGTGGCCAAGCTGGACAAGCTAGCTGAGTATCTGTACAAGCTTTCCGAGCGCTTCTTTGGTGACGATGCGCCGCGTGTGAAAGAGTATATCTCGAAGAGGGTTAGTGGCGCGCGTGACGTGATAATTCACGCGTCGGAGCGTATCGTTAGCGTAAGGCGGGTGGGAGATAACGCCCACGTGATACTCATGGTGTCGGCGAAGTATGCGGGCAAGGGAGTAAGGCTTCAACCAGTGGCGGTTCGGACGCTTGACGGGCGTGTTAGGCTTCAGCCGCCAGAGGCCGTGGAGACGATATACCACGTTGAGATAGGGCCCTATGCCCTCAAGTGTACGTGCCCCGACGCAATATTCACGGGTGCAAGCGCGGATAGGGTTCTTGCGAGGCTAGGTTTCCCTCCACAAGCCTACAAGTACACTCTATGTAAACATGTACTTGCCGGGATAGCGCTACTATGGGCAATGGGTCTCGTCGATCCAACGAAGCCGCCGATGGACGAGGCGCTTCTCCGGGGCTTGGTCACCGCTTACCTGGCGACACTACCTCCCGGCGCGAAGCCAAGGATCTCGCGAATAGCTCTAGTATACACGAGAGGCGAGACAAGCACACCGCTGACGCTCAACTAGTCCGCAGGGTAGTGACAGTAGCTGTGCTGACCCTCCGTGGATGCGGTGGATGCGAAGTCCAGTTGGCTAAGGCGTTGTTAAGGTGCCGACGGTGCCTGGAACTCTTCGAGATTGTATACTGGCCTATGCTGGTTGAAGAGACGAGGCTCCCAACGGGGGTTGATGTAGTACTTGTGACGGGCTTTGCAGGTAGTATAGAGGATGTAGAGCGGCTCAGAAAGATAATGCATGGCGTGAAGCTTCTAGTGAGTGTGGGTTGCTGTGCGTTAAACGGTGGAGTGTTTGCAGTTCGAGGCCTGAGGGTTGTGCCGCCAGCCGTCTTGCAGCCTAAGGGTACCCCGCTCGTGAGGGTACCTGGATGCCCTCCTCAACTAGAGATGCTCGAAACGATATTATCGAGAGTGGCGGTGCAGCTAGGCAGGGATGTGGAGACCGAGGGGGGTATGAGCTCTCGGCGATGATAGGCTGCTTTTAGGCCGAACCACTGTGTATAGCAAGGATATCCCGTCTTGAGGAGTTTCGACTGGATAGTTGCAGAGAGGCTAGCTAGGCTACGCTCTGAGAGCTCTGGGCTACACGTCTATTACGACCTCGAGGGTAACGTGCCATACTTCAAGTATAGTTATGCTGCGCGGAATGCATCGAAGCTCGTCGACCTGTGTAGCCAGTCGAGACTGTGGTGCGACCCGCGTCCAGCCGTCGAGCAAGACTACAAGATCCTAGAGGATGCACTGAAGTACACATTCGGCGACGAGGTATTTGCAAAGCGCGTTGCAGATATTGCGCGGAGAGGGTTAAGCCTCATCAACACGGATAGTGACGGCGTCCTGGATCAGATGTGGGAGTGGTTCGTCAATGGTGTAAGGCTAGCGATAGTATACTACGACTATTTCCGTGGCTCGTTTATCGCGATACCAGGGCCTGGGCTAGCGCTCCTTATGGAGCGTGAAGGTCTGGGTGGGCGTGCGATCCGCGAGAGTCCTGTCCACGCGAAGCCGCGTGGTATAGATGAGAGCGGAGTATATCTTGTTGAGGATAATGGTCGGGTTGTTGGCGTTGCTGTTGGTGTTGCTGGCTCCAGCGTGGCGCGTATAGTAGAAACGTGGGATGTTGTGCCCGACGAGAGGCTGGTGCTGCGCGGGGGCTCTATCCTCGATGCGTACAAGGCAAACCTAGGCCACATTGAGATGCTCATCGAGAAGGTTAGGCGTGTTGTTGAGTGGCTTGAGGGGCGGTTAGGCAAGAGGGGCGTCCTAGGCCTATCGGGCGGCAAGGATAGTCTGCTAGCGTTGCATCTGCTTGTAGAGGCCGGGTCAAACGCTCAAGCCTTCTATAGCCATATTGAGCACGGAGATCCTCCGCACATACCAAGTCTCGTGGAGAGGACTGCGTCGCGCCTAGGTGTGAAGGTCGTTATACACGAGAATGAGTGGGAGTATGTAAAGAGGATGACAGACGCCTTCGGAATGCCGGTGAGGGGTTACAGATGGTGTACCCAGGTCTTCAAGATAGCTCCTCTCATGTCTTACCTCCGCCGCTTAGGTCGTGACTCTATAGTCAGCTACACGGGCTCGCGAAGCTATGAGACGCTGCGTAGGGGGCTTAAACCAGCAACCTATGTTGACGTTGAGCATGGCGTGTTGGTGCACGCAGTGCCTTACAAGTGGCCGAGATTCCTCGAAATGTTGGCTCTCCGCTACTACTTCAGGGCCGAGGTGCCGCCAGACTACGACCAGGGGTTCGAGAGAATTAGCTGTGTCATGTGCCCTAACAAGAGTGTTTATGAGCTTAGGCTCGCCGAGCGACTCTACCCTGACGACTTCGTGGCGTGGAGGCCTTACATAGAGGACGCGTCTAGGCGGATATCGCCATTCGGCTGGAGGAGAGTTGCCGAACTTCACGCGTGGAGGCTGGCTCTGCAGCCACGCGACTTGCGCGATATAGCTAGGCTAGCGGGTGTCGAGATAATCCCAAGGCTGCCCGGTCCTCGTAGACCACCGCGTCGCGCCGATAGAAATGATATCGAGAGAGCTGCTAGGGTTGCATCGAAGATACTGGGGGCCAAGAGAGTGGAGGAGAGGGTGTTCACTCTCGGTGGATGCAAGGCCATCATAGAAGATGAGCATGGTGTGTGGCTGGAGAAGGGCCACTTTGGTAGTTGTGCACTCCTCCTCAAGACGCTGTACGCTGCAACCTATTGCGTTGAGTGTAAGGTGTGTGTAAACAAGTGTCCGGTGGACGCTATTCGACTCCCCCTAGACGTGGATGAGAAGTGTAAGGCGCCAGAGTGCAAGATATGCGTTGAGACGTGTCCGTTAGCGTGGGGCGCTGTAGACCTGGGCATTGCCAACCTTGTCCTGGGCTACCGGAGGGCGCTTGCGAGGCTACGTGCCGAGAGGGAGCGGAAGGGCGAGGAGTACGTGAGTAAGGCTAAGCGGGCTGAGGAGGAAGTCTATCGCACCAAGGAGATGCGGGATGCCACGGAGAGAGGTAACCGAGGCGGCGAGGAGGCTCGCTGAACTCCTCGAACGTGGGGAGCCGGAAAGTGTGGTTAGAAACGTCAATGTAAGTATAGAACGTCGGGAGGCGTGCGAGATGCTAGAGCGGATTAAGCCGCTAGTCGACAACTATGCGGCGATAGAGGAGGGTAGCTTCACACCAAGTTACAGCTATCGTGCATTGCGCCCGGTGGCGCTCCTCCTGGAGAAACTGTGTAGAGGTGCCAGTCTAGACGACGAGGTGGTCGCTCTAGCGCTTGGCGTGCTTGGCCTCCTCGAGAAGGGTAGGGTGGAGAGAGCCGCCGTAATAGCATCGGTGTTGGAGTCTAGACTAGGAGGTGGCTAAGCCCTACCCCTCACAATATCAACGAAGTATCTGTGTATCCTTGTGTCGCCGCTCAGCTCTGGGTGGAAGGTTGTCGCGAGCATGCCACCCTGCCTCACTATAACCGGGACCTCCGGCGGCGCATCCGGCACTATGAGCGGCACTCTCTCTGTACTCAGGGTTGCTAGCACCTCTACGCCGGGCCCAACCTCCACTATGGCGGGTGCGCGGATGAAGACGGCGCGGAATGGCTTGTCGCCCCACGGTACCTCAATATCTATCTCGAAGCTCTCCCTCTGTCTACCATAGGCATTACGGACGAGAGTCACATCCAGGACACTCAGAGTCTCCACCCTAGCAGCGCCAACCTTAGCATCGACAACCCTCTTCGCTAGGAGAATCGCGCCAGCACACGTACCCATAACGGGCGTGCCAGACTCCACGGTGTCGCGCAGAGCATCCCACAAGCCAACCTTCTTCGCGAGTCGTTGTATGGTTGTAGACTCGCCACCCGGCAGCACAACACCGTCAACGCCTTGCAGGTCGCCAGGCTTCTTCACAACCACTACTTCGCCGCTTATGCCCTCCTCGGCGAAAACCCTCCTAAACATATAGACGTGCTCGTATACGCCACCCTGGAGCCCAACAACGCCTATCTTCACGCCACATCCGCCCGGAGGGGTAGCACGCAACCCCACCGATTATTAAAGCGGGGAGCGGCGCAACCACCTCACAATCAACCTTGCTACGCGGTGCGCGTTCTGGATGACAAGCGGGACTCTAGAATACACCTGGAGGCTGCACGCCAACGCCTCCAGGTTGTGCAGTCCCCACGCAGTAACCCAGAGTGGGCCGTATCGGCACTCCACCCTAACAGCGCGCGACCAGTGCAACTGTATAACCTCGAAACGCTCGTCGAGCAACCTTATCTTCTCCAACGCCCTCCTTACAGCATCCATATCGAGAGGGTAGAGGTACACATGGAGAACGGGGATACCCGTGGAAAGGTAAACGCGATGCCCATCTATGAAGTTAAAGCCACAGCATGTCACCGAATCAACCACGACTAAGTCTGGCCCGACCTCCCTAACCATCTCCACAAGCTTCTCGGTAGCCTCCTTCCCATCGACACTCACGATTCTCGCGGCAACACCCGATGGGATGAAATTGGTGTGAAGCACGCCTACGAGAACAGTGTGACCATCACCCCTCCGGAAAGGCCCGTCATCCACACCGAGTATCCTCACTCTGCCCCCAGTAAGATGCGAACCAGAGGGTCTTCGCTTAGAGCATCTCTCACAGCCTTTGGGTCAGCCGAGAGCGTTATCATCCTAGTCTTGCCGTACCTCCCGCGGCTCACAACTCTAGCCGATATCACCCCAAGCATGTCAAGCTCCGCGATTATATCCGATACTCTCCTCTGCGTGACCCTCTCTATGCCAAGTTTAGACGCTAGATTAGAGTAGGTATCGTAGAGCTCTCCCGTCGTGGTGTACCTCTTACCCTCGGCTGTCAACTCGAGCACAGCGAGCAGTACTAGCTTGGCGTGCAGGGGTAGCGTCGAGACAACCTCCCTCACACGATCCCTCTCTATCTCGACCCACGCGCGCTTCACATGCTCCACTGTCACCTTGTCTGCACCCTCCCTCTCTGCAAGCTCGCCAGCCACGCGAAGCAGGTCTAGGGCCCTGCGAGCGTCGCCATGCTCTCTTGCGGCGAGCGCCGCACAGAACGGTATGACGTCGGGCTCTAGCACGCCGGGGTTGAAGGCGAGTTCAGCCCTCTCCCGCAGGATATCCTCAAGCTGCTTAGCGTTGTAGGGCGGGAAGACTATCTCCTCCTCCCCGAGGCTACTACGAACTCTCGCATCAAGCATCTCGACAAGTTTCACATCGTTCGTGACACCTATGATGCTGACCTTCGCGGCGTCCAGACCAAGCTCGTAGCCGATACGCGTCAGTTTGTACAGCAGGTCGTCGCCCTTCCTCTTTACAAGCCAGTCTATCTCGTCAAGTACGACTACTATCACGTGGCCACGGAGCTTCTTGAGCCTCCTAACGAGCCTCGTGTATACCTCGGCTGTAGAGAGGCCCGTAAATGGTACACGCACGTCGAGAGTAGAGGCTATCTCGGCTAGAACCTTGTACGGCGTGTCACGCTGCCTGCAGTTGACATATATGTAAGAGACGGGGGCTCCAAGCTCCTTGGCCTTAGCCTCTAGCCTCCTCAGCACGTATAGCGTGACGGCAGTCTTGCCCGTGCCGGTCAAGCCGTAGATGAACACGTTGCTGGGCCTCTCGCCCTTCAGCGCCTGCGCAACGATACTGCCGAGCGCGCGTATCTCCCGCTCACGGTGGGGCAGCTTGTCGGGTATATAGTCGGGTGAGAGCACAGAGCGATTCCGGAATATCCTAGCCTTCACTACTCTCTCGAAAACCTCGTCCAAGACGTCCACTGGAACCACTACCCCCACAACCACTCATAGGCAAAAGGCTATAGGGGGAGTGGCGGCCGTAACACCGTGCATGGAAAGAGCGGGTCTAGAGGTGGGCCGGTAGCTCAGCCTGGAAGAGCGCTCGGTTCGCACCCGAGAGGTCCCGGGTTCAAATCCCGGCCGGTCCACCACCCCCTTCTAGACGCGTTACGTGCATGGGGTGAGCTAT